>CAXULW010000002.1:127645-222968 GCA_964252015.1 uncultured Jatrophihabitantaceae bacterium | reverse complement strand
AAGTAGCGCCCAGCCTGCCGGGCGCGTTCGCCGCAACGCGCCCGGCACACTGTGCCCTCGCCATGTAGGCGTCCAAAGCTCAGCGCAGAACTCCTCATCGGCGCCAGATCCCCACCCCTCCAGGATCGCGCCCAGCGACGGATCGTGCGCTGACCAACACCACGCGCTCCGGACGGCGGTCCGTCGGGCCATGGTGTCCGTCTCCTAGTCTGCGTTGATGGGTGCTGACGATGGGACAGCGGCGCGCTCGGGGTCCGTGCGGGCGTGGCGGAACGCGGTGATGACCGCGTTCGCGTTGGGTGGGGTCGCCGTCTCGACGTGGGGTCCGCGGTTGCCTGACTTGCGCACGGACCTGCGGGCGGACGACGCCGGGATCGGCCTTGTCTTGGCGGGCGTGACCGTCGGCGCGTTGGCCGGGTTGGCGGCGGCGACGGCGCTGATGTCGTGGCTGGGGGCGCGGCACGGGATCCGAGCGATGCTGTGGGTGATCGGGCTTGCGATCGGGGTCATCGGTGTTGGTGGCGGCCTGGGTCGCTCCATCGCGGTGACGGCGGCCGGCTTCGTGCTGGTGGGGTTCGCGATCGGCGCGGTCGACGTGATGATGAACGTCGAGGGCGCCGCGGTGGAGCAAGCCGCGGACAAGACGTTGATGCCGCTGTTGCATGCGGCCTGGTCGGCCGGGGCGGTGGTGGGCGCCGGCATCGGTGCCGTTTGTGCCGGGCTCGGGGTCGATCTGCAGTGGCAGTTCCTGGGCGAGGCGGCACTGATCGTGGCGGCGGGCGGAGTTGTCGCCCGGTTCATCCCGGTCCGGGTGGACGTCTCGGCAACAGGCGTCGGCCCGTCACGGGCTCAGCGGGTTCGAGAATGGCTGCGCGGGTGGGGCGATGGGCGTTTGCTGCTGATCGGGCTGGTGATGCTGGGCGTGGAGTTGGGCGAGGGGACGGCGAACAACTGGCTTCCGTTGGCCGTGCGCGAGGGCCATCACCGGCCCCCCGCGGTGGCGGCGTGGTTCTTGGTGGTCTTCGCAGCGAGCGAGACGATCACCCGGGTGACCGCCGGCCCCCTGGTCGACCGCGTCGGCCGGGTCCGCGCGGTCCAGGTGACGACCGGGCTCGGAGTGGCCGGCCTGCTGGCGTTCATCTTCGCCGACGCGGGCTGGGCGCTTCTGCTCGGCGCAGCGTTGTGGGCGGTAGGGGTATCGATGGGATTCCCGCTGGGCATGTCCGCTGCCGCCGACAGCGGCCCCAATCCAGCGGCCCAGGTCAGCGTCGTCGCCTCGATCGGTTACGTCGCGAACCTGGCCGGGCCACCGGCGATCGGGTTCCTGTCCCGAGCCGTCGGTATCCTCGATTCGCTGTGGCTGGTGATCGCGCTGCTGGTGCTCGGGTTCGCCGCGGCCGGCGCCCTGAAGACCCGTTCCCGCCCGGCGTCCATGTGATGGCTGAGTCACTCGCAGGCCAGCGCTGGACCCGCGCGGCGACGTCGCCCACGCAACAGGAAGCCTGGCGCCTCAAGGAGAATCGCACATGGGAAAGCTGATCGGTACCGCACAAGCCACCATCGACGGTGTCATAGACCCGGTCGGCGAGTGGGTGCAGCCGGACGGGGATCACGGCGTCTACTCGTTCGAGCGGCAGGCCAGGTCGGGCGGGCTGGTGCTGGGTCGAAAGACGTACGAGGGCCTGGCCGGGTACTGGCCGAGCCAATCCGGGACCTGGGCGGACATGGTCAATGCGCTGCCCAAGTACGTCGGGTCCAACACCCTGTCCGGAGAAATCGGGTGGAATTCGACGCTGCTCAACGGCGACCTCAAGGACTCGATCCCCAAGCTGAAGGACGAGGTCGACGGCGACCTGTTCCTGCACGGCAGCGGCGAGTTTGCCTACGCCCTGGCCGAGAGGGGGCTGATCGACCGGTACGAGGTGTACGTGAACCCGCTCGTCTGGGGCCGGGGCAATGTTCATGTGTTAGGCGACCGGGGAACGGTGCGGTTGGCACTGCACGATGTGAAGCGATTCGACTCCGGGGTCGTACTCCTGACGTATCTCCAGCAGTCCTGATCCACTGCGACCGCGGCCGCGTTGTCGACGGAGCGCACGGGTAGGGGTCAAGCGCCCGAGCAGCACGTTCCTCAACACGGTGCGTGCCTGCGTTCGCGCCGGCGCCAGTGCCGTAACGCTGGCGCAGCGTGGAAGTCGTAACGGAAAGTCGATCTTGCGCTGGGAGCCGCTATCGTCGCGGCGTGTCTCGGCCGCCGCTGCGCTACCAGTCTCCGGACGAGGACAGCGGCCGCTGGTCGCAGTTCCAGTTCCGGCCGGGAGACATGGTGATCAGCACCCGGTCGAAGCATGGCACCACATGGATGCAGATGATCTGCGCCCTGCTGGTGTTTCACACCGCCGAGCTGCCGGCGCCATTGGCGCGGTTGTCGCCGTGGCTGGATTGGCTGGTCCAGCCGCAGGACGAGGTTCTGGTCCGGTTGCAGCGTCAGCGGCATCGGCGGTTGCTCAAGACCCACACCCCGCTGGACGGGATCCCGCTCGACCCGCAGGCCTGGTACATCGTGGTGTGCCGGCACCCGCTCGACGCGGCCGTGTCGCTGTACCACCAAGGCGACAACCTCGACCGGCAGCGCATACAGCAGCTCACCGGCAACGACGAGCGAACGAGTGCGTCGGCGACCCGCGAGTCACTGCCCGATTGGCTGGACGCCTGGATCACCCGCGACGCGGACCCCCGGGTCGCCTTGGACTCGTTGCCGGGGGTGATGCACCACTTACGCGATGCCTGGGACCGCCGCACCGACAGCAACGTCATCCTCGTGCACTACGACGATCTCTGGTCTGATCTCGAGGGGCAGATGCGGCGGCTGGCCCACCGGTTGGGCTTCGGGGTTCCCGAGGACCTGTGGCCGGGCCTGGTGTCTGCAGCTGGCCTCCCGGCGATGCGTGCGCGGGCCGGGCAGCTGGTGCCGGACCCGGTCGGTGTGCTCAAGGACAGCGGCGCGTTCTTCAGACGGGGGAGGCCGGGGGCAGCCGGTGAGGTGCTGTCCGAACAACAGCTCGCCCGCTACCGCGCGCGGGCGGCCCGATTCGCCCCCGCCGACCTGCTTGCCTGGCTGCATCGGGACGACACCGACATCGCCATCGACACCAGGGGTGTCTAGACCGGGCGCCCGAACTCGGGCGTCGGCATGACCGCAAGTATCGCGGGAACGCGCCTATTCGTCGACAGAATCCATGCGGGCAAACGGGTACGGACACGTGCTGCGCAGACTCCGACAGACCGCGCGAATATCGGCGAAGCAGCGGCAGATGCCTTCGACCTCCAGCGCCGAGCGCGCCGGAGGTCGGATCGAGGCGAGGCGGTTCAGACGGTGCTGGATTGGACGCTGGTCGCGACCAGGGCCGGCGCGGTCGGCGCGGGCCGGCCCAGCAGCGTGCGGGCGACCATCGCCATGCCGACCGCGGTGAGCGACCAGCCCACGAAGTCCACCTGCGGGCTGCCGAGGATGACGAGGGCGGTGAAATGGATGGGCTGGGAGACGATGAGGGCCCACGCGGCCCAGATCGGGACGAGCTTGGCGCGCAGGAGGGCCACCCCGAGCAGGACGGTGCCGAGCACGTGGCCCGCCACGAAGATGCCTGTCGCGATGGAGATCGCCGGGTGGTTGGCGCCCAGCAACGCTGCGGTCTGGGCCTGGTTGGCGTGAATGTGCGCAGCGCTCCAGAGCAGCGAGTCCTCGATGAACAACACGCCGATGCAGAGGTAGCCGGCCGCGGCGAGGACCAGGCCGGCGGTGCGGACCCGGCTGGCCGGCAGGGCGGCGGCGAGGCCGAGCACGCCGGGCAGCAGGGTTAGGAAGGCGATGAGTCCCAGCCAGAGCACCAGGCTCTCGCGGCCGGGGTGGGCGGCGACGGACTGCACCGCGGCCAGGTTGGTTTTCGCGTGGTAATAAGGCAATTCGAGTCGGATCACCGCGACGGCGAGCGGTCCGACGGGTAGCAGGCACAGGGCCAGGCGGCCCAGCGTGGAGTGGTTGGTCTCGGTCATGGCTGGTTCCTCACGTTGGTGTAACCCCGATGCAGCCTCGGTGGATGAGGCTCAGCCTGGGCGCACGGACACCCCGGTGGCAGGGTCATGTCACCCGTCGCAGCAGGAGGGTGCCGGTTCGGGCGCGGTGAAGTTCCCGGTCGAAGCGGGCCGGTTTCCCGTGACAGCGGGAACGTCGGCGCGCGACACTTCTGCCTATGCCGACCAGCCGGGTTCTCGCCGGGGTGTTGGGCGTAGTGGCCGTCGCCCAGGCCGTTGGCACGCTCGCCGCCTGGGCGCAGCTGGGCTGGTCGTTCCAGGTCGCGCTCAACGCGTTCGTAGTCAGCAATCTGCTGATCGGCACGAGCTTCGGGCTCTGCGGGGCGCTGATCAGCTGGTACCGGCCGGGTCATCCCGTGGGCTGGTTGTACGCGGTGGGCGGCAATCTGCAGCTCGGGACCGCGTTCGGGTTGCCCGCCGGTGTCGTCCTGTACGACGACGGTGCGCCGCGGTGGCTCGTCCAGACCCTGATCACGTCCGCCAACTGGACGTGGTCGGTACATATCGGCCTCGTCCTGCCGCTGTCGTTGCTGTTGCTGCCGGACGGGAGGTTGCCGTCACGGGCCTGGCGGCCGGTCGCGGCCGTCGTCGCGCTCACTGCACCGCTGTTCCTGCTCGAGGTTGGCACAGGCGCCGGCGTCGGGCCGCCGGCGACGCGCGCCGGGCTGCCCGGCAGTGCCTGGACACTGCCCCAGTCGGGAGGCTGGGCGACGCTGTGGACGATAAGCGAGCTGCGCCTGCTGGCCGCGATTCTCGTCGGGATCGTCTCGCTCGGCGTGCGTTACCGGCGCGGTAGTGAGCAGGTCCGTCGACAGCTGCTGTGGCTGGCCGGCGCGGCCGCAGTCATCCTCGTTGCGGTCGCGCCGTGGTCGCTGGTGGCGGGCACGCCGATCGCCGTGCTGTTCACCATCCCACTGCTTCCCGCGGCTATCAGCGTGGCCGTGCTGCGCTACGGCCTGCTCGACATCCGGGTCGTCTTGGCTCGTGGTGTGGTCTACGCGGTGCTTTCGGCGCTCGTCCTCGCCGGCTACGCGCTGCTGGCCCTCGCGCTGTCCGGCGTTGCCTCCGCACTGCTCATCGCCCTGCTGGCCCTGCCGTTGCGGACCTGGGTCCAGCACGGCGTGCACCGGCTGCTGTACGGCGAGAGGGATCCGCTGCGGGTGGCCTCGCGGGTGGGTGAGCGGCTCACCGACCTCGGCGGCAGCCTGGCCGAGGTGCGCTCCGCACTGGGCCTACCGTTCGTGGCCGTCGCGGCCGGCGAAGACGTGGTCGCCGCAGCCGGGACGAGCGGCGACGCCCGGCAGGTGCGCCGGCCGCTGGGAGAGGGCTGCGAGCTGGTCCTCGGGCTGCGCCGCGGTCAGGGGGCGCTCACTGCCGGCGACGTTCGGGTGCTGCGGCTGCTGAGCGGGCCGCTGGCCGTCGCCGTGCACGCCACGCTGGCCTCCGCGCAGCTGCAACGGTCGCGGGAGGGGCTGGTGGCCGCGCGTGAGGAGGAACGGCTCCGGCTGCGTCGCGACCTGCACGACGGCCTCGGCCCGCTGCTGACCGGTGTCGCCCTGAGCGCGGACGCGGCGGCCAACCTGCGCGCCTGTGCCCCGGCGGAGTCCGATGCGCTACTGGACACGATTCGCAGTGACGTCCGCGCCGCCATCGGCGAAGTGCGCCGCGTCGTCGACGACCTGCGCCCGCCGGCGTTGGCCGACCTCGGACTGGCCGGTGCGCTGCAGGCTCGGGCCGCGCAGACGGTCCGCCGCGCGGACGGCGGCCCGCTCGTCGTTACCGTCGACGCCGAGGGACTGCATGCTCTGCCGCCGGCGATCGAGGTCGCGGCCTACCGCATCGCCACCGAGGCGTTGAACAACGCCGTGCGGCACTCGACGGCATCCGCCGTGTCGTTACGGCTGCGGCACGACCGCGACCTGCTGGTCGAGGTGCTCGACGACGGGGCCGCGGGCGCTCCGGGCGCCGGCAACCTCCCGGCGGCCGATTGGGCTGCGGGCGTCGGGATCACCGCTATGCGGGAACGGGCCGCCGAGCTGGGCGGCGCCTGCGACGTCGGCCCGTCCGCATCCGGTGGGGCCGTGCGGGCCCGGCTGCCTCTGGCCGTCTCCTGATGGGCGCCGGCTCGTGATCCGTGTGCTGGTGGCCGACGACCACCCGGTCATGCGCGCCGGACTGACCGCTTTGATCGGCTCCCTGGACGACATGGAGGTGGTCGCTGTGGTCGCCGACGGTCGCCAGGCCGTCAGAGACGTCGTGTTGCACCGGCCCGATGTCGCCCTGCTCGACCTGCAGATGCCTGAGCTGGACGGGTTCGGCGCGCTGCGCGAGATCCGTCGCCTGGCGCCGGCCACCGCGCTGTGCGTGCTGACGATGTTCGCTGACGATGATTCGCTGTTCACCGCCATGAAGGCCGGTGCCCAGGGGTACCTGCTCAAGGGTGCCGAGCAGGAAGACATCGCGCGAGCCATCCGCGCCGTACATGCTGGCGAAGCCGTGTTCGGCCCCGGCGTCGCCCGCCGCGTCCTGCAGCAGCTCACCGCGCCGGCGCCGTCGCCGCGGCCGTTCCCGAGCCTGACCGACCGGGAACTGGCCGTGCTCGATCTGGTCGCCGCCGGCCTGCCAACGGCGGTCGTCGCCGTCAAGCTGGGCATTGCCACGAAGACCGTGAGCAACCTGGTGTCGAGCGTGCTGAACAAGCTGCAGGTAGCAGACCGGGTGCAGGCCGCGGTCATGGCCCGTGACGCCGGCCTGGGGCGCGGCCCGATCTGACCAGCGAAGACCGGCCGGATCAGCACACCCGACCCATTTGTCCGCGGCCCGTTCGTGGCCCGCGACGTTGCTGGATTGCGGCCACTTCACGCGGGCGGAAATGCCGCCGCGAGGTGCCTGTGCATCGTCGTCATGGCGTCCGTGGTGAGACTTCCAGCGGCGGTGATCATCGCGGTCAGCTTCTTCGGATGGACCACGGCTATCCCGGCGGTGGTGAACGTGCCGCCGAGCCACGGCCAGTCGGCCTCCACGAAACACAGCACCCCGCGGACCGGGGCCCCGGTGAACCCGCCGGCGGCCAGCCCGGCGCGGACCCGATCCACCTGCGCGGCGACACCGCTGAGGAGCTTGGTGCCGTTTCGGCCTCCCACGAGCAGCGTCTCGGTCTGGGGCCGCAACACTCCGCCCTCAACGCGCAGGTGGGGACGACCCCGGTAGCGCTTGGCGTCGATGACGAACACACCCGCCGCGCTGATGACGACGTGGTCGATGTTGGCGCGCGAACGCGGGATGCCACGGTCGTGCAAGACCAGAACCCCCTGCGCGCAGAGGGCATCCAGGCGAGTGCCGAGCATGCGTTCCCCGCCGGCGCCGCGACCCCACGCCGTGATGTGCTGCGGCTCGTCGCGCAGCGCCATGACCAGTCCACCCACCCGCGGATGCGCGGCGCGTATCCGAGTTTCCCTGTTTGCCGCGCGGCGTTCGTACTCCCGTCGTGCGGACGCGCCGGCCGTGCCCGTGTCAACCGGCGGCGGTGACACCGGGTCGGCTGACGTGGGCACAGCCGGGATTTCTGGGCGAATGCCCCCGGTGCCGGCGCGCACCTCGAGGTCGCAACAGGACAGGCAGTGCACGGTCTTGGCGAGCCGGTGATAGACCGCCCACTGCCCGGCCGGGATCGGGCGAGCACAATCACGGCACGACCCCGGGTATCGCAGTCTCATCCGCTTGGACGAGGTCGGCGTAACGGTCACCACAAGATCATCGATGGGCCCATGTGCCGCCGCAAACTGGACCGGAACGGTGCCGGTGACGTGGACGGGACGCGGCGCCTCGACGTTCCGCTTCGGCGATTCAGTCCGCGGGTGGGGACTCGGCGGCCGGGTGGCGATCCCGGCTTCCCGGGCTCTGATGATGGCCGCCGGTCGGTCGGTGGCCCGCAGTTTGACCAACACGGTCGAGACATTGTTACGGACCGTTTTCTCGGACAGGCTCAGCTGGGCGGCGATGGCGGTGGTCGAGTGGCCGGCGGCCAGCAGGTGCAGGACGTCGTGTTCGCGGCGGCTGAGCTCGGGGAACGGGTAGGGGCGCTGGCCGGCCTTGCCCACGACCAGTCCGGCCAGCCGGTCGGCGAGTCCGACGTCGAAGATGGCCTGGCCGGCGGCAACGGCCCGGACTGCCCGCAGGATTTCCGCGGGGGCGGCACCTTTCAGGACGTAGCCGCGGGCGCCGGCCCGTAGCGCCGGCACGAGTGAGGTGTCGTCTTCGAGCATGGTCAGCATGAGCACCCGCACCGCGGGCAGTTCGGCCGCTAGGGCCGCTGTGGCGGCGACGCCGCTGGTGCCAGGCATCCGCAGGTCCATGAGCACCACGTCGGGCGGCGCGGCCCGACACAACTCGAGTGCCTCCTGCCCGTCGCTGGCCTCGCCGGCGAACTCGAGGTCGGCCGCATCTTCGACCATCGTGCGCAGCCCGGAGCGGAAGACGGGGTGGTCGTCGGCGATGAGGGCTCGGATGGTGCTCCGACCCAGGTTGGGATCGTTTCCTGATCGATTGTCATGGCGCCGTCGCCACGGGAAGGACGGCCAGGACCATGGTCCCCGAGGGGTCGCGGCGCGAGATCGACCAGGTGCCGCCGAGTTCGCAGGCGCGTTCGCGCATCGAGGTGATCCCGACCCCGGCGCGGACTGCTCGGGCAGCCCGACCCCGTCGTCCTCGATCACGATGTGCAGGTTTCCGTCGAGTTCCAGGCCCACCCGGCACCAGCGGCCGGCGCCATGGCGCAGCGAGTTCGTCATCGCCTCCAGGGCAATCCGGTACGCCGCGACCTCCACCGCCGCCGGGAGGTCCTCGTCCACCGTGCCGTGGACCTCCACCCCGCCCATGGCTTGGGCTTGTTCCTTGATCGCGCCGATCAGGCCGAGGTCGTCCACGGCCGGTGGCCGCAGCCCGTAGACCAGGCGACGCACGTCGGCGACGGTGTCCTGGACCTGGCGGGTCAGGTCGTCCAACTCGGCCAGGCTGGGGACCTACCCGTTGCGGCTGACTGGGACAGCACTGGCAGGGCGACCCTGGGTGTGTACCGCTCCGGCGTCTGGCACATCAAGGGCCACTCCCCGGTTTCATACGGCACCGCCACGGACGTTCCCATCCCCGCGGACTACAACGGGGACGGCAAGACTGACATAGCGATGTGGCGTCCCAGTACGGCCACGTGGTACATCCGGGGCCAGGCCAGTATCCACTACGGTGTCTCTACGAACGTGCCCGTTCCGGCTGACTACGATGGTGACGGCAAGGCTGACCCTGCCGTGTACCGCAGTTCCAACGGCTACTGGTATGAGCGAAACATTGATGTTTTCCACTTCGGTGGTTCCTTCTACACAGCTGTAGACGGTCGTATCAACTACCCCTAGCCAGGAGGCTCGGCTCATGTTCAGAAGGTCAGTTCGGGTGTGCGCGGTTGTGGGGCTGGCTCTCAGCTCTCTCGGTGTTGTCCAACAGGCTCAGGCTCAGTCGGTGCACCATGCGGTTGCTCCCAAGCACCGCGATGCCACGCTCTACGACTTCACCGGGGACGGCAAGGCTGACCTCTCGCTTATCCGTTACCCGATCCTGCCTACTGCTCGTCGCATGGCGGCTCCGGATGGCCCGTCCTCTGCTACCTGGTACACAAAGGGTCTCCCTTCGGCTCCTGTGGTTCTGGACTACCCGGTGCCCGCGGACTACCTGGGGCGGGGTAGGGACCAGGAAGTTACCTTCGCTGACGGAGCCTGGAACTCCTACAGCCTGGGTCTGTCTACGAAGACCTACGGCACCTCGGGGGACCTCCCAGTGCCCGCTGACTATGACGGTACCGGCAAGGCAAGTTTGGCCGTAGTCCGCGCCGGGGTCTGGCACATCCAGGGTCACTCCCCAGTGGCCTACGGAGAGCCAGGAGACATCCCGGTCCCGGCTGACTACAACGGGGACGGCAAGGCTGACATCGCGATGTACCGCCCCACCACGGGTGTCTGGTATGTCCGGGGCCAAGGGTCTGTCGCCTACGGCGTGGCAAATGACTACCCGGTTCCTGCGGACTACAACGGGGACGGTAAGACCGACATAGCGGTCTACCGTCCCTCGACCGGCACCTGGTACGTCCGGGGCCAGTTCAAGGTTCAGTACGGTAGTGATGGTGACCAGAACGCCCAGGCTGATTACAACGGTGACGGCAAGACGGATATAGCCATCTTCCGACCCTCGACCGGCACTTGGTACGTTCGAGGTGTGGGTTCTTATCACTACGGTCAGCAGGGTGACGTCGCCGTGGAAGGTTGGCTGGTCGGTGGGATAGTGCAGTAGGAGTCTGGGCAATGGCAGGGGCAGACACCGCCTGGAAGTAGGAACTCTGCGAGAGCGGAACCTGACTGGCCAGGACACCGTTCGTGGCTACCTGCCACTCTTACTGGTTGCCGTCGTTCAGGGCACCAGCCTTGAGGGTGTACTTCGAGCCCGAGAACGAGGGGATAACCGTCCACGAACCGGTGCCGACAACCCGGTACTGGATGTAGGGCACCGGATTCTCCCGGACAGCCGGCGTCGTTGTCTGCCCCGACAGATACACCTTGACGCGTACTCCACACGCCGACGCCCGGAGCGGAGGCACCGAGCGTAGGCACGGTCAGGACCGGGCCAGCGCAGCTGTCGGCGACGACTCGGCAACGGTCTGCGGGTTGGATCAGAGCGTTCCGCGCACGCACCGAACGCGGCCATCAGCGCCAGGCAGACCGCCGCCCACCGAAGAACAGAGCGCCCGCCCCAGGGCCACCGCGAGCAGGACCACGCCCAGGACGTGCCCGACCAGAAACACGGTCGTGGCCACCTCGACCACACCGGCGTGGTTGTACGAGTCAATCGCCTTGGCGGTCACGTCACCGTGAATCGCTCCGAGGTAGAGCACGTCCGGCGCCACCACGTACGCGATGCCAGGAATGGTGGTTCCGATCGCCAGAACGGCGGCCACCCACCCGAGCCGGGTCGCCCTGGCCTGCGCCAGGTAGGCGACCACCACCAACGCGGGCAGGAAGAACGGCAGCGTCAGGTCCAGCCAGCCCGCCCACTGCATCGCCGTCGGGTGCGCCACCGCCTTCGCCACGTACTTCGCCGCCGCCGTCTCGCCCTCACCCACCGGCGTCACGACGTACTGCACTAATTGCCCGACCGAACCCACGACCAGACAGGTCACCGCGACAACAACCTCACGCCTTTTCCACATCGCATTTCTCCCTCGTATGACTTGCGATCGCCTTCGGATCGAGGGAAACCTGCGCGGCGGAATGTCCCGGCGCCAAGGGGCCGATGTCCCGATCGGCCGGGATTTCCTTCGGGCGGCCACCGGATGCCCCGCAGATCGCTTCTACCATCAGGTGGAGCAACCCGTCTTCGGTCCGAGGCCAAACTGGCGAGGCCGGGTTACTCGCAGATGGAGTGCCTGTGAACGTTCGTGGCAACCCGTGCGGTCTTCGTCGGCGCCGGCCTACGGTCGAAGCCAAGCCCGAGCATCGATGCACGAGGCCGACCCGGCCGTTCGATCGGTGTACGGGAGCCGGGCACGGGCGAGAACCCGAAGGGCGAGCTTCTACTATGACCGTCACGCAAACGCGGATCGACCAAGTACCGGTTAAAGGATGGCGCACGGATCCGCATACCAACGCGGCGCAACTGACGCATGCGGTGCGCGTCGGTCAACACACGGCTCTGTGCGGCACCCACATCACCGTGTTCGGCGAACGGTGGCCCGAACCGCACTCACCCACACCGATCAGCCGCTGCTCGGTGTGTACGGCGGCCATGGATCTGATGTGGTACTCGGGTCAGATCCCGCACTGAACGTTGCGTTCGCGTCGCGGCCACGTGACGACCGTCCCGTCGCAGGTCGGAAATCCTTTCAGTCGCCGACGGCGTCCTGGCCGCGCCGCACGAGCAACGGGTCGGGTGCGCCGACCACGTCGGGGTCCTTGCCCTCGTAGTCCACGGTGGACAGGAAGTGGCGCATCGCGTTGATGCGGGCCCGCTTCTTGTCGTTGGACTTGATGGTGATCCACGGCGCGATGTCGGTGTCGGTGCTGCGGAACATCTCCTCCTTGGCCGCCGTGTAGGCCTCCCACTTGTCGAGCGACTGCAGATCCATCGGCGACAGCTTCCACTGCCGGACGGGGTCGACCTGGCGGATGATGAAGCGCGTCCGCTGCTCGGACTGGGTCACGGAGAACCAGTACTTCGTCACGTGGATGCCGTCCTCGACCAGCATGCGCTCGAAGACGGGAGCCTGGTGCATGAAGAGTTCGTACTGCTGGGGCGTGGCGAAACCCATCACGTGTTCAACCCCGCCCCGGTTGTACCAGCTGCGGTCGAACAACACGGTCTCACCGCTGGTCGGCAGGTGCTGCACGTAGCGCTGGAAATACCATTGGTGCTGCTCACGCTCGGTCGGCTTCACCAGTGCCACGACGCGCGCGTAGCGCGGGTTGAGGTGTTCCATGAATCGCTTGATCGTGCCGCCCTTGCCGGCGGCGTCACGGCCCTCGAAGACGAGGACGTGCTTGCTACCCGTGTCGATCGCCCAGTGCTGGAACTTCAGCAGTTCGACCTGCAGCAGGTACTTCTGCTCGTCGTAGAGATCGCGGTCCATGCGCTCGTCGTAGGGGTAGCTCTCGCGCCAGGTGTCGACCGCGCGGCCGGCCGCGTCGAGCAGGATCGGATCGTCGTCGTGGTCGTCGCCGATCTTCTGCCCGTTGATTTGCAACTTGTCGATGTACTCGCGAATGTCGGTCAGCACGACGGCATACTAGAGGCGCGGGGTGAACGCGCAATGCCCCGCCGACGGTTCTGGGCGGTTGCCGCGAGCTGTCTTAATCCGAGACGGCGAGCCAGCGAATGCAAAATGAATGATTGATGAACACAGTAAATTGTCGGATATCGGGACGGCATGCTGCTGAGCGTGAATGCAGAAACCTTCATCCTGTGCCTGGTCGTCGTCACCGCTCTGGGCTTCGACTTCACCAACGGGTTTCACGACACCGGGAACGCGATGGCGACGTCGATCGCCACCGGGGCCCTCAAGCCCAAGGTCGCGGTCGGTATCTCGGCGATCGCGAACCTGGTCGGGGCGTTCCTGTCCGTGTCGGTCGCCATCACCGTCACCAACGCCGTGGTAAAGACCCTCGCGGCCGCCAAACCGGCAACCGCCACGACCCCCGCGGCGCCGGCTCACCTGATCCATCAGGATCTGCTCCTGGCCATCGTGTTCGCCGGGCTCATCGGCGGCATCGTCTGGAACCTGCTCACCTGGCTGCTGAGCCTGCCGTCGAGTTCGTCGCACGCGCTGTTCGGCGGCCTGATCGGCTCGGCCATCGCCTCACTCGGCTGGAACGGGGTCAACTGGGCCGGTGACGGCACCAAGCTCGACGGCGTCCTCGGCAAGGTCATCCTGCCGGCGCTGGCCTCACCGTTCATCGCCGCGCTCTGCGCGGGGACGGCCACCTACTTCATCTACCGCGTTACCGCCGGCGTGGCGAAAAGGTTCCTCAACTCCGGGTTCCGATGGGGCCAGATCG
Source organism: uncultured Jatrophihabitantaceae bacterium (assembly GCA_964252015.1). Lineage (GTDB taxonomy): Bacteria > Actinomycetota > Actinomycetes > Mycobacteriales > Jatrophihabitantaceae > CAXSBR01. The sequence goes on along the minus strand of CAXULW010000002.1, from coordinate 209,286 downwards.
GCACGGCCACCCTGGTCTCCCTGGCCCACGGCACCAACGATGCCCAGAAGACGATGGGTGTGATCACCCTGGCCCTGCTGGCCACCGGACACTGGACGAGCTTCGACACCATCCCGTTCTGGGTCAAGCTCACCTGCGCGCTGGCGATCGCGTTGGGCACCTACCTCGGCGGGTGGCGCATCATTCGCACCCTGGGCAAGGGCTTGGTCGAGATCGAGTCCCCCCAGGGCGTTGCCGCCGAGTCCGCGTCTGCTGCGGTCATCCTGGCGTCGAGCCACTTCGGCTTCGCGCTGTCGACCACCCACGTGGCGACCGGCTCGATCCTTGGTACCGGTCTCGGCAAGCGCGGCGCAGAGGTGCGCTGGCGTGTCGCCGGTCGCATGGCCGCCGGCTGGTTGCTCACCCTTCCGGCCGCGGCGGTGGTCGGGTTCGTGATCTGGCACATCGGCAAGATCTTCGGTACCAGCAGCTCGGGATCGGCGATCGGTGCGCTCGTCGAGTTCGCCATCCTGCTGGCCCTGGCCGGCTACATCTACCTGCGTTCGCGCAAGGAGCCGGTGGGCTCGCACAACGTCAACGAGTGGGACGACGGCGAAACCGCCGAAGCCGAACCGCAGCTTGCCAGTGGAGGTGTCGCATGAGTGCCGTGGGATATGACCTGCAGTTCGCCGCCCAGACCATCTGGAAGGTGGCCCTGGCCAGCCTTATCCTGGGCGCGGGTCTGCCGGTGCTGTACGCCAGCGGGATCCGGTCGTTGGCGTGGGGTGCGGGCGGTGACGCCGAGGTGGGCCACGCCAAGCCCAATCCGATAGGCAAGGTACTGGCGGGGGTGATCTTCCTGATCGTGGCCTACGCGATCGTGTCCGGCATCGTGTACATCATCGCCACCGGCAAGGGCAGCAACTACGACATCACCTTCAAGAACCTCATTCCCGAGATCCAGAAGAAGAGTTAGACGCATGAGCGAATCACCGGTCGGAAAGGTCCTGAACTGGCTCAAGGCCGGTTATCCGGAGGGCATTCCCCAGCGCGACATCCCGTCGGTGCTGATGGTGCTGCACCGCAACCTCAGTGACGCCGACGTCGAATCCATCGCGGACGAACTGGCGCTCGACTCGATCTCCAACGACTCGGAGCCGGTCACTGCCGAGCAGATCCGAGGCATGATCCGAGACCGCGCCTTCCAGACCGCGACGCAGGATGACCTGCTCCGGGTGTCGGCCGTGCTGGCTCGCGGCGGCTGGCCGCTGGCCAGCGAGCTCGCCTAGCGCCGAGGTCGGGTCGACGGCGCAGAGCGGACGGGTCGGTCGGGCCTTCCGGCCCGGCGCGTGGCCGATCACGAACACGGTTCCAGCCCCATTACGCTCTGGCTGTGGTGACGACCGCCGCCGGACACGGACCCGGGCCAGCTTCTGCCAGCGCGATGAAGCCGACCGCCCGCGGCCACGTTCTCGGTGATGCCCGACTGGCACCGCCGCCGCGGACGCTGATCGACATCTTCACGGCCAGCGCGGATCGCCATGCGGATCGGCCGGCCGTGGACGCCGTCGATGCGGTCCTGACCTACCGGCAACTCGCGACCGCGGCGACGGCGGTGGCGACCCGGTTGGCTGCCGCCGGCATCGGCCGTGGCGACCGCGTCGGCGTCCGGCTGCCCTCGGGCACCAGCGGGCTGTACGTCGCCATTCTCGGTGTTCTTCAGTCCGGCGCGTCCTACGTGCCCGTCGACGCGGATGATCCCGACGAGCGGGCCGACCTCGTGTTCGGCGAGGCGCGGGTTCGCACCGTGCTCAGTACCGCCGCAGACCTGGTGCCCGGGCCAGATCGCGCGGTCCCGCCGCCTGAGTGGGCCGACGACGCCTGGGTCATCTTCACCTCCGGCTCCACCGGCACGCCGAAGGGCGTGGCCGTCACCCATCGCAGCGCGGCCGCGTTCGTCGACGCCGAAGCCGCCCTGTTTCTGACCAAGCGCCCGATCGGGCCGGGTGACCGGGTACTCGCCGGCCTGTCCGTGGCCTTCGATGCCTCGTGCGAGGAGATGTGGCTGGCCTGGCGGCGGGGGGCCTGCCTGGTGCCGGCGCCGCGCAGCCTGGTCCGCAGCGGCCTCGATCTGGGCCCTTGGCTGGCCGAGCGGGGCATCACCGTCGTGTCGACCGTGCCGACCCTGGCCGCGCTGTGGCCCGTTGGCTCGCTGGGGCGCGTCCGGCTGCTGATCTTCGGTGGCGAGGCCTGCCCGCCGGAGCTGGCCGAGCGGCTGGTCGACGACGACCGCGAGGTCTGGAACACCTACGGGCCCACGGAGGCCACCGTGGTCGCCTGTGCCGCCCAGCTCACCGACGAGGGCCCGGTGCGCATCGGCCTGCCGTTGGCCGGGTGGGAGCTGGCGGTGGTCGGCGCCGACGGCGCGCCGGTGGCCGAGGGGGAGACGGGCGAGCTGATCATCGGTGGCGTCGGCCTGGCTCGTTATCTCGACCCGGCCAAGGATGCCGAGAAGTTCGCCCCGCTGCCGGTCCTGGGTTGGGATCGCGCCTACCGCAGCGGTGATCTGGTGCGTTACGAACGGGCCGGGCTGCTCTTCCAGGGTCGGGCCGACGAGCAGATCAAGCTGGGCGGGCGCCGGATCGAACTCGGCGAGGTGGACGCCGCCCTGTCCGCCCTGTCCGGGGTCGGCGGCGCCGCCGCGGCCGTCCGGGCGACCAGCGCCGGCAACCAGGTGCTGGTCGGGTACGTCGTCGTGTCCGACCCGGAGCGCTTCGACCAGATGTCCGCGCTGGCTCAGCTGCGGGCCGCGCTGCCGGCCGCCCTCGTCCCGGCTCTGGCCGTGGTGCCCGACCTGCCCACCCGCACGTCGGGCAAGGTCGACCGGGCGGCGCTGCCGTGGCCGCTGCCGGCCCAGGCGGACGACTCCGCACCGGGGAAGGCTCTGGGGGGCACGGTTGGCTGGCTCGCGGAACAGTGGACCGCGATCCTCGGCCTGAACGTCTCCGGCGCCGACGACGACTTCTTCGCTCATGGTGGTGGCAGCCTGTCGGCGGCGCAGCTGGTGTCGGTGCTGCGCCAGCGCTTCGCCCAGGTGACCGTGGCCGACATCTACGCCCACCCGCGGCTGGGCGGCCTGGCCGCTTTCCTGGAGAGCTCGGCCGCCACCGCGAGCATCACCAACCACCACGTCGGCCCGGTCGGGCGGCGCGCCCAGCTGGTGCAGCTGGTGACCACCTTGGTTCTGTTCACCATCACCGGTCTGCGGTGGCTGACGCTGTTGGGCCTGGCCAACAACCTCATCATCCCGTGGGCCCCCCACCTGTCCTGGTGGCTGGTCGGCCTCGGGCTCGTCGTGTTCATCAGCCCGTTCGGGCGGATGGGCCTGGCCGCCCTCGGTGCGCGCCTGCTCCTGCGCGGGCTTCGTCAGGGCACCTACCCGCGCGCCGGTTCGGTCCACCTGCGGCTGTGGGCGGCCGAACGGCTGGCCGAGACGGTCGGCGCCGACAGCCTGGCCGGGGCGCCCTGGATCAGCGTGTACGCCCGGATGCTCGGGGCCCGCATCGGAGCCGACGTGGCCTTGCACGCCCTGCCGCCGGTCACCGGGATGCTGACGCTGGGCTCCGGGTGCGCCATCGAGCCCGAGGTTGATCTCGCCGGCTACTGGGTGGATGGCGATCGGGTGCACATCGGGCGGATCCGGGTCGGCTCCGGTTCCGTCGTCGGATCGCGCAGCACCCTCGCGCCGGGCACCAAGATCGGCCGGGACGTCGAGGTCGCGGCCGGCTCGTCGGTCGCTGGATTCGTCCCCGACGGCGAACGGTGGGCCGGCGCACCGGCCGTCCGGGTCGGACGGGCACAGCACAACTGGCCGCCCGAACGACCCGGGCCCGCGCCCGGATGGGTCGCCGCTTACGGGGCGGCGTCGGCGCTGTTCGCGCTGTTCCCCGCGATCGCCGCGCTACCCGGGCTGTGGCTGCTCGCCCGGGCCGTGCCCGAGCAACGGTCCTGGCCGGGCACGTTTGGTGTCGCCGTCGGTCCCGTGGTGGTCGGCACGGTCTGCTGGCTGGTCGCCTACGCGGTGCTCACATTGGTGTCCGTGCGTTTGCTCGGCATCGGCCTGCGGGAAGGCCACCACGCCGTGCGCAGCCGCGTCGGCTGGCAGGTCTGGTGCACGGAGCGGCTGATGGACGCGGCCCGGGCCTTGCTCTACCCGATCTACGCCAGCCAGTTCACGCCGGTCTGGCTGCGCTGGCTGGGCGCGGACATCGGCCGCGGGGTCGAGGCGTCGACGGTGTTGCTGCTGCCGGCGATGACGTCGGTCGGCGCCGGCGCGTTCCTGGCCGACGACACCATGATCGCCTCGTACGAGCTGGGCGGTGGCTGGTTGCGGATCGAGCGGGCCCGGGTCGGCAAGCGGGCTTTCCTCGGCAACTCGGGGATGACGGGGCCAGGGCGTTCGGTGCCCAAGGGCGGGCTCATCGCGGTCCTGTCGGCGACGCCCGAGAAGGCCAAGAAGGGCACGTCCTGGTTGGGTAGCCCGCCGGTGGAATTGCGCCGCCGGGCCGAGGACTCCGATCGGGGGCTGACGTTCGCGCCGTCGCGGCGGCTGAAGCTGGCTCGGGCCGTGGTCGAGCTCTGTCGCGTTGCCGCGCCGATCACGTCCGCGCTCATCGCGCTGCTGGTCCTGGTAACCCTCGATGCGCTGGCTGAGCACGGCTGGTGGTTGCCCGCTGTGGTGGGCGGCGTGGTCCTGATGGTGGCGGGAGCCCTGGCCGCCGCCGTGACCGTGGTGGTCAAGTGGCTGCTGGTGGGGCGGCTGCGCGCAACGGAGAAGCCGCTCTGGTCGTCGTTCGTCTGGCGCAACGAGCTGACCGACAACTTCGTGGAAACCCTGGCCGTGCCGTGGTTCGCGCGCGGGTTCATGGCCACGTCCGCGCTCACGCTCTGGCTGCGGGCGTTGGGCGCACGGATCGGGCGCGGGGTCTGGTGCGAGACGTACTGGCTGCCGGAGGCCGACCTGGTCGAGCTGGGACCGGGGGCGAGCGTCAACCGCGGGTGCGTGGTCCAGACCCACCTGTTCCATGACCGCATCATGCGCATGGACAAGGTGACCCTCGGTGCCGGTGCCACCGTCGGACCCCACAGTGTCGTTCTGCCGGCGGCGGCGATGGGGGAGAACTCGACCGTGGGTCCGGGCTCGCTCGTCATGCGTGGTGAGGCGGTGCCCGCCGCCACGCGGTGGCTGGGGAACCCGATCGCCGCCTGGCCGGCGGCCTCGGACCGCGAGTCGACGCACTAGTGCAGAAGAACGAACGCTCCCGGGCGGCCGAAAGCGAGCCGACGTCGGGCGACCCGTACGTGCCCGGCAGCGGCGACAACTCCTACACGGTCAGCCATTACGACCTCACCCTGACCTATGCGGTGAGCAGCAACCGGCTTACCGGTCGCGCCCGTCTCGACTGCGTCACCGTGACCGAGCTCAGCCGCTTTGCCCTCGACCTGGCCGGCCTCAGCGCCGCCAAGGTCACCGTCGACGGCCGGCGGGCCAAGCAGTTCACGTCCCGTGGACGCCGGCTGCTGGTGTGGCCCGACCGTCCGGTCGACGGAGCGTTCACCGTCGAGGTGACCTATGGCGGCAATCCCGGGCCGGTTCGGGGTCGGTGGGGCGACGTGGGCTGGGAGGAGCTCACGGAAGGGGTGCTGGTCGCCGGGCAGCCGGACGGTGCCGCGTCGTGGTACCCGGTGAACGACCGCCCGGCCGCAAAAGCGAGTTACCGGATCAGCCTCACCACCGACTCGCCGTACGTGGCGCTGGCCAACGGCGTGCTGTGGTCGCGCAAGACCGGTGCCGGACAGACGACGTGGGTATACGACCAGCCCGAGCCGATGGCCAGCTACCTGGCCACCGTGCAGATCGGCCGCTACGGCGTCACCGACCTGGGCAGCAGTCCCGTTCCCCAGGCCGTGTTCGCACCGCCCCGGCTGAGCGCGCGCGTCGCCGCCGACTTCGCCCGGCACCGGCAGCTGATGAGCACGTTCGTGGAGCTGTTCGGGCCGTACCCGTTCGAGAGTTACCGCATCGTCGTCACCGACGATCCGCTGGAGATACCGCTCGAGGCGCAAGGCATGTCGATCTTCGGGGAGAACCACGTCGACGGGCGCGGCGGGTACGACCGGCTGATCGCCCATGAACTGGCGCACCAGTGGTTCGGCAACAGCGTCACCGCCAGCACCTGGCGCGACATCTGGCTGCACGAGGGCTTTGCCTGCTACGCCGAGTGGCTGTGGTCGCAAGCCTCCGGGTCAACACCAGTCGGGCGACTCGCCGCCCGCCACCATGCCCGGCTCACCACGCTGGCTCAGGACCTCGTGCTGGCCGATCCCGGCCCCGACCGGATGTTCGACGACCGCGTCTACGAGCGCGGTGCGCTGACGCTGCACGCGCTGCGGCTGGCCGTCGGCGACGAGCTCTTCTTCGGGTTGCTGCGGCGGTGGACGAGCGAGCATCGCTACGGCTCGGTTGACACCGCCGATTTCCTGGCCCTGGCCGCGTCGGTGGCCGGGCGCCCGCTCGACGACCTGTTCGACGCGTGGTTGTTCAGAGCCGAGTTGCCAAGCCGGCCAACCGCGCAGTCGCGTCGACGATGGTGACCCGCGCCGGTTCGGCCGTAGCGAGCGCGCAGCAGTAGTCCGCGCCCACGTCGACATCGGTCAGGACATGGCCGCTCGCCGCTACGTCGAATTCGGCCGGCGCCCTCGTCAGGCCGATTCCGGCCCGCTTGAGCACGGCTTCCTTGCGAACCCACGTCGCGGTCCGGGCTACCGATTGCTCGGATTCGGGCCGGGCCAGCACCCGGGCCCGTTCGCCCGGTGTCAGCGCAACCAGGTCGAACGCGGCCGGGTCGACCCCGTCTGACCGGGTCGCGCTGGTGGGCTCGACGTCGACGCCGATGGGGGCGTCACCTCGCGCCACGGCGACGACGACCCGCTGCCCCGATCTCGACGCGCTGAGCCGCATCGACGCATCCGAGCGCAGCACCGGCCGGCCGTGGTCGCTGCCGCCGCAGACCGGGCACTGCGCACCGATCTCGAGCCGCTGCGGGTCGCCGCCGGTCAATTCGCCCACGAGTGTTCGCAGCAAGGCGTGTTGGGCGATGAAGCGGTGGCGGTCCCCGGCCCGTACGAAGGTGTCCGCGCGGACCCGTTCCCGAGCGTCGAGCAAGACGATCCCGCACCCGGTCGAGGACGGCCGGGCCCACCCGATCGTCACGTCCACCGGGTAAAGCTAGCGAGAGTCCACGGCCTAACCATGTCGGGGTGGCCATCTGCACCCGCCCGAGCAGCCCGCTGAAGCAGGCCCGGACGATCAGGGGGCGTCGCCCCCGGGTGGCGGTCTCACGTGCGGTCGGTGACCGGTGCCGGGTCGCCGTGGGGGACGACCGCGTCGCCGGCCGACGCGCCCGCGCCGGGGTAGAGGATCAGCAGCGCCCCCAGCCCGAGCCCGGCGCCGAGGATCTGCGCGGCGATGAACGCCGGTGCCGAGGCCGGGGCGATTCCGGCGAACGTGTCCGAGAACATTCGCCCGATCGTGACGGCCGGGTTGGCGAAGGACGTGGAACTGGTGAACCAGTAGGCGGCACCGATGTAGGCGCCGACGGCGGGTGCGGCAAGCGGGCCCCGCCGGGTCCGGGCCAGAGCGAAAATCAGCAGGATCAGCCCGGCGGTGGCGACGACCTCTCCGATCAGGTGCCCGCCGGCAGCGCGGTGCTTGGTCGAGATCTGCGTGCCGGTGGAGAACATGGCGTTCGCGAGGCCCGCGCCGGCGATCGCGCCGACGCACTGCACGAGCGTGTAGGCAAGGACGTCACGCCCGGACAGCCCGACCCCGACCCGGCGGCCCGCCAGCCAGTCCACGCCCGACACGACCGGGTTGAAGTGGGCACCCGACACCGGCCCCAGCATCAGGATGAGCACGGCCAGCCCGAACACGGTAGCCATGCTGTTCTCCAACAGCTCGATCCCGACGTCGTGCGGTGACAGCTGCGCCGCGGCGATGCCCGAGCCGACCACGACCGCCACCAACAGCGCGGTGCCCAGGAACTCGGCGAACAACCGCCGGGCCAGTGGCGGAACCTGCGGCGTCGGACGGTCGGCTACGGATCGGGTCACGGCCACAGCTTGACTGAGCGTGATAGCTCAGTCAAGATTGAGTCAATGAACGTTGCGCGAACTGCCGCGTTGGAGCGTCGGGCCGCGGTCCATGCGGCCTTGGCCGATCCGGCGCGCCTGATGATCGTGGAAAGCCTCACCCTCGGAGACGTGTCGCCTTCGCAGATGCAGGCCGAGCTGGGAATGACGTCGAATCTGCTGGCCCACCACCTGAAAGTCCTCACCGACGCCGGGTTGTTGGCCCGCACCCGGTCTGAGGCCGACCGTCGCCGCACCTACCTGCGCCTGGTGCCGGGCGCGCTGGAGGGCGTCGCTCCCGGCGCGGTCGCGACGGCCACTCGGCTGGTGTTCGTGTGCACCGCGAACAGTGCGCGGTCGCAACTGGCGGCGGCGCTCTGGCGCCGGACGAGCGCGATCCCGGCGGCGTCGGCCGGCACCCACCCGGCCGCAAGGATCGATCCCGGCGCGGTGGCGGTCGCGCACCGCCACGGCCTGCCGCTGCCGCGTCGTCGTCCGCGCCCACTGGACGACGTGCGTGGCGACGATGACGTGATCATCACCGTCTGCGACAACGCCCACGAGGAACTGTCCGGCCCCACCGGCGCCCCGGCCAGCCTGCACTGGTCCGTCCCTGACCCGGTGCGGGTCGGGACCGCGGCCGCGTTCGACACGACCTACCTCGATCTCACCCGGCGGGTGGGCGAATTCGCTCCCCGCTTCACCGCTAGCTGACCGGAGCCATTCATGTCCCAGACGTCACCAGCGCAGATCCCCATCGACCAGCAGCACGACGACCAGCCGGCGGTGCTGTTCCTGTGCGTTCACAACGCCGGGCGCTCGCAGATGGCACTGGGATTCTTCCGGCACCACGCCGGCGACGCCGCCGTGGCGTGGTCGGGCGGCTCGGAACCGGCGGCTGAGGTCAACCCGGCGGCGATCGCGGCGATGGGGGAGCGGGGTATCGACATCTCCGGTGAGTTCCCCAAGCCCTGGACCGACGAGATCGTCCGCGCGGCGGACGTGGTGATCACGATGGGCTGCGGCGACACCTGCCCGGTATTCCCCGGCCAACGTTACGAAGACTGGCTCCTCGACGATCCGGCCGGGCTCGAGGTGGCTGCGGTCCGGCCCGTCCGTGACGAGATCGAACGTCGCGTGCTCGGCCTGCTCGACCAACTCCAGGTCAACCGGCGGGCTTGAGCCACTGGCCTGGTCGAGCCGGATCGACAGTCGAGTTTCTCCCTCGACACAAGGGAGTCACCGAGTTCGCACCGTGTTCACCTCATGATCATCGAGGACCGGATTAGTTGGTGCAGTGCCCGGCGCGCGTTCAGGTCGAGGGCGGGTGACGTTCATACCCGCTCGAAATGCTGTGGCGGTGACTCTCTCTCCCCCAGTCAGTCGTCGCTTCGTTCTCAAAGGTGCCGCACTCGGTGCGGCGGCCGTCGCCGCCGCCGTGGCGCCGGTCCGCTGGTTCGACGCCGAGGCCGCGGCCGAACCCACCAAGCACGGTGTCTTCGGTTATGGCGTTGCCAGCGGCGACCCGACCAGGGACCGCGTGATCATTTGGACCCGGGCCACGCCGAATCCGCGGGCCACCCCGGGAAGCGGACGCGGAGCCCACGTGGACGTGACGTGGGAAGTGGCGCAGGACCCGGACTTCCAGCGGATCGTGCGCACCGGCTCGGTGCGGGCCAGCGCGGCGCACGATCACACGGTCAAGGTCGACGTCGACGGGCTGCGGGTCTACACCCGGTACTGGTACCGGTTCCGCGCGATCGGCGAGACCAGCCCGGTCGGTCTGACCCGGACCGCCCCGGACGACCCCCGACACATCCACGCCCTGCGGTTCGCGCTCGTGTCGTGCAGCAATTACACCGGCGGCTACTTTGGCCCCTACCGCGCCATTGCCGAGCGCCAGGACCTGGACTTCGTCCTGCACGTCGGTGACTACATCTACGAATACGGCAACGGTGCTCATCGCTACGGCCCCAAGGAACTGATCGGCAAGCGGGACGGACAACCGGCGACCGAAACCATCGACCTGGCCGGCTACCGGCTGCGCCACGCCCTGCACAAGGCCGACCCCGATCTGGCCGAAGCCCACCGCACCCATCCGTGGGTGACGATCTTCGACGACCACGAGGTCGCCAACAACTGCTGGCGGACGGGGGCCGAGAACCACACGCCCGGCGTCGAGGGTAATTTCCTGACCCGCCGCGCGGAGGCCTATCAGGCCTACATGGAGTGGATGCCCTTCCGGCTACCGGACCAGCACACGGTGGCCCACCAGGGCACCCGCTTCTTCCGCCGGTTCCGCTTCGGTTCGCTCGCCGATCTCTCCGTGCTGGAAACCCGTCAGAACCGCAGCCGCCAGGTCGACGTCACCCCGTTCACCACCACCGGTGGCGGGTTGATCCCGATCGGAATCCCCGCCGTCGATGCCCAGCTGGGCGATCCGCACCGCCACCTGCCCGAACCCGAGCAGATGCGATGGCTCAAACGCAACGTCGAGGAGAGGATGCACTGGCATCTGATCGGAAACCAGGTTGTGCTGACCCCGACGCGATACCCCGGCACCTTCGGCGGCGAACCTGCCGCCACGACGATGCTCAACTCCGACCAGTGGGACGGCTACCAGGCCGACCAGAACGAGCTCATCACCCACCTGGCCGGTCGGCCGGCACGCTCGGGCGACGCCCTGGTGCTCACCGGCGACGCCCATTCCTCGTGGGCCATGGATCTACCGACGACGACCGGCGGGCGCGGGTATACGTCGGCCGGGGTGGAATTCGTGTGTCCCTCGGTCACCAGCGACGGCTTCTACGAGGTCCTGCGAGCTGCCGCGCCGGCGGGCACCACGCCCGAGGCCGTCGTCGCCGCCACGAACGCCGCCACCGATTCGGTCACCGCGACCAATCCCTGGATCAAGTACTACGACGGCATCGGTCACGGCTTCGTCGTCATTGACGTCACACCGGAGCGCATACAGGGGGACTGGTACCACACCCCGACGCCGACGTCCGCCGATCCCGACCCCCGCGTCCACCCCGAGGTCGTCCCGGTCTACAAGACCAGCTGGCAGACCCTGGCTCGATCGCGGCGGGTCAGTGCGGCTCGCGGACCGGTCGGTGATCGCCGTGACGAGCCGCAAGGCCCGGCACAACCCCGGACCTAGGCGTCTCCTGGTGTCGCTAGTGGGAGCTGGGAGCGTCTGATCGTTTGGCCAGTTCGGTGGCCAGGCGATCGGCGAATGCTTCCTCCCGTCGCATGGCCGCCTCGTCTTCCTGCCGCTGCTGGCGCTGGTCCTCTTCCAGGGCTCGGGCCAGCTCGGAGCTCTTGATCTTGTCGTCTGATCCGGTCACGGTTGGGCACTATAAGGGTCGAAGGTGAACAGGCAAGCGCCCTTCGCCGAGTACGCCGGTTAGGTGCCGTTCAGGTGGCCGTCGTTCTTTCGTCGCCCGCTGTCCATGATCGACGGCCACGATTTGGTGCAGCCGCCGACCCAGCCCGCGGCCTGACCGGACGGACAACGCCATGCACCCTCGTATCGCACTGGTCGCGCTCGGCTCGGTGGCCACCCTGGCCCTGGCGGGGACGGCCCTGGCCGGGACGTCGGTGGCCGCGGCGACACCGACCGCTGCGCCCGGCCATCGTTCGTTGCTGGCCAACCCGGATGCGTACCTGGTCCGAGCCGACCACACCCTCACCAGCAACGTGAGCGTCCTGCGCAACGACGCCGGCGATGTCAAAACGCTGGTCCGCCACACCGACCCGGCCCACGGCGTTCTGAGCCTGCGACCCGATGGCACGTTCCGCTACGTACCCACCGCCGGCTTCAGCGGGGTCGACACCTTCACCTACACCGTCAGCGACGCGGTGCAGCTGTACTCGACCCACCTGCCCCCGCTGGCGACGATCGGCGGGGTGCCGATCACCGCCGGCGGGTACGGCTCGTCGCTCTACCCGGTGCCCGGGTCGAAGGACGAGTTCTACGGGCTCACCGACCGCGGCCCGAACGTCGACGCCCCCGACGGCAACAAGGTCGAACCCCTGCCCGCCTTCGATCCCGCCATCGGCCGGTTCCGGCTCGTCGGCACCAACGCGGTCCTGGAACAGGTCATCCCGTTGCGCGCCGCCGACGGCACGCCGTACAACGGCCACGTCAACTCCCAGGCCAGCACCGGCGAGACGATCGAGGACGTCAACGGCACCGTCCTGCCGCCCTCGCCGTACGGCTACGACTCGGAAGGGTTGGTGGCGCTGGCCGACGGGACGTTCTGGGTGTCCGACGAGTACGGCCCGTTCATCACCCACTTCGACCGACGCGGCCGGGCTTTGGCGCGGCTGTCACCGTTCGACGGATCCCTGCCGGCGGAACTGGCCAACCGGGTGCCCAACAAGGGGATGGAAGGGCTCACCATCACCCCCGACGGGCGCACCCTGGTCGGCATGATGCAGTCGGCCCTGCAGCAGCCCGACCTCACGGCCAAACCCAGCAAGGTGACGTCCCTGCGCATCGTCACCTACGACCTGCGCACCCACGCAACCCACGAATACATCTACCTGCTCGACGACCCCCAGGTGAACAGTGGTGCCGTCAGTGAGATCACCGCACTGAGCAACACGTCATTCCTGGTCGACGAACGCGACGGCAACTTCGAGCCCGGCGCCTACAAGAAGCTGTTCCGGATCGACCTCACCGGGGCGACCGACGTCGGGCCGAGCGCGGTCGTGGCCGGCGCCACGTACGACCCGACCGCGGGCGGGCTCCTCGTCGGCCCGGACCAGCAGACCATCGATGCCTACGTGGGCACGGACGACACTGCCACTGCGGCAACTGCCCTGGCCGCCGTCGGCGTCACCGTGGTCAGCAAGGCCCTCGACGTCGATCTGGGCGGCCTGCTCACCGGTCTCGACCCGGCCGGTGGGTTCTTCGGTCACGACAAGATCGAAGGCGTGGCCACGACCGACCACGGCCGCACGATCACCGTCAGCAATGACAGCGACTTCGGCATAGCCGGCATCACCAACACCACCGCGCCCTACCAGCTCCAGGCCAAGATCCTGCCCAACGGCCAGCAGGACGACGGTGAGTACCTGACCATCAACACCACCCGACTGAGCGACCCGGTCAGCACGGCGACGGTGACGATCTTCGTCATCCCGCCCGGCACCCACCGCTGAAAAACCAAATCGGGTGCACCCAGGTCCACCAGGTGGACCTGGGTGCACCCGATTTGCGTACGGGAGGGGTGTTCATACGTTGTTCACCTTTCTTTCGTTCTCCCGCGACCGGAACTTTGTCGGTTTCACACCCTGAGATGACGAACTGAGCCCGTGACAATTACCGATGGCAGCCGCCCCACCAACGTCGACGAATACACCGAGTGGAACGCCCGCGAACTGGCCCGTACGCGGGTCAGCCGGCGCAGCGTGCTCATGGCCGGGGCGGGCGGAGCCAGTGCGCTCGTGCTGGCCCAGTTCGCCCGATCGAACGCAGCTTTCGCCGCCGCCGGGGGCAAGGCCGGTTCCGCGGGGGTGGTGGTGTCGGGTCGCCACCTATCCTTCGTCTCGGACCGCTTCGGCACGCCGGACAACGCAATGGCGGTGACCGCCCAACTGGTCAGCCGCACCGGGTCGTTGCCGGGCAACCTCAAGGCCTACGTCGAGATCGGCCGCGAACCGGGCCACTACGGCCGGCGCGTGGACGCCGACATCGTCCACCTGCTGGGGGCGTACGCCATTCCCGGCGGCCCGATCGGCAGCCAGTTCTACGCCAAGGCGACGATGACGGGCCTGCGCGCCCAGTCCGTGTACCACTACCGCTTCGTCCTGTCCGACGGCACCACCTCCGGCGACGCGTTCTTCACCACCGCGCCGGCCCGCGCCCTGGCCCGGCCGGGTCACGACAAGGCCGAGGTGCCCGCGCCGTTCACCTTCACCGCGTTCGCCGACGTCGGCACCAACATCGCCCCCACCGACCCGAAGTACGCCTGGGGACAGGACCCGGCCGCGGTGACGGCTGCGGGCGGAACCTGGCCACGCGGGGTCTTCGACAACAACTACTACAACCCTGCCGATCCGGTGGCCGGAACCACCGGCGGGGACCCGCGCCCGGCCGCCACCCTGGTCAGCGACATGTCCTCGCAGCGCCCGGCGTTCACCCTGTTGGCCGGCGACATCTGCTACGCCGACCCGAGCGGCAGCGGATTACCCGCGGACGATTCGGGCGCGCTGACCGGCGGCGCCCCGGCCGGCAAGAACCTCTACAACCCGTTCGTGTGGGATGTGTTCCTGAACCAGATCGAAACCCAGGCCGCGTTCACGCCGTGGATGTTCGCCACCGGCAACCACGACATGGAAGCGCTCTACAGCGACACCGAGTTCCTCGGCGGCAGCCCGACGCACGGTTACGCCGGGCACGCGAAGCGCTTGGATCTGCCCGGCAACGGTCCGCGCACGTGTCCCTCGGTGTACAGCTTCATCTACGGCAACGTCGCCGTCATCTCCGTCGACGCCAACGATTTGTCCAACGAGATCCAGACCAACACGGGGTACTCGGACGGCGCCCAGCTCAAGTGGCTGGAACAGACGCTGAAAGAATGGCGCACCAATCCGCTGGTGGCCCCGACCGTCGACTTCGTGGTTGCGTTCTTCCACCACTGTGCCTACTCCACGACCACCAACCACGCCTCCGACGGCGGCGTGCGGGCCGCCCTCGACCCGCTGTTCAGCAAATACGAGGTCGACCTGGTCGTGCAGGGCCACAACCACGTCTTCGAGCGCACCGACCCCATCAAATACGGGAAGCGGATCCGTTCCGCCCCCGATGGCGCCACCATCCAGCCGGCCACGGACGGCGTCACCTATATCGTCGCCGGATCCGGCGGGCGTCCCCGCTACGCCTTCCGCCCGGCCCCGAGCAGCGCGGCGCCGACACCTCCCGGCGTCGTGGCCACGGGCACGCAGGCACTTCCGGAAGGGCAGCGCTACCGCGGGTACAACCCGGCCGGCGGCCTGAACTCCGCGGAGAACAACACCGAGAACGTGTTGAACAGCTACGTCTGGTCCGCGGAGGGCACGAAGATCAACCCGTCGGGCTACCCGTCCGGCACGCAGGTTCCGGAGACGGTCGACTGGTCGCAGGTGCGCTACGACGACTACGCCTTCATCGCCGTCGACGTCGCCCCGGCCCGCTGCGGCAAGGCGACCACCATGACGATCCGCACGCTCGCCGACAGCCTGCCGGGCACCAACGCGGTGCTGACGGAGATCGATCGGCTCACCCTGCGCCGCAACGCCGGCCAGGGCAAGATCGCCGACCCGAGCAAGGAGCGTTGAGACCGGGCCAACCGAACGGGCGGTGACCGGGGCCCGGGCAGCGGGCCGGCAGTGGGCCACCGTCCGGGCGCCTGACCGGGCCGGTGCCGGGAAACCCGGTCGCGTCGGTAGCGGCCAGGGCAATCGCCACCGTCTTCGCGGGCCGGGTCTGGCGGGTCGATACTGGCCCGAGCCAGTACCGGTACGCAGGAAAGGTCGCGAGAGTCATGGCCGATGACGGTGCGCAGCGGATCGCTGTCATCACCGGCGCGAGCAGCGGCATCGGCCGCGCCTGCGCCCGGGAGCTGGCCGGCGCCGGGTTCGCGGTGGTGGCCGCGGGTCGCCGGCTGCCGCTGCTGCGCGAGGTGTGTGACCGGATCGACGCCGCCGGTGGCCGGTCATTCCCGGTGCAGTGCGACGTGCGCGACGAGGCGTCGGTGACGCGGCTGTTCGACGCCGCGACCGACCGCTTCGGCCGAGTCGATCTGCTGTTCAACAACGCCGGGATCATCCTTGCACCGACACCGATCGAGGACCTGACGCTCGCCCAGTGGCAGGACGCGGTCGCGACGAACCTGACCGGGGCGTTCCTGTGCACCCGCGCCGCGGTACGCCACATGCGCGACCAGCGTCCGCAGGGTGGTCGGATCATCAACAACGGGTCGATCTCGGCGCACGCGCCGCGGCCGGACTCGGTCGCGTATACCGCGACGAAGCACGCGATCACCGGACTGACCCGCTCCACCGCCCTGGACGGTCGCAGACACCACATCGCGTGCGGGCAGATCGACATCGGGAACGCGGCTACCGCGATCAACGCCGACGGTGTGACCCCGTTGCGCCAGCCCGACGGCACCACCCGGACCGAGCCCACGATGTCGGTCGACGACGTCGCGCGCGCCGTCGTCTACATGGCCAGCCTGCCGCTCGACGCGAACGTATTGGCCCTCACCGTGATGGCCACCGCGATGCCGTTCGTCGGCCGAGGCTGACCGCTCACGTCATCGGCTCACGACACCGGCCTACGACGTCGCGGGAGGTCCCGCTTCGACGCGGCGCAGCACCGCGTCGGCACGGTGATGGTCGGGGTTGGTCTGCACCTGGCGTTCGTCCCACCACGTGGCGCCGGCTTCCCGCAACGGCTGGATGAGCTCCGCCGCGGACGAGGGGTCGCTGGCGCCTCCGACGACGATCTCGAACGGTTCACCGGCGCGACCGTCGCGCTGCTCGCCGATGTAGTCAGCCAGATCGCGGACCTCAACCGGCGAAGGGGCGTGGCCGTGGCGGGCGGACTCGAACAGCGGCACGGCACCGTCCCAAACCGCGGCGCGGCGCATCGGCCGGCGGTTGGGCCAGTAGCCGGCGATCCACACCGGCGGTCGGGGGCGCTGGACGGTGGCCGGCAGCAACGCGGTGTCCCGGACGCGGTAGTGCGGCCCGTCATGGTTGACCGTCTCGCCCGACCAGTAGCGGCTCAAGAGCCCCAGTCCCTCGTCGAGCCGCTCGGCCAGAACCCGCGGGTCGGTGGTGTCGCCGAAGCTGGCGAACTCGTCCTCGATCGGGCCACCCAACCCGGCGCCGAAGATCACCCGGCCGCCGGACAGCGCGTCCAGGGTGGCGACCTGGCGGGCCAGCTGTTCCGGACGGCGACGGGCGACCGGTGTCACCAGGGGGCCCAGCCCCAGCCGCGATGTCGCCAGTGCGGCCGCGGTCAACAGCATCCACGGATCGCCGAACGGTTGTCCGCGGCGCAGTTGCTTGTCGTGGACGACGTGATCCCAGATGAACAAGGCGTCCCAGCCCGCGCTCTCGGCCGCCGCTGCGACCCTGGCCACCACTCGGGCGTCGGCAAAGTCGCCGAAATTCGGAATGTTGACCGAGTAACGCACTCCTAAGGTTTACCGGAAAGCACCCACGAAGCGACGCCGAACCCAGTCCCGTGGACCGGTCAGTAGCGTCTGCGGGATGACCGACGTTGCCATCGCCGCCCCGAACCAGGCGGCCGCCGATGCGGGCGAGCGAGTCGTCCGCGCGGGAGGCAATGCGGTCGACGCCGCGCTGGCCGCGATCCTGGTGACGATGGTCAACGAGGTCGGGGTCGTGACCGTGAGTTCGGGCGGTTTCGTGACCGTGCAGCCGGCGGGCGATGGTGCCGCGTACACCGTCGATGGCTGGATGGACATGCCAGGGCGTGACGGTGTCGTGCGCGGGGGCACCTGGGACGTCAGCACGCAGTACGGCGGGGGCCTGGACATCACGGTCGGTCCGGGGTCGGTGGCCGTGCCCGGTGCGGTGGCGGCGCTGGAGGAAGCGTCGCGACGCGACGGGCGCCTGCCCTGGTCGGACATCGTCGCTCCGGCGATCGACGTCGCGCGCTCGGGTTTCCGGCTGAGTGCGGCGTCGCGGTTCTATCTCGGGTTCGTGCACGAGGACATCTTCGGTTGGGATCCGGCCAGCCGGGCCGCACTGCACGACGAACACGGGGCGATCACCAGCGAGCCGATCGTGCTTCTGGATCTGGCCCGGTCGCTCGAGTTGATCGCCGAGCAGGGTCCGAGCGTGCTGCACACCGGTGAGCTGGCCCGCCTGATCAGCGCGGACGTCCTCGACCGGGGCGGGATGCTGGCCATGGCTGACCTGGCCGCCTACGCCCCGGTCGTGCGCCCGGCGCTGGTCACCCGTATGGGCGGCTGGACGTTGGCGACGGCGCCACCTCCATCGGTCGGCGGCGTCTGTCTCGCGGCCATGTTGCGGCTGCTCGACGGTCGGATGGATGGGGCCTGGGACGACGACGCCCGCGATTGGCTGGTCCGCGTCCAGCGCGCCGTGCTCGGACACCGTCTCGACGTTCTCGACGCGAGCACCGACCTCGCCACGGACGCCCGCGCGTTCCTCGACCGGCTCGACCGCGACGCCGCAGCGGTCCTGGAGTCGGGTTCGACCGTGCACGTGTCGGCCACGGACAGCGACGGCTTGGGCTGTTCGGTGACCGTGTCCAGCGGCTACGGCGCGGGCATGATCGCCGCGGGCACCGGCATCTGGCTCAACAACTGTCTCGGTGAACAGGAGCTCAACCCCGCCGGTCTGTACGCCCGCGCCCCCGGCTCGCGGTTGCTGTCCAACATGGCACCGACCGTCGGGCGCCACCGCGACGGTTCCATCCTGGCCGTCGGGTCGCCGGGCGCCGACCGGATCACCACCGCGCTGGCTCAGGTCCTCGCCGGCTACATCAGCGGCGGAATGTCGCTGCACGAAGCGGTGTGCCACCCCCGCGTCCACGTCCATCGCCCCACCCGAGCCGACGAGCAGATCCGAATCGAGACCGACCTGACGATGTACTTCGGCGGTGTGGGCGCCGCTCGTACGGGACCGAACGGTGAACTCGAGGCCGTTGCCGATCCACGCCGAACCGGGGTCTCGCGCATCGTGCACTGCTGACCCGACGGTTCGGTCGGCCTCCGCCGGTGCTCAGGGACGGGTGGCGATGACGATCTGCGTATCGCCCGGCCAGTCCCAGAACCGCCCGTTCGGCGAGTGCCGCTGCAGAAGCTCGTGTAGTGCGGCGGTGAACTCGGCCAGGCGGGCACCGAACAGGTGCGGGGCCGCGTAGGACATGGACAGGCAGCCGGCGACGACCTCGTCAACGTCGCGGATGATGTCCGGGCGGCCGGGGGCGAACACGGTGCGCGGGGCGCCGAACGAGGTGCGCGCAACGGTCTGCTCGAACGGCTCGACGCTGTAGTTCGCGACGAGCCGGCGGCCCGATCGCAACTCGGACCGCAAGAAGGTCGTGATCAGCTCGCGGATCTGATCGTGCGGGATCGGCGAGGTGCCCGGGGGCGCCGGCGGGGCCGGTCGGGTCGGGTCATGGCTGATCAGAACCAGCGACCCGCCCGGCTCGAGTAAGTCATAGACCGCCTCGGCCACCACGTTCCGGTTCGTGCGGTGAAACGACTGGCCGAAGGTGACCGTTCGCACCGGTCTCAACCCGAGCTCGGGCAGATCCTCCGCGGTGGCCCGGACAAAATCGACCGAGCTCAGTCCGGCGGCCGCGGCATGGACGCGGGCTTCGGCGAGCATGCCTGGATCAGGCTCCACCAGCGTGACGCGGTCGAACAACCGGGCCAGCTGCACGCCCACCGTCCCGGGCCCACTGCCGACGTCCACCAGGTGGCCGGTGCCGTCCAGCCCGAGCTCGCCGACCAGCACGTTGGCCAGATCGGCCGAATAGCCCGGCCGCCCCCGCAGGTAGAAGGGGGCCGCCCCGAGGTACTGAGTCGGGTCGTATTCCATCCCGCCATGCTTGCAGTCGCGCGGACTGCTGGCGCCGAGCGGGCTAGTGCCGAGCCCGCTCATGGTCGCCGACCCGCAGCGGGTCGGCTGCGGCCTGACCAGGGTGATGATCCTGATGCGGGCGCTGGTGCAGCGACACGGGCAGATGGGCGCGCGGATGCCGCTGCGCAAACCCGTGCCCGTAGGCGAGTGCGTTGCGGACCGGGTGCGGGTTGTGGAGCGACTTGCGGAACGAGCGGTAGTAGTCGGCCGGGGAGAGCTCGGCGGCCGCGGCTTCGTGGCGGAGCAGCACGCCGTTCAGTTCGGCGCCGGTCAGGATGGCCAGCGCCGAGAAGTACATCCAGATTCCGGTACCGATCGATGCGCCGATGGCACGGCCGATCAGCACCACGTTCGGATCCGACGATTTCACCCCGGTCGGTGCCCCGGCTCCGACCAGCAGGTAGGCCCGGAACGCAGCGGCTGCCGCGATCCACAACACCACGGCCAGCGCGGCGCCGGGCAGGCACTGCCGCCACGAGAGCTTGACGTTGGGTCCGTACCGGTACAGGGCGATGATGACGCCGAGCAGGACCCCGATGAGCAGCGGCCACCGGATCACGGCCCACGTCTGCGCGACCACCGGCACGCGGCCCAAGAACCGGTCCATACCCACGGTTCCGCTGCGCCAGCCGAGCACCATGACCGCAAGCGTGATCGCGATGATGAAAACGACCCCGATCGCGTGCACCAGGGAGACGCAGCGTTGGACCAGAGAGCGGCGGGGATCAGACACGTCGAAGGCGGCGTCCAGGGCGTGGGACAGGGCGTAGAAGATCCGGCTCATCAGCCACGTCGTCACCACGAGCCCGGTGATCGCCAACCCGCGTGATTGCGACAATTGGGTCTTGACGAACGGGTTGATCACCGAGTCCGCCAACTTCGGCCCGATGAGCAATCGGATCGCGGCCGTCGCCCCGTCCTGTCCCCGGAGGGCGAGCTCGGGTCCGCCGACGCGGGCGAACACGTGCAGGATGCCGCCCATCGTGATCGTCGCGGGGACGAGGGAAAGAAGCCCGAAGAAAGCCATCTCCGCGGCGTGCGCATTGGTGCGGTGTCGAAAGGCGGCGCGAATGACCGAAATGGACAAGCAACCAATAGTTCGAGTGCCCATCGTGCCGCCCTCTCGACCGCCAGCGCCCAACGAATCGTTGCCGTCAGGCTAACCCCGCACGTCCTCTGCAGGAATAGAAAGCCGATTCTTCAACCCGCATGTACGCCGAGTCCTCGGCCTAAGGTGCAGATGTGCCCGCGTCGTCGACCGTCGTCATCTACACCGACGGGGCGTGCAAGGGAAACCCGGGCCCGGGCGGTTGGGGAGTGTGGATGCGCAGTGGTGGGCACGAACGCGAACTGTCGGGTGGTGCGGCCCTCACGACCAACAACCGCATGGAGCTGACCGCGGTCATCCAGGCGCTGGCGGCGCTGAAGCGTCCGTGCGAAGTTGCGATCTACACCGACAGCCAGTACGTCCGCCAAGGCATCACCCAATGGATCCACAACTGGAAGCGACGGGGCTGGGTGACGGCCGACAAGAAGCCGGTCAAGAACGCCGATCTGTGGCGAGAGCTCGACCGGGAAGCCGCGCGCCACCAGGTGCACTGGCACTGGGTCAAGGGCCATTCCGGCGACGAAGGCAACGAGCGGGCGGACGCGCTCGCCAACGCCGGCGCGGCGCGTTATGCGTGAGTTCGATCCGGCGAGCCGACATGCCGCACTCGAGGTAGTAGTCGTGGATGGCCGAGAGCCGGATGCTGGTGGCTCAGGCGGTGCCGAGGTAGGCGAACATTCGCGCGCCGGCGCAGGCTAACCAGCGTTGACCTTCGTAGCCCGATCCGCAGGGGCATTGGCGGAAGTTGGCACCTGAGCTGGCTGACTTGCCGCGCCGGGGCTCTTGGCCGACGTGGTGCGGTGCGAAGACCGGTCGTCTGCTGGCGTGATGGCGGGCCGCCGGTCCGCGCTTGGCTGCTTCTTCGGATCGACGGGCTTGGGCTGACGATGCCGGACGGCGTCGAAGATTATCGCCAGCAGGGCTGGGGCCAGAAGGAACGCGAGCAGGGCGACGAGCGGGTGCCACCAGGCGTTGCCGAGCCAGGGGACCGCGCGACCGACGACGCCGACGTCCGTCTTGGACGTGCCGCCGAACAGGCCGCGGCGCACGGTGGGCAGGGCCAGGGATGCGACCGCCGCGGTGAGCGTGACCGAGACGACGGCGTTGAACAACAATTTGCTCGACTGCCAGGCCGCGATCACGATGAGGTAGAGGCCGGCGGCGGCCAGTCCCATGCCGGCGATACCGAACAGGTCGGTCTGTTGGATCGCCAGCGCGATTCCGAGGACCAGGGCGACAAAACCCGCCAGGATCATGGCGCGGAGTTTGCCGCCGACACCATTCGTGACGCGGTACCCGGCGAGAGTGACGGTGTGCAGCGACGTGAGCGCGGGCCGGATGCCGCCCGGCAGTTGTTTGATCGAACCGGCGCAGGCGGCGGTGGTGGCAGCCACTTTCGCCACCGTGCGCACCATCAGCGGCGTTCCCCGGTTGTCGGCGAGGGTTTCCTGCGGGACCGGGCAACTGCGCAACAGGCCGGCAACCGCGTCTAGCGGAATCGGACCGAGGCCAGCGGCCGGCGGGCCTGAGGGCTTGGCACTTCGGTATCTGATCGACCCCGAATGTCTGCGTGGACCACTGCTCGTCGGAACTCGCACCGCTGCGCCGGCTTGCACGTGCCGGCGCCCCTGGCCGGCTCCGGCCGCGCCGCCGGCGACTGCAGCGGGCGCAGCGGCTTTGCGAACGTCTCGGACCCACTCCGCGGCTAGTCCTGGCGGTCGAGTGGCGATCGCGTTTCGTTGGGAGCCGTCGCCCGGATCGCAGATCGCGTCGACGATAGCGGGAATCTCCTCGGCGGCGATGTGCGTCTGCCAGGCCTGAACCAACCACAGCGACGTCAACGGCACACTCAACGGCATCGCCATCGTGGGATCGTCGAGGAAGGCGAGTTCCGCCATGATTCTCTCAGCGGTGACGTAGTCCGCGGGCGCGCCGGTCGGGGCGATGTTGATCCTCTTGGTGTTCTGCAGCGAGGATCCGCAGATCGCCTCGAGCTGCCCCACGAACCAGGCCGCGTTGTCGCCCTGATGGTCATCCGATGCGTCGACGATCGTCTGAATCCGGCGTGGATCCAGCAGCAGATGCACGAGCCAACCCGCGCCGTCCAACCGCCCCCACATCCAGTCATTGGCCCGCCAGGAACGTTTGTAGAACGCGCCGAAGTGGTGCAGCTGCTCCCCGGTGAGTTTGCTGGTCGCGGTCTGGCGGGCCGGGTCCAGCAGGGTGCGCGTATCAGCACTGAGCTGGATGAGTTCCAGCGGCTGATCGACCGGCGCGTCGATCGGGGTCATCGCCCGCTGGGTCGCGGCAAGATCGAACAAGCGCAACGCGACCTCGGTGGCTGCGCGATCGGGCGGCTGATCAGCAGGTCGACGCCCGCCGTCATGTGCCGATGGGCCCGCTACATCGTCGGTCAGCCCCAGGTAGGTCAAGTACGTACCCAGCTGCTTGGCGGCATCGGTGCGCCGGGCCGTGAGCGAACCTGCGGCGGGTGCCTGCCGACCAGCCAGCTCAGCCACGGTTCGGGTAAGCAAGCTGCGTAGGAGTTTCCCACTCGGGCTCGGGAGCAGAGCGGTCCCGAGATCCGTCCACGAGCCTGCGGTTACCGCCCGGTTGGCTTGGTACTTCCGCGCCAGGGCGACCGCGGTCGCGGCCAGGGCCTCCCGGGAATAGACGTTGTCCTCCGGGTCGAGTTCGTCGCGAACGAACGCGTCGACGTCCACCTGCGCCACGCCGTTGCTGTCTGTGTCCTCGGGCCGGGAAGCGTGTACCGCCCGGGTCAGCTCGGCCAAGCCCTTTCGATCGTCGGGCGTGCGGGCGAGCTGGTATCCGCAACGAACCACGGTCAGAGCGGCGGCTTTGGCCTCGTCGAAGGCCGGTCGACCGAACTCGACCAGTTCGTCGATCGTGTCCGGCAGCGTCGTTTCCAACGAGGCTCCGCCGGCGGCTACCGCACGTCTGAGTTGGTCGGCGACCACGGCGTCGCGGCATAGCTGCTCGACGTCGGGCTGGGTGAGGTCGGTGGCCCACGATGGGGGCAGCGTGCGCATGCCGGCATTCCCACCAAGCCCTTCTCCGGCCCACGCGCTTGCCTGCCTCATCAGCGCGGCAACCACCTTGCGGGCCAGGATGTCCGCCTCGCGGAACCGGTAGTCCGCGAGCACATCCACGGTCAACAACCGCGGGTCGGCCAGGCGATTGGCCAGCGCGGCCAGCTGTTCGCGCGACTCCGTCCGCGCGTCGATCCGGTCGCTGTGATTGTGTACCGCCCGCAGGCTCGACGCGATCGACTGGCTCACCGCCGCGCCGAAATCCTTGAGCAGGCCGTCAACCAGTCCCAGCGGCGCGGTCAACTCGTCGACCGGCGGCGGTGGAAGCGTCTCGGGGCTCGGCCCGGCGCTCGGAGTCACGAACAGCAGGACACGGCGGACGGGACCACTGGCGCGCCGGTCAAAAATGCGCTCGAGCATGACGTCCAGCGGCTGGTTGTCCAACAAGCCGCCGTCCGCGACCCAGTGGGCTCGGGTGATGTTCGCGTAGCGCGACATCGCCGGCCGCGGTTGAACCAGATTCGTCGCTGGCGTTCCTTGATCGAACGGGACGAAGCCGGGTTCGAACGCGGCCGGGAAGGATGCGGTGCTGCGACCGGCCAGGGCAAGCGCCGGGGCCGTCTCCGCGTTGAGGCTGTCCTCGGTGAACGTGAAAAGTCCGCGGTGGTTGATGTCCTGCACCAAGGTGCCATAGGAGTCGGTAAACCGGCTGGTCTCGCCGTTGATGAGCGTCGTCGTGATGAGCACCGTCGTGCGCGGGGTCCGGTCGGGCTTCGATTCCTCCTTACACGGCGTCAATGTCGGGATCGCCTTGTAAAGGTCATTGAACAGCTTCTGATCGCCATACATCAGCGAAGGAATCTGCGCGTCCGTCGGGTTACGAAGCAGGTCGATAAGTGAGCCGAGGTCGAGCCACATCCCGCGTAGCGTGCCCAGGTCGCAATGGGCCGCGCGGCAGTACCCGAGCAGTGCGGCGTTGATTCCGCCCGCGCTCGTGCCGGAAAGGACATCGGTATCGACGGTCACGTCGAGCAGGTCGATGAGTTTGAAGTACAGCTCCAGAACCTTTTGGGTCTCGTCATCGGACCTCCATTGCGCTGGCAATAGGTTCTTTTTGCGCCAGTCCGAGGCTTGCGACAGCAGGTTGATCTTGCGGGCCACTCCGCCCATCCAGATGGCCAAACTGACCCCGCCGGTCATTGTCGTCGCGAGGCGGATTGACTGGGTCAGCTCCGTGACGCGCGGCTCCGCTTGCTGCGAATTGGCCATTGTTCCCCCCAGACTTAGTCGACTGCGACATCGTCCACCCGCGCCGACGTGGCGTAAATACGTTGGGGCGGATGAATCAGGTTGGCCTTAATGCGTGGCCTTGAAAATTGCAGAGTCACAGGGCGCGCCGACGATGGGTGGTGTGGTCGTTTCGTTTTTTGCTTTTGGTCGTCGGTTGGTTGGGTCTTTGATGTCTCGCGACATCGCTGACAGGTATGTCTCAGGACATCGCTGACCTCTCCCTGCCTGAGCGGACCTGCCCACTGGCCTAGGCCGTGGAGACCCAGCTGCGCCGGCTGCCCGTGTTCGACCATGCGTTGATCGCGGAGCTGGACCGCCGTGACGTCGCCGGTTCCCTGGGCGCCCGGAGCTCGGCGACACTCTGGTCGACGCGTTGCGGATCACCCCGGGTGAGGCAAGAGCGCGGGTCAAGGCGGCGGAGAACCTGGGCCCGCGGGTCGGGTTCGGCGCGGCAAAGTGGCAGACCCTGTTCGACTGCCTGGCCAAACCCCGCCCCCCGACGACGGTGGTGTGCGTGACCCACGTACGCCGGAGCAGCGTCGCTACGCTCAACCACGCGGGTGAGGCCGACATCATCCCCATGGTCGTCAACGACGCGGGCGGGACGTCCGCGCCTGGGCCGACGGTGGCCGCACCGACATCGACAATCTCACCCTCGTCTGCGGTTAGCACCACCGCGAGTTCGAGCGGTCTCGATGGTCTTGTCACATGAAGGATGGCGTCCCGTCGTGGACCCCACCGGGACCCCACCAGCCTGGGTCGATTGGACCCGACCACCCGCCGGAACACGACCCACCACCTCGAACGACTTCTACCCCTACCACCATCGAAGAGCAACCGGATCCTTGGCGCCTACCCGACCCCTAGTGACCGGTCAACGCGGTTACGTCGGTCATAACGGTCGACCGCGGTAGACCGTGCTCCGAGCTACCCTCGGGCGTGGCCGGTTCTAGGTGATCGGTACGCGGCCATGCGGACGTTGTACAGGCTCCGGACGTAGTGGGCGCGGGCCCGGTCCACCTGCGGCTGGGCCGGGTTGATCTCGCGGGCCACTCCGCCCATCCAGATGGCCAAACTGACCCGCGGTCATTGTCGTCGCGAGGCGAATCGACTGGGTCAACTCGGTGACGCGCGGCTCCGCTCGTTCTCGCCCGCCTGCTCCGCACCCGTGGGATGGTCGGTGTCGCGAGGATCTCGCTCCTCGACCCCCAGCACCCACGGTCAGTGGCGGGGTCGGGTGCGGCGGCTGCGCGTGAGTAGGAAGGTTCCGACCGCAATGAGCAGAACGGCCCAGGTGGTGAGTTGCCGGATAGGTGAGCCGGTATTTGGCAATGTGCCGGTGCCGGTGTTGCCGTTACTGGTCGTGGTGCTCGGCGGAGTGCTGGACGGACTGGTCGCGGTGAGCGTGAACTCCAGCCGGATGAAGCGGACCGTACCGGTTGCGTCGACGCCGGAAGCGACGATGTCGTGGGTGCCGGCGGTCAGGGTGGTGGGGATGGTGATCGCCGAGCGCATATCACCGTCGGGGTTGGTGACCGTCTCACCGAGCACGGTCGGGTCGCTGTAGAGGATGACGGTGACGCTGGAGTAGGACAGGAAACCGCTCCCGGTCACGGTGAGGTGCTGGCCGGGGGTGACGGTTTTCGGCGTACCGGTAGTGGTGGTCAGGGTGGCGGGCGCGGTGGTGGGTGCCGTGACGGGCACGACCGGTGCGGCCGCCGTGACCGACGGTGATGCCGGCGACGCCGCCGAGTCGGCGGTACCGGTGTGGGCGACGACGGTGTACGTGTAAGCCACGCCGGCGGTGGCGCCGATGACGCAGGACGTGGTCGTGGGTGCGTCGGTGGTGCAGGTGGCCGGGCCGGGGTGCGCGGTGACGGTGTACCCGGTCACGGAGGCGCCGCCCGTCTGAGTCCACTGCACCCGGACTGAGGCGGTGCCGGGGGTGGCGGTGGGTGCGGGCGGGGTGAGCGGGCGGGTGGAGACGGCGATGGGGTCGGATGCGACACCGTTACCGGCGGCGCTGACGGCCCGGACGAGGATGGAGTAGTCGGTACCCGGGTCCAGGCCGGTGATCGTGGCGGTGAGGTTGGTTCCGGTCCCGGGGGTGGTGTCCAGGGTGAGCCAGGTCGCGCCCCCGTCGAGGGAGTACTGGTAGCCGGTGATGGGTTCCCCGCCGGACGCCGGTGCCGGGAAGGTGAGGGTGACGGTGGTGGTGGTCGCACTCGCAGCGGGGCGGGGTGCGCTGGGTGGGGCGATCGGGGTCACCGCGGCGCTTGAGCTTGATTCGACCGAATCACCGGCGGTGTTCGTGGCGTGCACGGTGAAGGTATAGGCGGTGCCGTTGGTGAGCCCCGTGATCAGGCACGGTGATTCGGTGCAGGTGGCGGTGATATCGCCGGGGGCGGAGGTGACGGTGTAAGAGGTGATCGGTGCGCCGCCATTGTTGGTGGGCGCGGTGAACGACACACTGGCCCGGCCCGGTCCCGCGGTGGCGGTGACGGCGGTGGGAGCGTCGGGGCTGGTCGCGGGAGTCACGGACACCGGAGTGGTAGCCGGGCCGGCACCGGTGGTGTTGACCGCGCGCACCTGCACCGAGTACGCCGTGCCGTTGGTCAGGCCCGCGATCGTCCCGGTAACCGAACCGGTGGTGCTCAGGGCCGTCCAGGTCGCGCCGCCGTCGAGGCTGTACTCATAAGCAGTGATCGCAGACCCGCCGTCGGCCGGCGCGGTGAACGACACCGTCACCGCCGAGTCGCCGGGGGAGGCGGTGACCTCGGTGGGGATATCCGGCACGGTTGCCGGGGTGACCTCGTTGGAGGCGGCCGATTCGGCCGAGTCACCGACAGCACTGGTGGCGTGGACCGTGAACGTGTAGACGGTGCCGTTGTTCAGACCCTCGACCAGGCATGGTGATTCGGTGCAGGTGGCAGTGACCCCACCCGGGCTGGCGGTGACCGTGTAGGACGTGATCGCGGACCCGCCATCAGAGGCCGGGGGAGTGAAACTGACCTGGGCCGAGTGGTCACCGCGGACGGCGCTGACCTCGGTCGGTACGCCCGGGGTGGTTACCGGCGTGACCGACTGCGCACCCGAGGGGGAACCCGGGCCCTGAGCGTTGACGGCCCGGACCTGCACTGCATACGCATTGCCGTTGGTCAGGCCGGTGACCGTGGCCGTGATCAAGCCGTTGACGACGGTCGTGGCCACGTCGGTAAAGGTGTCACCGCCATCCGTAGACACCTGGTAAGAGGTGATCGGAGCGCCCTGGTCATCCGGGGCCGGGAAGGACAGCGTGAGCTGACCGTCACCCGGGGTGATCGTCACCGAGGACGGCGCTGATGGGATTCCAGCTGGCGTCACCGCCGACGACGGGCTCGACTCGACCGAGTCACCGACGTCGGTCGTGGCGTGCACGGTGAACGTGTAGCTGGTGCCGTTGGACAAACCGCTGACCACAGACGGACTACTCGGGCAGGTCGCGCTCACCCCGCCCGGCGCGGACGTGACCGTGTACGAAGTTATCGGGGACCCGCCGTCACTGGCTGGCGCGGTGAACGACACCGACGCCTGCCCATCACCCAACGTCGCGGAGACTGCGGTGGGCGCGCCCGGCGTGGTCACCGGCGTGGCGGACTGTGCGGCGGAAGCGGAGCCCGCGCCCTGGGCGTTGAGGGCGCGCACCCGGACCGAGTACGCGGTGCCGTTGCTCAGGCCGGTGACCGTGGCCGAAGTGAGGCCGTTGTCCACGGTGGTCGTCACGGTGGTATAGGTCAGGCCGCCGTCGGTGGACACCTGGTAGGAGGTGATCGGCGCGCCCTGATCATCCGGGGCGGGGAAGGACACGGTGATCTTTTGGTCGCCCGGGGTCAGCGTGACCGCGCTCGGCGCCGCCGGTACTCCGGCGGGGGTCACCGCCGCGGACGGGGTCGACTCGACCGAGTCGCCCACCCCGTTGGTCGCGTGCACGGTGAACGTGTACGCGGTGCCGTTGGTCAGCCCGGTGACGAGGCACGGTGACACGGTGCAGGACACGAAGATGTCGCCTGGGGCGGAGGTGACCGTGTACGAGGTGATCGGCGAGCCGCCGTTGCTGGCTGGTGCCGTGAACGACACCGAGGCCTGGTGGTCACCCAACGTGGCCGAGACCCCGGTGGGCGCACCCGGCGCGACCGCAGGGGTGACGGCAATGGAAGGGGTCGACTCGACGGAATTACCGATGGCGTTGGTGGCGTGCACGGTGAATGTGTAAGCGGTCCCGTTGGTCAGCCCGGTCACGACGCACGGCGAAGACGCACACGAAGTGGTGGCACCACCGGGGGCGGAGGTCACGGTATAGCTGGTGATCGGGCGCCCGTTGTTGGCCGGTGCCGTGAACGACACCGAAGCCTGGTGGTCACCGGGATCGGCGGACACCGCGGTCGGCGCCGCCGGCACCCCGGCCGGGGTCACGGCGGTCGAGGGGGCCGACTCGACGGAAGCACCGATGGCGTTGGTGGCGTGCACGGTGAATGTGTAGGCGGTGCCGTTGGTCAGACCGGTGACCACACACGGGCTGCCCACACAGGTCGCGGTGACGCCACCCGGCGCGGACGTGACCGTATAGGAGGTGATTGCGGACCCGCCGTTACTGGCGGGCGCCGTGAACGCGACCGACGCTTGATGGTCGCCAAGTGTCGCCACGACTGCGGTTGGCGCACCCGGGCGCGCCGCCGGAGTGACCGCGGTGCTCGCAGCGGACTCCACTGAGTTCCCGTTCACGTTGGTCGCATGCACCGTGAAGGTATAGGCGGTGCCGTTGGTCAAACCCGTGATCACACACGGACTGGTTGCGCAGGATTGGGTCGACCCACCCGGACTCGACGTCACCGTGTAACCGGTGATCGCCGACCCGCCGTTACTGGCTGGCGCCGTGAACGACACCGACGCCTGGTGGTCACCTGGCGTAGCTGACACGGATGTCGGGGCTCCCGGCACGGCCACCCCGTTGAAGGTCAGCGTGACCCGTCCGGGGCTGCCGTCGCCGGCCACCAGACCTGGTAGCTGGATCCCGCCGGTCCCGGACGCAACGGTGACCGTGGCTGAGGTCAACCGAGATGACGCGAATGACGATCCGCCGCCGCCGCCGGCCACGTTGCTGCTGAGGATGCTGCCCCTGCTGGCACCGCCGCCGCCGCCGCCGCCGTAACCGCCGCCGCCGCCACCACCGGTCGCACCACCCGGCACCGCACCGCCGTTGCCGCCCGCGGCCACCGTGCTCCCGCCGGTGTCGCTGCCACCTGCAGTTCCGGCGGCGTAGTTCCCCGTGCCGCCGGCGCCTCCGGTCGGGCCAGTGCCGGACGCCCCTGGTCCCGACACGGCCTGGGCGTTGTCACTTGTCCCGGGCGAACCGGCGTTCCCGCCGTCGCCGTTGTAAGCGCCGCTGCCCCCGCCGCCGGCGACGTTGAGCTTGCCCAGCACGTCAAAGTCGCCGTCCAGAGCTATCACGGCCGAGGCTTTGCCACCGGTGCCGGTGCCGTGATTGTCACCGGTGCCGGCGGCACCCACGATGACGTAGAGGGCGTAAGTCTGGGGCGGGAGCGTAGCTGTGCCCGTCACCTCCGCGCCGTTACCGCCGATGTGGGCGCGGGCGGGATATCCCGCACCGCCGCCGGCACCGATCGCGTCGAGGCTGACCGAGGTCGTTCCGGTCGGGGGGAAGAGGATGTAGCTGCCCGGGGTGCCACAGGTCACGGTGCTCTGCAGCGCTGGTATGGACCTGTTCGTGCACGGCGACGTGGGGGCCGCGCTCGCCGCCGTAGACAGGAACATCGACCCACCGGCCACGAGCACCGCTACTGCGGGAAGGGCGACGAGGCGAGACATGGCACGGTACCCGGGGGCAGACACGAATGAGATCCCTAAATACGGGCATCCGGCCGGCCGCCGATGCCATCGCGTTCAACTCCCCGTGGAGTGCTCCGACAACATTAACGTAAGTAGAGGCTGTGCGACGCTCGGATGATCTTGAGCTATCCGGGGGTGCGGCTGACGCGAACTGATCGGTACGCCGCCACGATAAGATCCACGCACGTATCCAGGGGTATCTGGGTGCTATCGATCTGAAGGTCGTACAGGGCGGGATCGTCGATGCGGACGTTGTACAGCCTCCGGACGTAGTGGGCGCGGGCCCGGTCCACCTGCGGCTGGGCCCGCCGAGCCTCATCGAGTGAGACGCGTTCGAGTTTGGCGCCCTGGGCGATCCGAGCCTCGAGCCTGCCGATGAGACGGACGTGCAGCACGCCCGGTTCGTTTTGGAAGGCGGCGGCGCCGGCGCGGCCGTGGATCACTGCGCCCGACACCAGAGCCTGGCGCATGATTGCCTCGGCTTGCTCGCGGAACATGTCGGCGTCGTCGTGGGGTGGGAAGTCGTCCGTGGGGGGCGCGGCATCGGTGCCGGCGCCCAGCACCCCGCCGGACAGGGGTGCCAGCACGTCGAAGAACCGGCCAACGAGAGACCGTTTGAGCTGAGCGCCGGTGGCTTCCTGTACGGATACATGCAGCTTGGCCGCCACGTCCGTGCTGATGGCCCGATCGAGCATGGGCAGGCCGAGGACTCTCGCCACGGCGGGGGCGACGTAGCTCCCGCCGGCTCCGTAGTCAGCCGTGATCGTGACACCAGGCATTAGTGCGTCCCCTCTGTATCGACGACTGTGGCGGCGCCGACGACGGCGGGTTCGGCCGGCGGGGGAGCGGCGGGTTCGTTGCTGCCACGCAGTCGCACTTGTTTGATGAACAGCGCGGCGATGACGCTGAGGACCGAGACGAACATGGCGATCAGGAACACCCGGTCGATGGCGTGCGAGTACGCCTGGATGATGCCTTCGTGCAGGGCGGGGTTGGTGCGCTTCAACGCGTTCAACGCGGCCGGGCTCTGCACGAGCTGGGACACCTTGTCGCCTCCGCTGGCCAGTGTTGCCGCCGGCAGGTAATGCGGGAACTCGTAGGCGATGCGGGCGGTGAGCACCGCGCCGAGTGCCGATGCTCCAATTGCTCCACCCATCGATCGGAAGAACGTCACGGACGAGGTGGCGACGCCCATCTGTCTCATCGGGACGGCGTTCTGAACGACCAACGTCAGTACCTGCATGAACAAGCCCAAGCCGGCGCCGAACACGAGGATGTACAACCCCACTATGGCCAGGGACGTGTGCGCACCGACAAAGGTCAGCAGCCACAACCCGAGGGTGACCAGGATGGTGCCGACGAGCGGGAACCACCGGTAATTTCCGGTGGCCGAGATGTATCGGCCCGAGCCGATGCTCATCACCAGCAGGCCGATCAGCAGGGGCAGCAACAGCAGGCCGGATGCGGTGGCCGAGACGCCGTGCACGAGTTGCATGTACTGCGGCAGAAAGGCGAGCGCGCCGAACATGGCGACACCGCTGACGAACGCGATGATGTTCGACACGGTGAAGATCTGCATCTTGAACAGACCCAGCGGCAGGATCGGTTCTGGGCCGACGTGTTCCCTGATCACGAAGCCGACGAGGAACACCACGCCCAGCACGAACAGCCCGATGATCTGCCACGATCCCCACGGGTAATCGGTGCCGCCGGACTGCGTGCCCAGCAGGATGGACGAAACGCCTAGGACCAGCAGAAGCGCACCCCACCAGTCGATCTGGACGTGTCGGGTTCGCTTCGGCAGACGCAGGACCCGGTTGGTGACGATGAGCGCGGCAATGCCGAGTGGCAGGTTGATGTAGAAGATGTAGCGCCAACTCAGGTTGTCGACGGCAAAGCCCCCGGCCAGCGGCCCCACCACGCTGGAGACACCGAACACCGCCCCGAAGTAGCCCTGGTAGCGACCCCGCTCGCGCGGCGGGATCACGTCACCGATGATCGCGAAGACCAGCGAGATCAGGCCGCCACCGCCGATGCCCTGCAGCCCGCGGAACGCGATGAGCTCGAGCATGTTCTGCGCGGCCCCGCACAGCGTGCTGCCCACCAGGAACACCACGATCGCCAACTGGAACACGCGCTTGCGTCCGTAGAGATCACCCGCCTTGCCCCACAGCGGGGTCGACGCGGTGCTGGCCAACAGGTAGGCCGTGATGACCCAGGACAGCAGGTCGCTGCGGTGGAAGTCGCCCACGATGGTCGGCAACGCCGTCGACACGATGGTCTGGTCCAGGGAGGCAAGGAACATGCCCATCATCAGTCCGGACATGATGACCAGGATCTGCTTATGGGTAAGGCCGGCCTCCTCAGCAGTCCCTACGGTCGGCGCAGTCATCGACGACTCTCTCCGTTCGGTGTTGGTGCCGGGGGCCCCGGTCGATTCGGCGACGCCGAGATCGGCACCGCCGCGAGATCGTGGTGCAGTCGTTCGAGCAGCAGGTTGAGCTGGCGACGGTCGGCTTCGCGCCATCCGGCGAGAACGTCATCGAGCATCGCGGCCCGGGCGACACGGACGGCGGCCAGGCTCTGGCGACCGGCTTCGGTGAGCCGGATATGCGATACCCGGCCGTCCCCGCGGTCGGCCCGTCGTGCGACGCGACCGAGCTTCTCGAGCTGTTGCAGCTGTCGGCTGACGGTGGACTGGTCGATCTCCAGCGCGGTGGCGATGTCGGACGGCCGCATCTCGTCTTGATCCTCCAGGATCGCCAGGAGTGAGATCGCTGCGTGGTCCAGATCAGGCCCACCGTCGAGGGCTCGACGTGGGCTGGTGCGGTAGATCCGCTTGCCCAGCAGGCGAAACGTCCTCTCCAGCTGCCGGGCCAGGTCTGATCCGGGCACCACGGAACCGGCCATGCCCTCACCCTACGCCGAAGTTGCTTGTACCAAGCAACCATCATCGGATGGACCATCTCCGGTTCGACTCTCGGCGGGCTATCTCACGTCGAACAACTCGGGTTTGGGTTGAGGCGGGCGTGCAGGTGCATGTCGTGCCAGCCGTCGGCGTGGCGTACGGCGCGTCGCTTGGTGCCCTCGGCGGCGTAGCCCGCGGTGAGCGCGACGCGGCAGGACGCCGGGTTGGCGGTGGAGTGCTCGAGCTCGATGCGGTTCAGACCAACGAGAACGAACATCCATTCACTGACGGCCATCAGCGCCCGGGCGGAAATACCGCGGCCCCGCCCGGACGGCGTCACCCAGTACGCCGCCTCGCCGTGACCCGCAGCCAGATCGATCGTCCGCAGTCCGGTCCGCCCCACCACCGTGTCCCCGTCGACGACGGCCCAGCCCGCGCCGGTCTCCGCCCGCCACTTGTCGGCCCAGGACCGCACCCAGGCCTGGGCTTCCGGTTCCGTCATGAACCGGACGTGCCACCGCTGAATCTCCGGATCCTGGTACGCCGCCACGACGGCGCGAACGTCGTCGGGCTGCCACGGCCGCAGCACCAACTCGTCGACGACGAGAACGGGTTGGGCCAGCGAGCTCAGGCGTCCGGGCGGGGCGACCGGTTCCACCAATTCGGGCACACCCACATGATGCCGCGCCGCGCGGAGGATCGGACCGGCCGTTTCGGCGCGGAATGAGCCGTGCCAGAGTGGCGTCATGGAATACACCCACCTCGGCCGAACCGGCCTGTCCGTCAGTCGCCTGTGCCTCGGCACCATGAACTTCGGTCCGTTGACCAGCGTCGAGGACTCGCACGCGATCATGGACGCCGCGCACGAGCACGGCATCAACTTCTTCGACACCGCGAACGTCTACGGCCGTGACGTCGGCAAGGGACGCACCGAGGAGATCGTCGGGGAGTTCTTCGCCCAGGGTGGCGGGCGGCGCGAGAAGACCGTGCTGGCGACGAAGGTCTACGGCGGTATGGGCGATTGGCCCAACGAGGAGAAGTTGTCGGCCCTGAACATCCGCCGCGCCCTGGACGCGAGCTTGCGCCGGCTGCAGACCGACTACATCGACCTCTACCAGTTCCACCACATCGACCGCGCCACCGGCTGGGACGAGATCTGGCCGGCGATCGAGGTCGCGGTGGCGCAGGGCAAGATCCTCTACGCCGGCAGCAGCAACTTCGCCGGCTGGCACATCGCCGACGCGCAGGCCGCGGCCGCGCGCCGCAACTTCCTCGGCCTGGTCAGCGAACAGTCGATCTACAACCTGATCGTGCGCGACATCGAGCGCGAGGTGATTCCCGCCGTCGAGCACCACGGCCTCGGGCTCATCCCGTGGTCGCCGCTGCAGGGCGGACTGCTCGGCGGGGTGCTGGGCAAGGACCGCGACGGGCGACGGCGCCTGGAGGGCCGGGCCAAGCAGGCGGTGGAGCAGCACCGGGAGCAGATCGAGCAGTACGAGGACTTCGCGGCCGAACTGGGACACGAACCGGGTGACGTCGCGCTGGCGTGGCTGCTGCACCAGCCCGCCGTCACCGCGCCCATCGTCGGCCCGCGCACGATGGACCAGCTGACCGCCGGCCTCCGTGCGCTCGACGTGAAGCTGGACGACAAGACGCTGACCCGCCTCGACGAGATCTTTCCCGGGCACCAGCCCGCGCCCGAGGACTACGCCTGGTAGGCCGTCCACCCACACCGGGTCAGCCAGCCGATCGTCTGGTAGGTCCGGCTGAGCAGGTGAACGTCAACCGGTGATGAGGACGACGGCCACGACGGCCATGCCCATGCCCAGCCACTGAATGCGCCCGGTGCGTTCCTTGAGCAGCACGATGGCGAGCAGCACGGTGCCGGCCGGATACAGCGCGGTGATCACGCCGGCCACGGACAGGTAGCCGTGCCGGCTGGCCAGCAGGAAGGCCAGGTTCGACGCGGCGTCGACGGCACCGGCGGTCAACGCCAGCAGGGTGATCCGGGCCGGCATGCGGCTCACCGCGCCGGCCCGTAACGCCACCGGCAGGAGCAGCAACGACGCGGCGACCCGGGCGATCACCACCGGCCACAGCCCGGAGTCGGTATCGCTGCGTGAAAGGCAGACAAAATAGATCCCGAAGCCGACCCCGGCCCCGAGGGCCATCAACACCGAGACGCGCGTCAACGGCCCGTGCGGATGGTCGTCCGGAGAGCGGGTGATGAGCACGACCGCGACCAGGGCCAGTACCATCCCCAGCCAGACCAGCACCGCCGGGCGTTCACCCAGCACGACCCCGGCCAGCACGGGCACGACCGCGGCCAGCACGCCGGTGACGGGCGAGATCACGTTCATCGGCGCGACCGCCATCGCCGAGTACATCAGCCCCACGCCGGTCATCCCGGCCGCGCCGCCGGCCACGCTCCACAGCAACGTCGACATCGAGACCGGGCCGGGAAAGAGCGGCAACAGCGCGATCATCACCAGCGCGCCGGCCGGGTAATTGTGCAACAACACGGTGAGCGCCTTGGCCGCCCGTGAGGCGAACCCGCCCAGGAAGTCACTGACCCCGTAGCTCGCCGCGGCCAACAACGCGAAGAGGACGACCATGTCGCCCACAGGCTAGCGCCCGGGCCGTACCCACTCCGCGCCTCGGCGGGACGCGTTAGCGACCGTTCCAGCGTCCCTCGCGGGCGCGGAGTGCGAACCTCAGGCCGGCGGAGGCGGCGTGTGGCCGTGCACCACGAGTACCGGACACGTGGCGTGCTCGGCGCACGCGGAACTTACCGAGCCCAGCAGCAGCCCGGCGAACCCACCGTGCCCGCGGCTGCCGACCACGAGCATGCGGGCGCCGCGGGTGACCTCGAGCAGCACCCGGGCCACGTTGCCCTCGACCACCGCCGACTTGAGCCCGACCGGTCGCTGGACTCCGAACACGGCGTCAACCGTCGAATCCAGGCTCCGCTGGGCCTCCAGCGACGGGTTCCAATCGACGGGCATGGCCGACCAACTCCCTGCCGCCCACCCGTACACACCGGACGGGTCCCACACCGATACGACGGCCAACGGGCTGTTGGTCGTTTCGGAGAGGAAACGCGCCCAGCGCAGGGCCTGTTGTGATGCCGGTGAACCGTCGACACCCACGACGATCGCATCGGCATAGCTGGCGGCGACGTGGACGGGGTCAGGTGCAAGTTCAGGCGAATAGATGCTCATGAGGGCTCCCTGGGTAATCGGGCGGATTGGGACGGACGCGTGCGGTCAGAGCGCCCACGGGTGGCGGTGTACGAACGGAACCCGGGCCCAGACCTTGCCCAGGCCCCACGTGGAACCGGCGTAGGTCAGCGCCAGGACGATGAGAGCCGCGGCGTAGAGGAAGTGGTAGTCCACGATCGGGTTGGTCGAACCGCTGGGCGCACCGGCGCTGGTGTGCTGGGCCAGCGGGAACTCGGCCAGCCACATGCCGGCGACCAGGATGACGCCGGACACCGCGGCGGCTCGCAATGCGACCCCGGCGATGACGGCCAAGCCCACCCCGAGCATGCCGAGCATGAACAGCGTGTTCGCCCACCAGGTCCCGGCGATCGAATGGAACAGCGACTGGAACGGGCCGACCTCGACGGAAGCGAGGAAACCCCTGGTCGGTGAGCCGCCGTGGATCCAGGCCTTCGCCGAGGGGGTCGAGTAGCGCAGACCGAAGGTCTTGTCCAGGAACGCCCACAGGAAGATGAACCCGGTGGCTATCCGCAGGACGGCCAGGGCGCGGGCCGCCGTGCTGGTCATCATCGCCACGGGCGACGACACCAGCTCGGGGTGCTCCACCATCGGGCTGGGCGAATGATGAGTGAACATGGTCGATCCTCTCGTTGCGGGCTTCTCGTGACTGGCATCAGTCATCACCGATCCTGGTTCAACGAGACGCTCGGCGCCTGAGGACAACGGCCCGGCCGCGAGGGGACCAACGTCACCAGTTCGCGAGACGTTCGGCCCGCAGTCGGGCTGGTGCGTATCGGGCTGAATGGTTCGGCGGGCCTGCGCCGAGAGGTAAGATGCAAGTGGCTGAGAATCTCAGCTGGTCCGGAACGGTTCGGCCGCACACGCCGCTGAACCATGGCAGCAGCTCCACGCCGGACACCACGGTGAACGCCCCGCCCTCCGGGATCACCATGACGTCTTTCGATCGTCCAGAATTAGGCAATTCGGGCCGGACCGCGGTTCGCATCAACCACGCCGACGCCGTGATGGACGGACTGCGCGGCCTCATCCCGTCGGAGTGGCCGGCGCTGGTGTTCACCAGCCTGGCCGCGCTGTCGGTGCCCCTGTTCAGCGACCGGTGTCAGATCGTCGTCGAAGAGATCGGTCTGGCCACCTATCGCATCGAACGGCCCATCACCGGCGCGCCGTTCGTCGGCGATGAGCAGCATCGCCAGACCCGGGTGCGCGACTCGTGGTCAGGACAATGGGTGAGCGATCACGCCGTACAGACCTCGTTCGTCGAGCCGGCGAGCGCCCCCGGGCCCGGCTTCCGCGGCACCGTACTGCACCTGTGGAACCCCGAGTACCAGCTCACCGGGACTGATCTCGCCCTGGCGCAACTCCTGGTCGATCACACCATCGACCTGCTGCGCCGGGAACAGGGCCGTCCGGTGGACGAGCCCACCGAGGCGAGCGACGCAGCACCCGCTCGTGACTTTAGAACTGTCGGCGCGGGACGTTCGGCCCTGCCTCACCCTGGTGCCCTCGGAGCATCGTCAGGAGAACCAAGGCACGACTGACGAGAGGACGAGGTCGATGAGCGCGACCACGACGACGACCACCAGCACGACAATCAGCCGCACGTCGACCCAAGCCCTGCGCCGGGCCGCGATCCGAGCCACGCTCGCGCCGTCCGTGCACAACACCCAGCCGTGGCGGTTCGTGCTGGACGGTGACGCCCTCGAGATCCATGCCGACCCGACGCGGCGACTCGAGGTCCTGGATCCGTCCGGGCGGCAAATGTTGATCAGCTGCGGGTGTGCCTTGTTCAACGCTCGGGTGTCCCTCGCCGCGAGCGGCTACCAGGCTCGCGTCGAACGCCTGCCCGACCCGACCCGGCCGGACCTGCTCGCCCGGATCACCGTGCAGCTCGACCCACTCGCAACCGGCCCGAGTGCGCTGGCGCCGTTGGATGCACTGGTCGAGTCGCGCCGCACCAACCGGCGTCAGTTCGGCGCCGAGGTGGTGCCACCGGAGATCGTCGATGTGCTCGTGGCCGCCGCGTCGGCCGAAAGCGCGGAACTCATGCCGATCACGCGGGCCGAGGATCGGGTCGCCGTGGCCGTCCAGAGCCAGCGAGCCGACGCCCAGGAGAACGCCGATCCGGCCTACCGGGCCGAGCTGCGGATGTGGACCACCGGCGACGACCTGCGTAACGACGGGGTGCCGGCGTCGGCCATCCCGTACGGCGCCGCGGGCGGACACGACGACGTCCCCGTCCGCGAGTTCGACACCATCGGCGCCGGTGAGCTGCCGACCGAGACGCGTTCCGGGATGAACCAGTGCCTGGTGTTGCTGGGCACTGCGGAGGATTCGCGCGTGGCGTGGTTGCAGGCCGGCGAGGGCCTGGAGCACCTGCTGCTGGAGGCCGAGCGACACGGCTACGCGGTCAGCCCGATCACCCAGCTCATCGAGATGCCGAACACCCGGGCCATGCTGCGTCGGGAGCTACGGCTGACGATGCAGCCCCACGTCCTGCTGCGCGTCGGCCGCGCGCCCACCACGCCGGCCACCCGTCGGCGCCGGCTCATCGACATGCTCACCGAAGCGGCGTGACCGGCGGACGGCCCGGCTGACCGGCGCCTTCCCGCCGGGTACCTGCTCGGGCGGATACGATCAAGGTGATGGCGACAGCCCGTCCGGACGCTCCTGACGATGCACACGCCGGGCTCGAGCCGGGATCCTGGGCCGAGTCGCGGTCAGATGCGTACGCCCAGACCGGCGAGAGTGACGTCGCCGACTGGCTCGACGTCTCCAGTGAGAGCGTGCTTGCGGCCCAGCGGCGCCTGCAGGGGCTGCTCCGCGCCAACCGATCGATCATCGGCGACCTGACGCTGCCAGTGGTACTGCGTCGGATCGTCGAGGCCGCCTGCGAGCTGGTGAACGCCAGGTACGGAGCGCTCGGGGTGCTGGCACCCGGCGGCGGGCTCGAACAGTTCGTTCAGGTCGGCATCGACGACGACACCGTTGCCGCCATGGGGCATCTGCCGGAAGGCAAGGGTCTGCTCGGGGCGTTGATCGACGACCCGCGCCCGATTCGGCTACCCGACCTGACCCTCGACCCGCGTTCGGTCGGCTTCCCGGCCGGCCATCCGGCCATGCACAGTTTCCTGGGCGTCCCGATCCGGGTCCGGGGTGAGGTTTTCGGCAACATCTACCTCACTGGCTACGACCACGACCAGGTGTCGGACGAGGACGAGGAGATGATCGCGTCCCTGGCCGCCACCGCCGGTGTGGCGATCGAGAACGCCCGGCTCTTCCAGGAGGCCCACCGCCGCCAGGAATGGTTGCGGGCCTCCACCGAGATCACCCGGCAGTTGCTGGCCAGCGACGGCGAAGAACCGTTGCAGGTGATCGCCCGGCGCCTGCAGCAGATTGCCGAAGCGGACGCGGTGAACGTCGTCCTGCCGACGTCGGACGGCCGGCGGTTGATGGTCGAGGTCGCGACTGGAGCCGGTGCCGAGCAGCTTCGCGGGTTGAGCTATTCGGTCGACGGGACGGTGTCGTGGATCGTCATCGAGACCGGCCAGCCGGTGCTGATTCCCGACATGGCCCTCGAGCACGAACACACCGTCCACCTCAGCGAGCACATACCGCTCGGCCCGTTGATGGTTCTCCCGCTCGTCGGTATGGCCCGCACCCGCGGTGCGCTGGTGGTCGGACGGCTGCAGGGCCGGCCGTTGTTCACGTCCGCGGATCTGGAGATGGCCACGACCTTCGCCAACCACGCCGCGCTGGCGCTGGAATTGAGCGACGCGCGCTCGGACCGGGAACGGGTCGCGTTGCTCGAGGATCGCGATCGGATCGCCCGGGACTTGCACGACCATGTCATCCAGCGGTTGTTCGGCGCCGGGCTGACGGTCGAGAGCATTGCGTCGGGTCTCGGCCACGACCCTCGGGTCGCCCGGCTTTCCCAGGTCGTGGACGACATCGACGAGACCATCCGTCAGATCCGGACGTCGATCTTCCGTCTGCGCGGACCGATTTCCCCCCGGGTCGGTGCGGTGCGTGCGCAGATGCTGAGCGTCGTCTCCGAACTGGCGCCGGTGCTCGGGTACCAGCCCAGCATCAGCTTTGCCGGTCCGGTGGACACGGCCGTTCCCGTAGATGCCATTGACGATGTCGTCGCGGTGTTGCGGGAGGGGCTGACCAACGTGGCCCGGCACGCCGGGGCCAGCCAGGCCGTCGCCACCTTGCGCTATTCCGCCGGTGAACTCGTACTGGAACTGACCGACGACGGCATCGGCATGGGCGAAACGCGACGGCGGAGCGGGCTGGCCAACCTGCGCGAACGAGCCGAACGCCACGGCGGCAGCCTGCAGATCGGGGCACCCGCGCCGACCACGCCCAGCGCCGACGCAGAGAACGTCAGGGGGACGATGTTGCGATGGTCGATTCCGCTGACCTGACCGGTGCTCAACCGCCCGCCGTGGCGGTGATCCGGGTGTTCCTGCTCGACGATCACGAGATCGTGCGACGGGGGATTGCCGATCTGCTGTCCGGCGAACCCGACATCGAGGTCGTCGGCGAGGCCGGCTCCGCGGTCGAAGCCGTGGCCCGTATCCCCGCGGTCCGACCTGACGTCGCCCTGCTCGACGTCCAACTGCCCGACGGCAACGGGATCGACGTGTGCCGTGACATCCGCTCGTCGCTGCCGGAGACCAACTGCATCATCCTGACGTCCTACGACGATGACGACGCCATCTTCGCCGCGGTCATGGCCGGCGCCGCGGGCTACCTGCTCAAGGAGGTGCGCGGTCTCTTCCTGGTCGACGCCATCCGGGCGGTGGCGGCCGGCAAGTCCCTGCTGGATTCGGCGGCCACCGCGAGGTTGCTCGCCCGGCTACGCGAAGGCAAGCCGCAGGACCAGCGGCTGGCGTCGTTGACCGAGCGTGAACGTGAAGTCCTGGGGCTCATCGCCGACGGGATGACCAACAAGCAGATCGCGGAAACCCTTTTCCTGGCCGAGAA
This sequence comes from uncultured Jatrophihabitantaceae bacterium, assembly GCA_964252015.1. Lineage (GTDB taxonomy): Bacteria > Actinomycetota > Actinomycetes > Mycobacteriales > Jatrophihabitantaceae > CAXSBR01. The sequence goes on along the minus strand of CAXULW010000002.1, from coordinate 167,004 downwards.
GACGGTGAAGAACTACGTATCGGGCCTGTTGGCCAAGCTGGGCATGCAGAGACGTACGCAGGCCGCCGTGTACGGCGCCGAGATCCGGCGCACGTAACCCGCGCACCTAACCCCGCGCACCTAACCGGCCGGTCGGTTCTTCGTAAGTAACCGGCGCACGGGGCCAGCGACGGTTCGGCGTCACTCGTCAACTGGCTCTGCGTGCAAAGACCATTCCCCCAAATCAAAATCGTCGGCGACGTCATGCGCGGAGGCCCGTCGTTTGAGCACAACGGCGAGTAGCGCCGCGACCGCGACGGCCGCGCTGACGATGTGCGCTCGGTAGGCCTGGGCCCGGTCGGCCAGCGTTATGGCCGGCGCGTCGCCCCGGTCTGCAGACGGCCCGGCCGGGCGCCGGGAGGCAAGTATGGCCGAGGTCCTGGCTCGGCTGGTGACGTCGCCGATCGAGGTACGGGCCGAAGCCAGGCGGCGTTGGGCCGAATCCCACGCCGATACCTGCCCAGCCTCGTCCGGTGCATCGGCAGTGGAAGGCTTGTCCAGCTCGACATCCTCTGATGCACGGTCTGAGGTCGCCCCGTAGGTGGTGTCAGTCATGTTGATCTCCCGTTCGTGTGGCCCGCGGTCGCGTCCGGCTGGAACGCCGGAGCGGTCAGGGGTTAGACACCCAAACCCCTGATACGTCGCACGCCAGTGCCCAGGTGGTGCCCGTGCGACGTCTCACCGCCTGATGGGTCTAACCTGCGAGCGACCCAAGCGTCGCGCACGCATTGTCGGAAAGAGCAGCTCAACGTCGGGGCGGGATGGGTCGTGGCCGGTCATGTCCGGTTACGCCGGCGCATCGTCAGCGAGACCCGCATGGTCGAGGTCACCGTGCGTCGTGAGGAATTGCTGGTCGAGACCGGCGCCGCCGTGTCCGCTGAAGGCGTGATCGCGGGTGTCATCAGCGACTCGGCGCCCAGCACGGCGCCGGTTGCCGCGCAGGCACCGATCGTGTTCGTGCTGTCCGAGGAGGTGCCGGAGATCGTGACCCGGATCCGGCCGTACGAGAAGGTGACGGCGTACTTCGACGTGGTTCAGGGCGAGCAGCAGGTCAGCGACCGCATCAGGGCCGAGGCGGCCGATCTCGCGGTCGCGGAGCCCGTAACCGCGACCGGTCAACCCTGAGCGTGCTCGGTACGTCGCGGCGGTAAGGGGAAGAAGCCGCTGGTACGGCGCATGTAGTCCTCGTAACCGGGTCGCTTCTTCATCGACCGCTCCAGGACCTTCTTGCCGCTGCCGTTGGCCAGCAGGTAGATCATGACGGCCGGCGACAGGATGGTCAGCACACCGGGCCAGCGTTCCGCCGCGATCAGGAAGATGCCGGCCCACACGCAGGCGTCACCGAAATAGTTCGGGTGCCGGGTGTACCGCCACAGGCCCACGTCGATGAGCTTGCCCTTGTTCTCCGGATCGGCGCGGAACAAGGACATCTGCCGGTCACCGGTGGCCTCGAAGTACAACCCGATGGCCCAGAGGACGACGCCCAGCCAGCCCAGCACGAGGAACCGGCCGTGTTCGTACATGCCGACCTGCACCGGCAGCGAGATGAAGAAGACCAACGCACCCTGGCCCAGGTAGATGACCTTGACCGCGTACCAGGTCCGATTGCCTTCGGCCTTGTCCAGCAGCTCGGTGTAGCGCGGGTCCTCGCCCTTACCCAGGCTGCGCCGCCCGATGTGCCAGGCGAGCCGCAGGCCCCACGCGAGCACGATCACCAGCAGCACGTACCGACGCACGCCGGATCCGTCGGCCGGGCTGGTCAGGAACGTCGTCACCGCGACGACGCAGAAGCCCAGCCCCCACGCAGTGTCGATGACGTTGTGCCGTCCGGCCCGCAGCGCGCACGCAAACGTGATGAGCAGAAGGACGACGATGGCGGCCACGGTCCACGGCAAGGAGCGCAGGAATCCGTGGCCGTCGAATCCGGCCGAGGCCACGACGGTGGAATGGTTCACCTCTTGATCAAACCAGGTACTGACTGATCATGCGCTGCGGTCAGAGCGCCCACGGCCGGCGGGCGGGCATGTCGCTCGCGCCCTCGATACCGGTATGCACGGCCAGGATCTGATCGACGCCCATCCGGCCTTCCTCGAAGGACAACGCCCCGCCGACGAGGTACAGCCGCCATACCCGGGCAGTCTCCTCGCCGACCATGGCCACGACCTCGGCCCAGTGCGACTCGAACGTCTCGATCCACGCCTCGACCGTCCACACGTAGTGCTCGCGGATCGCCTCGACGTCGCGCAGCTCGAACCCGGCGTCGACCAGGAAACCGAGCGTCTCCGGCAACGGGCGCATGTGCATGTCGGGCGCGATGTAGTTCTCGATGAACGCGCCGCCACCGGGCGCGGCGTCGGCCCGGCGTGACATCTGCTGCAGCAGCAGGCGCCCACCCGGTCGCAGCGCCCGGAACAACGTCGCCGCGTAGACGGGGTACTGGTCCTGGCCGACGTGTTCGCCCATCTCGATCGAGCTGACCGCGTCGAAGGCGGGGTCGTCCACATCGCGGTAGTCCTGCAGGCGCACCTCGACCCGGTCGCCGAGGTTGCGCTCGGCGATGCGTTTGGCCACGAACTCGCGCTGTTGCGCGGACAGGGTGACGCCAGTGGCCCGCACGCCGTAGTGCTCGGCCGCGTACAGGATGAGCGAACCCCAGCCGCAGCCGACGTCGAGCAGACGCATCCCCGGGGCCAACCCGAGCTTGCGGCAGATCAGGTCGAGCTTGGCCGACTGGGCCTGCTCGATCGGCTGGTCGGGACGCTCGAAGTAGGCGCACGAGTAGGCCATGTTCGCGTCGAGGATCAGGCCGTAGAACTCGTTGGACAGGTCGTAGTGGTGGGCGATCGCGGCTCGGTCCCGGTTCTTGCTGTGCAGGGTGCCCGAGAGCACGGCTTGGGAGTCGGGGACGCCCGGCTTGCGCCCGATCACGCCGAGGCGGGCGGCGGCCAGCAGGGCCCGGCCCTGATCGCGTTTGGTCAGCGACGCACCGCTCAGCTTGTGCTCACGCGCCTGGCGCCACACGCGACGGAACCCGTCGGCGATGTCACCCTCGACGTCGAGCTCGCCGGTGATGTACGCCTGGGCAAAGCCGAGCTCGCTCGGATCCCACATGAGGCGGCGCAATGCCCTACGGGAACGGATGATCAGCACGGGCGCGTCCGCTGGACCCACCTGGGAACCGTCCCACCCGCGCAACGCGATCGGCAGCTCACCGCCGAACATCGGCGTGACCAACGACGCCAACCTCTCCGCGACATTCATGATGGGTTTCCTTTGACGAGAACGAACTGGTTAACGTCCAGATAGCCGCTGCGGAAGCCGGCCTCGGAGTAGGCCAGGTACAGCGACCACATCCGGCGAAAGACCAGGTCGAAGCCCAACCGGTCGACGGTGTCGGCCTCGGCCTCGAACGTGGCCCGCCAGCGGCGCAACGTCTCGGCGTAGTGCAGACCGAACGCGAAGTTGCCGGTGACCCGCAACCCGGCCAACTTGGCCTGCTCGGCCACCGCCTGCACCGACGCGATCTGCCCGCCCGGGAAGATGTACTTGAGGATCCACGTGTAGGTGTTCATCGAGGCGATCATCCGGTCGTGCGGCATGGTGATGGCCTGCAGCCCGATTCGCCCGCCCGAGGCGAGCCGGTCGTGCAATGACCCGAAGTACTCGGGCCAGTGGTTGGCCCCGACCGCCTCGATCATCTCGACGCTGACGATGGCGTCGAAGGTGCCGGTCACCTCGCGGTAGTCCTGCAGCAGCACCTCGATCCGGTCGGAGTGCCCGGCGTTCTCGATGCGCTTGCGCGCCAACTCGGCCTGCTCGGCCGACAGCGTGATCGTGGTGACGTGGGCGCCGCGGTCGGCGGCCAGGATGGCCAGCTCACCCCAGCCGGTGCCGATCTCCAGCAATCTGGTGCCGTCGGTGACCCCGGCCGCATCGAGCAGGCGGTCGACCTTGCGGTGCTCGGCGTCGCGCAGGGACTCGGTGGTGTCGAGCGGGTCGCCGTCGAACCAGGCTGACGAGTACATCATCGACGGGTCAAGGAACAGCGAGAACAGCTCGTTGGACAGGTCGTAGTGATGGCTGATGTTGGCCTTGGAGCCATGCACGGTGTTGTCCTGGGCACTCGGCGCGCGCAGCAGGGCCGCCTGCCGCAGACGTTGCAGCCACGGTGGGATCAGGGTGGACATGTGCTCGGCGAACTCGGTGAGCACCGCGGCCAGGTCGTCCTCCACGGCGATATCGGCCGAGTCGGCGTCGGCGTGCAGGTTGGGGCGCTCGCGGGCGATCCAGTCGCCGGCCATGTATGCCTCGCCGAAGCCGATCAGACCGGTGGCGCCGACCCGCTGGTAGAACGCGTCGGGTCGGACCAGTTCCATCGTCGGCGCCTGCGCATCGCCGAGGCCCAGGACCTCGCCGCCCGGCAGGACGACTCGGATCGGGAGCTTGCCCGCCGCGTGCCGGAACAGCCGCTGGGCGATGGCCGCGCGCAGCGGGTGGTGCGGCGTGGTCGCCACGTCCGGCCACCGCATCGGGTCCACGTTGGTCTCGCCGCCTACGAGGTCGGGCGCGACACGATCAGGGATGGTGGTCATTTCGCTCCTGGCTGGGCAAGGTGGACTGGACGACGGCTGGGCCGCAATCCCTTGAGATACAACGTGATTCCGTGACGTTTGATGTGGAACATCACCGCGCGGGTGGCCAGCGGGCTGCGTAGCACGCGGGCCAGATGGGGGCGCCCGGCGCGGCGCTGGCCGTGCATGGTGGCCACGAACGGCCGCTGGTCCTGGTGGTGCATGGCCAGGGTGATGGCCAGCCGGTCACCGGGTTCGGGCACGCTCATGCGATAGTGCCCGGCCACGGGATAGAACGGCGAGACGTAGAACTGCTTGTCCGTGTCGGCCCGGCCGGCCTCGTCGGGGTGCAGCAGGTAGCAATGGCTTTCCCCATAGGTGTTGTGCACCTCGGCCACCACCGCGGCCAGCGTGCCGTCGGGTCGATGGCACCAGTGCACTGACAGCGGGTTGAAGGCGTAGCCGAGCACGCGGGGCGTGCTCAGCATGAGGATCTGGCCGCCGTCGAGGGCGATGCCGTTGGCCCAGAGGAAGCGTTCGACGTTGGCCCGCAAGGTCGAGCCCGGGCGGCCGATGTGGTCCTTGCTGGAGAAGGAGGCCAGCCAGCGCAACCCGCGCGGCAGGCGAGGCACCGCGTCCAGGTCGACCAGCCACGTGCTCATCTCGTAGGAAAACCCGTAGCGGAACGGTTCCGGGCGGACGTGCTCGATGCGCACGTCGTAGACACCAGCCGCTGTGTGCGCCGCGCCAGCCATCGCCAACGGGTTCGTCCCGCGCGAGGGCTCCGCCCGGACGGCGATCTGCGGGGTCACCACGTCACGCCCAGGCTGGCCGCGGCGGCCACTCCGGACCGCGCGCCGTCCTCGTGGAAACCCCAGCCGTGGTATGCACCGGCGTACGCGATCCGGCCGTCGTTGAGATCTGGCAGGCGTTCCTGGGCGGCCACGGACGCCGGGGTGAAGATGGGGTGCTGGTAGTTCATCCGGTCGAGCACGGAGTCCGGGTCGACGCTGCCGTCCTCGTTCAGCGTGACCAGGTAGCGGGTGGCGCTGTCCAGGTGCTGCAGCCGGTTCATGTCGTAGGTGACGTGCACCTGCTGGGCGTCCGAGTCGCAGCTGGGCAGGAAGTAGTTCCACGAAGCCTGGGCCCGCTCCGCCCGCGGCAGGACCGAGGTGTCCGTGTGCAGGGCGGTCGGGTTGTAGGAGTAGGCGAAGGCACCAAGCACCTCGCGCTCGGCCGTCGTAGCGTCCGCACGCATGGCCAGCGCCTGGTCGGGATGGGTGGCGATGACCACGGCGTCGAAGCGATGGACCTCACCGCCGCGTTCGGTGATGGTGACGCCGCCATCGCTGCGGGCGACCGAACTGATCGGCGCCGACGTGTGGACGGCGCTGAGCGACTTCGCGGCCAGCTCCACGTACCGCGCCGATCCGCCGACGACCGTGCGCCAGGACGGGGATCCGGTGACGGACAGCATGCCGTGGTTGGCCAGGAAGGTGAACAGGTAGCGGGCCGGGTACTGGCCGGCCACGTCTGGTGCGCACGACCACACCGCCGACACCAGCGGCGTCATGAAGTGGCCCACGAAGTAGGGGGAGAAGCGTCCGGCGGCGAGGAACTGAGCGAGCGTCTGAGTGCCGCTGGCGGTCTCATCGGTGAGCACGGCCCGGGCCCGGCGGTGGAAGCGGACGACCTCGACGAGCATGCGCAGGTAGCGCGGCTCACGCAGCCGGCCCAGGTCGGGGAACAGCCCGCCCAGGCCGCGGGCGCCCGCGTATTCGAGTCCGCACCCGGCGCAGCGCACGGACATGCTCATGTCCGAGTCCTGGGTGGCCACGCCGAGTTCGGCGAACAGGCGCAGCAGGGTCGGGTAGGTCCGTTCGTTGTGGACGATGAAGCCGGTGTCGACCTGGACCAGGCGCCCGCTGGCGTCCTGGATGTCGTGGGTGTGCGCGTGCCCGCCCAGGCGGTCGTCGGCCTCGAACAGGGTCACATCGGCTGATTTCTGGAGCACGTGGGCCGCGGTCAGGCCGGCGACGCCCGCGCCGACGACGGCGATGCGGCGTCGTGGTTGCCCGGCGGGTCGATCGGTCATCGGTGCTCTCCTGCCTCAGCGACTCGTGGGCTCACGCGATCAACCAGCGCTCGCCGGCCAACGCCCGTCGGATGATGTTCGCAACCCGGCCGTTTTTGGTTCGGCGGCCTACGGTCTCGCCGTCGGTTTCGAGCAGGGTGGCCGCCGTGAACGCTCCGGCCACGGTGTCGAACGCGTCGCGCCGGCGCAGCATCGCGTGCCTCTCGTCCGGGACGCTGACGTAACTGATCCGTTCGGCCACGCCCGCGAGGGACCGGGCGAACTTCGCCGATCCGTCGGGGCTGGTCATCCGGTCGGCGGTGCCGTGCACGATCAGCACCCGCTTGCCGCGGAGCTGGGCCGTCGGTTCGCCCGGCGGGAGCCAGGGGGCCAGTCCGACGACGGAGCGGACGTGGGGTGCGTCGGCCGCGCGCATGGCGGCGCGTCCGCCCATGGAGTGGCCGATGAGCCCGACGGGCAGGTCGCCGTAGCGTTCCAGGCATTGTTCGACCGCCCAGCGCGTGTCGCCCACCGGCGCGGCGTCAGCCCCGTTCCAGCCGCGCACGACGTCCAGCACGCGTATCACCGCGAGCCGCCCGTGCCCGGCCGCGGCGACCTGGCGGGCGATCGGGATCATCCGCAGGACGGCCAGTTGGCTGGCCCGCACCGGGGAGCGGCCGTTCTCGCGGCCGCCGTGCAGGACGAGGACGATGCCGTCCGGCCGCGTCGGTGCGGCGGTGACGATCAGCCTGGGTGTGGTTGGCGCTGTGTTCACGGCAGAACTCCGGGGTTGGCGGGGTGCCCTGCCGTCGGCCGGGTCATGTCAGCACATGTTCGGAGTGGGCCGGCGAACCGGTTCGCCGAGGTCCAGCCAACGGGTGGACCTGCAGCATCCTCGTGGGGCCGGCGGCCGGGGGCCGGTGGTCCGGTGCCGCCACCAAGACCCCCGCGGGTTACGCATACGTGAACGGATCGTCCTATTGGCAACGATGCGGGGATCGCGTACGGTCGCGCAGTCGTCGCAGTGAACGCTCCGGGAGGACGAATGACCCAGCGAACGCCCCTCATGCACCGGCTGGCAGCTGCGAGCAACGCCGCGAGCGCTGACGCATGAGCACCCGGGCCGGGAAGCTCGACGGACGGATCGCCGTGGTCACCGGGGCGAGTTCGGGAAACGGCCGGGCCACAGCTCTGGCTCTGGCCCGCGAGGGGGCCGCGGTCGCCTGCGCCGACCTCCGGCCCGATCCGGCCGTCGGCGGCTTCGAGGGAACGGGGAGCCTGCCCACCCACGAGCAGATCGAGGACCTGGGCGGGGTCGCGTCCTACGTGCGAGCCGACGTGACCTCGCCGGAGGAGATGGACGCGCTCGGTGAGCAGGCGGTGGACCGGCACGGCCGTATCGACATCTGGGTCAACAACGCGGGCGTCGTCATGCCGTCTCCCATCGACGACATGCCCGTCGCCGCGTTCAACCAGGAGATGGCGGTCGACCTGACCGGCACCTGGCTCGGCTGCAAGGTGGCGGCTCGGGCGATGCGGTCCCAGCCGCGCATCGGCCGCGCCGCCGGTCACATCATCAACCTGGGCTCCATCGCCGGCTCGTTCGGCAACGCGAACATCACCGCGTACGCCGCGGCCAAGGGCGGGGTCCACGCGATGACCCGCGCGCTGGCCACCGAGCTCGGCGGGGACGGGATCACCGTGAACGCCGTGCTCCCCGGCTTCCTGCCGACGGCAATGAACCGCGGGTTCTGGGATCACCCTCAGATGCTCGCGGCGATCCTGGCCGCCAACGCGCTCGCCCATCCCGGGATGCCGGAAGATGTCGCGAACGCGATCGTCTTCCTGGGCTCCGAGGAGGCGGCCTGGATCACGGGAGTGCTGCTCCCCGTGGACGGTGGCTTCAGCGCGATCGGCGCCTTCACCTCGATGGTCGACGTCATGCTTGGCATGTCCGACGACGCTTAGTCGGTTTTGCTACCCGTTAGATTCCAGCGCGGGTGTGCCAGTTTCAGCAGCTACGCCCGCCGTCTTCCCGGGGCACCCGAACCGGCAACGCCTTCGCCGGCGAACAGTCAGAATGACCCCATGAAGCTGCCCGTCAGGCCGCCCGTCGCTCCGATGCTCGCGAAAGTAATCCCGACCATCCCGCCCGGGGCCTCCTACGAGCAGAATGGGACGGCATTCATTCACTTAGTTTGTCAACCGAACGCGGCTGTGAACTCACCGCTCCAGAACAAGTTGCCAGGCAAATCCGACTCGATTGAACGGCTCCAGCTCGCAGAGTTCGAGCTCTAAAGCCAAGAGTTCCGCGAAGAAGGCGGGGTCATACTTAAGAGCGTTGTCGAGGAGCAGATCGTTCGCGATTCGGTTGCCGTAGAGGGCGACAGCGTAGAGCCCGGCCGCCTCCGCGCCTCGACGAACTGCATCGACGTCGACCTTGCGTGCATCTGTCTTGAAGGTCTCGACTGTGGCCCGCTCGGCGTGGAGCTCTTTCGAGGCTGCACCCGGGCCACCCGACACCAGCTCGCGCAGTACGCGAGCAGCAGGATTGACATCCATGATGGATAGCCGGCCGCCCTTGCGCACTCGCTCCGCAAGGGCGGCGAGGTCTAGGGCATCGCTTCGTCGGTAGCGCAGCACGAAATGACAGAGAACCAGGTCCCACTCACCTGCTGGGAGGTCATCTAACCCTCCGCGCACTGTTGTGATCCGGACTCCGACTGTCTCCGCTCGCCGCCTAGCCTCAGCGAGCCACCCCTCAGCAGGGTCCACGATCGTCACGTCGTGCCCGTGTTCTGCTAGTGGCAGCGCATCCATGCCGTCGCCGCCACCGACGTCCAGCACTCGGATGTGATCTCCGAGTGCACGGCACTCGCGAAGTAGCAACTCGCCCGCTACTGCGTAGCGGATTCGGGCCCACGGCGTCTCGGTGTACTGGCGCCACGAAACCAATTTGTCGCTGAAGACATCCACTCAGACAGTTTGCTGCAATCCGGCGTCGCATCGTGCATTACTCAAGACGGCTCAGTCGCATCTCCGAGGCCGGGGACGATGTCGTCGAGTGCGTAGGTGAGCGGCTGCTCGAGTTGTTCGTAGGTGCAGGACTCGGGTGTGCGGTCGTCACGCCAGCGGATGAAGTGGGCCAGGTGGCGGAATCGGGTGCCCTCCATGTGCTCGTACTTGACCTCAAGGACCCGCTCGGGTCGCAGCGGCACGAAAGACAGATCCTTGGTCGCGTTCCAGCGGCTGACGTTGCCGGGCAGCCGCTGGCTCTGGTGGGCCTCGGCGCTGGCCCATTCCTGCCACGGGTGCTCGTCGCCGTCAGCCAGCAGCAGGGGCTCGAGTTCGTCGACCAGTTCGGCGCGGCGCTTCGCGGTGAACGCGCCGACGACGCCGACGTGCTGCAGTTGACGTTCGTCGTTGAACAGGCCCAGCAGCAGGGAGCCGACGAGGGGTTGGGCGTCGGTCGAGGTCTTGTGCCACCGGAACCCGGCCAAGACACAGTCCGCCGTACGAACGTGCTTGATCTTGAACATGGTCCGCTTGTCCTGCTGGTAAGTGCCGCTGAGTGGTTTGGCGATGACCCCGTCCAGGCCCGCACCTTCCAGCTCCACGAACCAGCGCTGAGCCTCGTCGATGTCGGCGGTGGTCGGGGTGAGGTGGATGGGTGGTTTCACCCCGGCCAGCGCTTGTTCGAGGGCGGCGCGACGCTCGGCGAAAGGACGACCGGTGTAGTCCTCATCGCCGAGGGCGAGCAGGTCGAAAGCAATGAACGAAGCCGGGGTCTTCTCCGACAGCATCGTCACCCGCGAGACGGCGGGGTGAATGCGCTGCTGCAACGCCTCGAAGTCCAGGCCGTCGGCCGTGGCGATGACGATCTCCCCGTCGAGGACGCAGCGTTCGGGGAGCTCGGCTTTGACCGCGGCGACGAGTTCGGGGAAGTAGCGGGTCATCGGTTTTTCGTTGCGACTTCCGAACTCAACCTCATCGTTGTCCCGAAAGATAATTGACCTGAACCCATCCCATTTTGGCTCGTAGGAGGCTCCGGGCGGGATGGTCGGGACTGCTTTCGCGAGCATCGGAGCGACGGGCGGCATGACGGGCAGCTTCATGGGGTCATTCTGACTGGCGGCGGCGAGTTGGCCACCCGGCGAAGCTCCGAACATGCGGAAGCGGGGGCGCCAACCGCGCCAATCACGGCCGTTAACGCGCCACCTGGGCGTCACCCGCGGACCGCGTGGACGCAATATCGTTCGCCGGGCTAAAGTATCGGCGTACCCGTGAGTCGCTCACCTCTGAACATGGGGGTAGGTGACCGACTACGGGGGTAGTGGGTACACCACGAAAGCGTGAGCTACGGCTTCCACGCAGCACTGGGGGAACGACGGGACGGGCCCGGCACTCAACGAGTGCCGGGCCCGCAGTTCGTCCGCTATTGCTTCAGGGACCCTCGTCAGCGAGGAGCGTCGTACCTGCGGGTTATGGTCCAGAGCCGGTTCGTTGTTGCGACCGGGGCTCTTGACCTGACGAGATGATGGCGAGGTGGGCGGTGCGTACGCGCGCGGTGACGGCACGGACGTGGACGCGGGCGGGCGCGGGCCTCCGGACATCGGCGTTGACCCGGACGTCGGCGGTCGGCGCAGTCCTCGCGGTCGTGCTGGCGCTGTTGTCGGCGTGTAGCGGTTCGCCCTCGCATCCCGACCGCAGCGTGGCCCAGGCGTTCCTCGACGCGTACGGCAAGGGCAACACGGTGGCCGCCGGTGCGTTGACCACCGACTCCGCGACCGCTGCCGCATCGTTGAAACGTTCCCTGGACGGGCTGGGCGGGACGGCTCGGGCCACCTTCACGATCAACTCGGTGACACCGAACGGCAAGACCGAGTCGACCATCGCGTACGCCGCTGCGTGGACCCTGCCCGGGTCCGCAGCGAAGTGGACGTACACCGGCACCCTGCCGGTGGCGCGAACGAAAGCAACGAAGGCCAACAGCGGCTGGCAGGTCACCTGGTCGGTGCGTGACGCGCAGCCCAATCTGACCGCAGGCAACCACTTGCGTACGGTGCGCGTCCAGGCGCCCCGCGCCGGCCTCAATGACCGCTCCGGTCAGGCTTTGTTCACGCCCACCGCGGTGGTCTCGGTCAGCGTCAACACCGCCCGGGTCACCAACGCCCCGGCGCTGGCCCAGGCTTTGGCCAAGGCCCTCGGCATTTCCGCCGCGGGAATCCTGGCCACGATCAAGGCCACCCCGAAGGGCCAGGCCGCCGCGGTGATCACGTTGCGCCGACCCGCATATCTCAAGGTCAAATCGAAGATCTACTCGCTGCCGGGCACGCAATTCACCACCGGCACCGAGCTGCTCGGCCCGACCAGCCGCTTCGCCCAGCCGTTGCTGGGCCAGGTCGGTCCCGCGACGAAAGAAATCATCGACGCGTCCAAGGGTGCGGTCGTCGCAGGCGACCAGACCGGGCTCTCCGGCCTGCAGCGCGCGTTCAACACCCAGTTGGCTGGAACGCCCGGGCTTTCCGTCTACGCCGCGTCGGACCAGACCGGCGCAACCGGAGTGAAGCTGGTCGATGTCGCCGCGCCGACGCCCGGTCGGGCGGTCACGCTCAGCCTGGACCGGGCCGATCAGACCGCGGCCGACGCGGCGCTCGCTTCGGTCAAGAAGCCCGCCGCCATCGTCATGCTGCAACCCTCGACCGGTCAGGTGCTCGCCGTCGCGAACTCCAGCGCGGCGACGGACGACATCGCCCTGGTCGGGCAGTTCCCGCCGGGTTCGGCGTTCAAGATCGCGACGTACACCGCGGCGTTCACCGCGAACCCGAAGCTGTCCCCGTCGAGCAAAGCGGCGTGCCCCGGTTCCATCACCGTCAACGGTCAGAACGTGCACAACGAGAACAACTTCAACAAGGGCACGATCCCGCTGTCGGCAGCCTTCGCGTTCTCCTGCAACACGACGGCCGCCCGGCTCGGACTGGCGCTGCCCTCGACGACGTCACTTCGTAAATCCGCGGCCGCGCTCGGACTTGGCGCGGACTGGTCGCACCTGCCGGTGGGTGCGTACTCCGGGTCGCTACCGGCGCCGGTGTCGCCGAACGAGGTTGCCGCGGACGCGTACGGCCAGGGCAAGGTGCTGGTCAGCCCGCTGTTGCTGGCTGAAATGGCCGGGGCGGCGGTCACCGGACGGTCGGTCGTCCCGGCGTTCGTCGCCGGCGGCACGCCCGTACACGGTGTGGCCCAACCCGCGCGGGTGACCAGCTACCTGAACACGATCATGCGTGACGTGGTCACCATGCCCGGAGCCACCGCCCACGCCCTGAACACCTTGCCGGGCGTGATACGGGGCAAGACCGGCACGGCCGACTTCGGCACCGCCAACCCGCCCAAGGCGCATTCCTGGTTCGCCGGCGTCCGCGGTGATGTGGCGTTCGCCGTCTTCATCTACGGCGGCGGCAGTTCGGTCACCGGAGCCGTGCCCGTGGCCAAGACGCTGCTGACCAAGCTGCCCTGAGCCGAGCTGTGCGCGATCCGTCTGGGTGCTCTAGACGTCGCCGGTGCGCCCGTCGATGGCCTCACGCAGCAGGTCGGCGTGTCCGTTGTGTCGCGCGGTTTCCTCGATGAGGTGGGTGAGGATCCAGCGCAGGGTCCACGGAACTCCGGTGCGGCGATCGCGCCCGGCCGATTGCTCGGCCAAGGGGTGTCCAGCCGCTGCGGTCCGGCTGCGGTCGCACGCGGCTCGGTACAGCGCGCGCAGCTCGTCGGGGGAGTCGTCGACCGCGCTGTGGAACTCCCAGTCCCGGTCCTCGGCCCATGGCGCGCCGGCCCACGGCTCGCTGTGCTCGCGGCCGAGGAAGTCGACCTGGATCCAGTCGTCTTCGACGAACGCCAGGTGCTTCAGCAGCCCGCCCAGGCTCAGCTCTGACGTAGGCAGCCGGAAAGCGAGTTGGTCCGCGTCCAGGCCGTCGGTCTTGGCCAGCAGCACGGCCCGCTGGAGGTCCAGGAACTGGTCGATGGTCGTGCGTTCGTCGGCGTTCACGTCGGGGTAGACGATGCTCACGGGTCAGGCCTTCCGGTCGATGGCGAAGCGGTAGAACAGGGCGTCGTCCTCCTCGAGCAGGCTGACGATGCGGCCGCGACGTGGCTCCGGCAACGGCGGGCCGGCGACGATCCGGGCCGCGCCCGGCCCGGCCAGCAGCGGCGCCACGGTCAGGCACAGCTCGTCCGCGGCCGATGCGGCCAGCAGGCTGGTGAGCAGGTTCGGGCCGCCTTCGCTGAGGATGCGCCGCAGGCCGCGCGCCTCCAGCTCGGTCCGGGCCGCGGCCAGGTCGACGGTGTCGTCCCCGGCCACCACGACGTCGGCGCGGGCCCGCAGCCGGGCCAGCCGGTCGGCCGGCGCCTGAGCCCGGGTGACGACGATGGTGCGCGGTGCGCCGGCCGGCGGGTCGAACACCGCGCTGTCCGGGTCGAGCTCGAGCCCGGCACTGACGATGGCCAGCGGCAGGTCGGCGCCCAGGCCGTGCGCGCGACGGGCGGCGGCCCGGCGCCGATCCGGGGTCAGCGGGCCGTAGCCCTCGCCGGTGACCGTGCCCCGGCCGACCAGCACCACGTCGGCCAGGTCGCGCAGCACGGCGAAGATGGCGTTGTCGCCCGGGGTCTGCAACGGCGCTGAGAGCCCGTTCACGCTCACCGCCCCGTCCAGCGAGGCGACGAAGTTCACCCGCAGCCCACCGGGTTCGAGCCAGTCCCGTCCGTACACCTCGTACAGATCCGCGGCCGGGCGGGCTTCGGGCAGAAGTTGGCGCACGCGTCCATCTTGGCCGAATCCGGTGCAGAGAGGTCCACCTGCTGGACCTGGGTGCATCCGATTCGGGGCCGGTAACCTCGATGTCCGTGGCCGACGCTCTGGTTGATCGACGGCCCGCCGTGGCCGCCGACCGGCTCGTGGCCGAGCTGGTACCGCCGCCGCTGTTCACCGCCGTCCGCTTCGAGAGCTACCGCCCGGATCCGGATCAGCCCAGTCAGAGCGCGGCCCTGGCCACGTTGCGCGTGTTCGCCGACCGGCTGCGCCAGCCGCCGCCGCGCCGGCGTCTGCTGCGCCGCGCGGACCCGCCGCCGGGCGCCGGCGTCTACCTAGACGGCGGTTTCGGCGTCGGCAAGACCCATCTGCTCGCGTCGCTCTGGCACGCGGTGCCACCGCCGACCGCGTACGTCACGTTCGTCGAGCTCACCCATCTCGTCGGCGCGCTCGGCTTCGCCGCCACGGTCGAGTCCCTGGCGCAGTTCCGGCTGTTGGCCATCGACGAGTTCGAGTTGGACGACCCGGGCGACACCGTGCTGGTGTCGACCCTGCTGGCCCGCCTGATGGAACGGGGAGTGGCCGTCGCGGCGACGTCCAACACCGTGCCGGAGGCGCTGGGGGAGGGCCGGTTCGCCGCGGAGGACTTCCGGCGCGAGATCCAGCGCCTGGCTGACCGCTTCGAGACGGTGCGCATCGACGGCCCCGACTACCGCCACCGAGGCCGTCGTGAGCCGATCGTTGCACGGACGACGGCGGACGTGGTGCGCCTGACCGACCTGCGCGCCGGCGCCACCCGCGACGACTTCGCCCAGCTCATGGCGCAGCTGGTCTCGTTGCACCCGTCGCGATACTCAGCCCTGGTCGACGGGGTGAGCCTGGTCGGGCTGGTCGACGTCCACCCGGTGGCCGACGAAGCTGCGGCGCTGCGGCTGGTCGTGCTGGTCGACCGCCTGTACGACCGGCAGATCCCGGTCGTCGCGTCCGGGGAACCGCTGGACCAGGTGTTCCCCGGGCCGATGCTGGCCGGTGGTTACCGCAAGAAGTACCTGCGCTCGCTGTCCCGGCTGGCCGCGTTGGCCCGTCTCTAGCCCCCGCTAGCCCGATCCGGGTGCACATATGGACGCTGGGTGTCCAGATGTGCACCGGGATCGAGCTCAGACACGACCCGTTCGTCGGTAGCACTGAGCCGCGCCGCGTCCAGGACCTCGAGCACGTGTATCGCCTGCTCGACCGTGACGGGCGGCGGTTGACCGTCTCGCAGCGCGGCCGCGAACTGACTGTAGAAATCCTGGTACGCACCACGGGCGGACGGAACTCGGCGAGTCCCGGCATCGGTGGCGAGCGTGCCCCACAGCTCTTCGCGTTCGTATCCCCACGCCTGTCCTTCCTGGCTGGGTCGACGGCCGGCGAAGATGGCCTGGGCTTGGACGTCGGTACCAGCAGACCAGAAACCGCCGCGTGATCCGAACGCCCGAAGTTCCCGAACGCTCATATGGTTGAGTTTGCTCGAGCTGAGGTAGCTGCGGACGCCGGAGCGGTGGGTGAGCGTCACCGCAAAGCCGCAATCGACGTCATGGTCGTCGCCACCGGTCCAGTCGAGATCGGCGTGCACGGTGCGGACGGGTCCGAGTAGCCAGATCGCCTGGTCCACCAGGTGAGCTCCCAGGTCGGGTAGTAGTCCGCCTTCAGGTCCGAGGTCGAGCTGGTCCGGCTGGTCCAGTTCGAAGCGTGACTCGATCCGCCACAGATCACCCAATTCCCCGCTGGCGATCACCCCGGCCAGCGTGCGGATGTCGGTATCCCATCGCCGGTTGTGGAACACGCTCAGCACGCGATCGGCGGCCCGCGCCGCGTCAGCGAGTTCGCGGCCGGCGGGGGCGTTCGGTGCGAAGGGTTTGTCGGCGACGACGTGCACGCCGGCGGCGAGCGCCTCGAGAACGAGGTGGCGGCGGCTCTCGGGTGGGGTGGTGATGGTCACGGCGTCTATACCCGTCGCGTAAAGGTCGGCCGGTGAATCGAAGACGGGTATCTGTGGGTAGTCGCCGTGAAGCTGGGCACGGCGCCGTTCGGACCGGGTGACTACGCCGACGAGCTCGGTCTCCTCGGCTGCGTCCATGAACGGTGCGTGGAAGAACCGGCCCCCGGTTCCGTATCCGATCAAGCCGATACGCATGGGTGGCGGGCGCTCGCGTTCTCCAGGCCGGATCGGGCCGCGGCGGGATCGACGCGCGCGAAAGAACGCGTCCGCGCAGCACGTCAGTTCCTGGTCAGGTAGAACCAGGACTACCGCGATCTAAGAAGGGTCCGAACGATACACACGTATTCAGGCTTTGTCTGCACTTTGTTTGGACTACTGTGCCCGAATGCGGCTCAGCGGAGGCTGACGCTCTGCTCGAACGCGTATCGGTCGGCTCGGTAGATGTGTGAGCCGTACTCGATGCCGCGGCCGTCGAATCCCGTGGCCGATCGGCTCATGGTCAGTAAGGCGGCGCCACGTTTGACGCCGAGCACGCGGGCTTCCTCGGCGGTGGCCACCCGAGCCCCGATTACCTCGGTGGCGGTCCTCGGTTGCGCGCCCGCTTGGCGCAACAGCGCGTACAGGCCGCCTCGCGCCAGATCGGAACGGGTGAACCGGGCCACGTCGGTCGGAATCGTATTGGTCAACAGCGCCAGGGGTTCGCCGTTCGCGTAGCGCAGCCGCTGCATGGTCGTCACCTCGCTGCGGGCCGGTATACGCAGGGTGAGCGCGACGGTGTCCGACGCCGGTACGACTTCGAAGGACAGCACTTCGGTGTGCGGGGCGCGGCCACTTTTCACCAGGTCGTCGTAGAGGCTGGTGAGCTCGATCGGCCGGTGGACGGCGGGGCTCACGACCTGGGTGCCCAGGCCGGGCTTACGGACGAGGACACCCTGATTGACCAGTTCCTGCATCGCGCGCCGCAATGTCGGCCGCGAGATCCCAAGACGTTTGGCCAGGGTCACCTCGCTCTCAACGCGCGTACCGACCGGCAGGCGGTCTGTGCTGACCAGGTCGGACAGCCCCGCCGCCACGCGCGCCCATAGCGGCAGGGCACTTGCGCTGTCCCACGCGGAGGCGCGCAGCGCGGCAACCACGTCGTCCCAGTCCACAGTGGTCACGAGTGCCCCCGGAAATGTTCTAACAAAGGCTTGACATCAGTCGGTAAGTGCTATGTGATGGGGCAGCCTAGCGCTCATCCGGCCGCACGGCGATCCGAGCCCGGCAACGGGCAGAGTGCGTCCACCGCCGCGCAGCCCCGACTGCGACGTGGGTTCCACGTACCGCAACCCGTCCATGGGAAGGAGCGTCAGTGGTCGTCAGCTCAGCGGATCTCGAGGTCCTCACGATGGGGCGGATCGGCGTTGACATCTACCCGCTACAGATCGGTAAGTCCCTTCGCGAGGTGGAGACGTTCGGCAAGTACCTCGGCGGAAGCCCGACGAACGTCGCCGTGGCGGCCGCTCGGTACGGCCGCCGGGCCGCGGTCATCACCCGTACCGGTGACGACCCGTTCGGCGCGTTCATCCACGACCAGCTCCGCCGGTTCGGCGTGGACGATCGGTTCGTGTCCGCGGTGCCGGTCATACCGACGCCGGTCACCTTCTGCGAGATCTTCCCGCCCGATGACTTCCCGCTCTACTTCTACCGGTTTCCTACGGCACCGGATCTACAGATCCGAGCCGACGAACTCGACCTCGACGCGATCCGGTCCGCTGACGTGTTCTGGGTGACGGTGACGGGGTTGTCGCAGGAGCCAAGCCGAGAGGCCACCTTGGCCGCACTGCGGGCTCGGGGCCGGGCGGGCGTCACGGTGCTTGACCTCGATTACCGCGACATGTTCTGGTCCAGCCGTGAAGAGGCACGCCACTGGGTTCAGCAGGCGCTCCCGTTCGCCACCGTGGCCGTCGGCAACCTCGACGAGTGCGACACCGCGGTCGGTGTCCGTGAGCCGGGCGCCGCAGTTGCCGCCTTGCATGACGCCGGCGTCGAACTCGCCGTGGTCAAGCAAGGCCCCGCCGGCGTGATGGCGTCGGACGGTGTGCGGACCGTTGAGGTACCACCCTTACCCATTGATGTGGTCAACGGGCTGGGCGCTGGCGATGCCTTCGGCGGCGCGTTGTGCCACAGCTTGCTCTCGCACTGGAATCTCGAGCAGTCGATGCGCTTCTGCAACGCCGCCGGCGCCATCGTGGCATCCCGACTTGCGTGCGCAGACGCGATGCCCACGGCGGCAGAGGTGCTGGCCAAGACCGAGGAGTACGCGCATGTCTGACGCGCGACTTCGCGATTTGGTCGACATCAGGACCAGCCGCCCCCACGAGGTCGCTGAACGCGCCGGTAAGCGGCTCCGGCCCGAGTCGTTGCTCGGCGAGCACGGCTGCCTGATGATGATCGCCGCCGACCATCCCGCCCGTGGCGCCCTCGCGGCCGGGACTCGCCCGTTTGCCATGGCCGATCGCAGTGACCTGCTCGACCGGTTGTGCCTGGCGATCTCCCGGCCGGGAGTCAACGGTGTCCTGGGAACGCCGGACATCCTCGAGGATCTGCTCCTGCTGAACGCACTTGACGGCAAGGTGGTCGTCGGGTCGATGAATCGCGGTGGACTCGCCGGTTCGGTGTTCGAGATGGACGACCGGTTCACCGCCTACAACGCTCAGAGCATCGCCGACTTCAATTTCGAGGGCGGGAAAATGCTCACCCGCATCGACCCCAAGGACCAGTCCACGGTGGCGACCCTGGAGGCCAGTGCGAACGCGGTGTCGGACCTGGCGGCCCGCCAGCTCATGGCGATGGTCGAGCCTTTCATGTCCGCCCGCATCGACGGCGCCATCAAGAACGACCTGA
This sequence comes from uncultured Jatrophihabitantaceae bacterium, assembly GCA_964252015.1. Classification (GTDB taxonomy): domain Bacteria; phylum Actinomycetota; class Actinomycetes; order Mycobacteriales; family Jatrophihabitantaceae; genus CAXSBR01. The sequence continues at coordinate 147,655 of CAXULW010000002.1, read as the reverse complement.
CCCCCGAGGCGATGATCCGGGCGATGGCGATCGCGTCAGGTCTGGGCAACACCTCGGCCTACACCTGGTTGAAGGTGCCGATCGTCGCCGACATGGAGCGGGTCATGTCGTCATCGACCCTGCCGTCGCTCATCCTGGGCGGGGAGGTCTCCGCCGACGCCGACGCGGCTTACGCGCAATGGCAGAAAGCGCTGCAGCTACCGACGGTGCAGGGCCTGGTCATCGGGCGGTCGCTGCTGTATCCCCCCGGGGACGATGTAGCCGCGGCCGTGGACACCGCCGTGGGCCTGCTGTGACGCCGCCGTCAACCCTGCCGGCGTCGATGTTGCCGCCGACCTTGCCGCCGTTTGTGCCCGCCGGCACCACCGCGACCGAGCACTTCGGGCTGGAGATCACGCCGGAGAGCGCCGGGTGGGAGTTCAGCGGCCTGCGCGTCCTCGAGCTGAGCCCGGGTCAGAGCGCGTCGTTCGCAACCGGCACTGACGAGATGATCGTGCTCCCGCTGCACGGCGCGGCCACCGTACACGGAGACGAATTCGATTTCGAACTGAGCGGGCGCGACTCGGTGTTCGCCGCGGTGAGCGACTTCGTCTACCTGCCCCGCGACTGCACGGCCACCATCACCAGTCCTCACGGAGGGCGCTTCGCGTTGCCGTCAGCGTCGGCCACGCAACGCCTGTCGCCCCGTCACGTGGCCGCCGCGGACGTCCCGGTCGAGCTGCGCGGCGCCGGTCGGGCGAGCCGCCAGGTCAACAACTTCTGCGCGCCTGAGGTGTTCGCGGCCGACCGGCTCATCGCCGTTGAAGTGCTTACGCCCGGGGGTAATTGGTCGTCCTACCCTCCCCACAAGCACGATGAGGTCAGCGCCGTCGAGTCGCAGCTCGAGGAGATCTACTACTTCGAGATCGCCGCCGGCGGGCCGGCTCGCGCGGACGGCGTCGGCTATCAACGTGTCTACACGTCGGGCCCCGGGCGAGACATCGACGTGAGCGCGGAGGTCCACAGCGGCGACACAGTGCTGATCCCGCACGGGTATCACGGGCCGTCGATGGCGGCGCCGGGCTACGACATGTACTACCTGAACGTGATGGCCGGCCCCGGTGAACGGGTGTGGAAAGTCTGCGACGACCCCGCCCACGGCTGGATTCGCGACTCGTGGGCCGGCGAGCCGATCGACCCCCGCCTACCCATGACCTCGGCGAAGGAGATTCGATGACGACCGTACGGCTCACCGTCGCCCAGGCCACGGTGCGATTCCTGGCCCGCCAGTACAGCGAACGTGACGGTCACGAACAGCGCCTCATCCCGGCCTGCTTCGGAATCTTCGGCCACGGCAACGTGGCCGGTGTCGGTCAGGCCCTGCTGCAAGGCAGCGAGACCGGCGACGCCGACCTGCCCTACTACCTGGCCCGCAACGAACAGGGCATGGTGCACGCCGCGGTCGGGTTCGCCCGGATGCGCAATCGGCTGCAGGCCCTGGCCTGCACGGCCTCGATTGGCCCCGGGTCGACCAACATGCTCACCGGCGCCGCCCTGGCCACCACGAACCGCATCCCGGTGTTGCTGCTGCCCAGCGACATCTTCTCCACCCGCGCGGCCAGCCCCGTCCTTCAGGAACTTGAAGACCCCCGCTCGTTCGACGTCTCGGTCAACGACGCGTTCAAACCCTTGTCGCGCTTCTGGGATCGGGTGAACCGGCCCGAACAGTTGCCGTCCGCACTGCTCGCGGCCATGCGCGTCCTGACCGATCCGGCCGAGACCGGGGCGGTCACGGTGTGCCTGCCGCAGGACGTGCAAGCCGAGGCCTTCGACTGGCCCGAGGAGCTCTTCGCGAAACGGGTCTGGCACGTTGCCCGCCCCGAGCCGGAGCCCGCGGCCGTGGCCCGGGCCGCCGCGGTGATCGCATCGGCGAAGCGCCCGCTCATCGTGGCCGGCGGCGGCGTGCTCTACGCCGAGGCCCACCATGAGCTGCGGGCCCTGGCCGAGCAGAGCGGGATCCCCGTGTCGGACACGCACGCCGGCAAGGGCGCGGTGTTGTGGGACCACCCGCAGGCGGTCGGCGGTGTCGGGTCCACCGGTTCTCCCGTGGCCAACGCTCTGGCGCGCGATGCCGACGTGGTCATCGGTATCGGCACCCGCTACAGCGACTTCACCAGCGCGTCGCGCACCGCGTTCCAGGACGCCGACGTGCGGTTCGTCAACGTCAACGTCACCTCCTTCGACGCGGCCAAGCAGTCGGCGACGGCCCTGGTCGCCGACGCCCGGTCGGGCATTCTCGCGTTGACCGAGGCGCTGGCCAGCTACCGGGTCGACGACGCCTACGTCGCGGCCTACACCGCGCACCGTGACGAATGGACGGCCGTGGTGGACGAGGCGTTCCACCTGGGCCACCAGCCACTGCCCGCGCAAACGGAAATCATCGGCGTGGTCAACGAGGTGTCCGCGGCCCAGGACGTCGTCGTGCAGGCGGCCGGCAGCCTGCCCGGTGATCTTCAGATGCTGTGGCGGGCCCGCGACGCCAAGCAGTACCACGTCGAATACGCCTACTCGTGCATGGGTTACGAGATCGCTGGGGGCCTCGGGATCAAGCTGGCCGCACCCGAGCGGGACGTGTTCGTCATGGTCGGCGACGGCTCGTACTTGATGATGTCGCAGGAGATTGTCACCGCCGTGTCCGAGGGCATCAAGCTGATCATCGTCCTGATCCAGAACCACGGGTTCGCCTCGATCGGCGCGCTGTCGGAGAGCTTGGGGTCGCAACGGTTCGGCACGCGCTACCGGATGCGCGACCACAACACCGGGCAGCTCGATGGCGCCTACATCCCGGTCGATCTGGCTGCCAACGCCGAGAGCCTGGGCGCCGATGTGCTGCGCGCCGACGGGATCGAGGAGTTCCGCGTTGCCCTGGAGAAGGCCAAGGCCGCTACCCGCACCACCGTCGTCTACGTGGAGAGCGACCCGCTCGCGCCGGTCCCGTCATCGAACAGCTGGTGGGACGTGCCGGTGTCGGAGGTATCAGCCCTGGACAGCACCACCGCCGCCCGCGCGGTCTACGACCGGGCCAAGAAATCCCAACGTCCCTATCTGTAAAGCGTATCCGCCTCGAGAGGACCCTTACCGTGAACACCATCGAACACTGGATCGGCGGCAGCAACACCGCCGGCGCTTCCACCCGCACGGCCGACGTCTGGAACCCGGCCACCGGCCAGGTCCAGGCCCGGGTGGTTCTCGCGGACACCGCAGATGTCGACGCCGCCGTCCAGTCGGCGAAGAAGGCCTACGAATCGTGGTTCGACGTCTCGGTCACCCGACGCGCGCGGATCATGTTCGCGTTCCGTGAGCTCGTCGACCGCAACCTGAACGAGTTGGCCCGCATCGTCTCGGCCGAACACGGCAAGGTGATCTCCGACGCCAAAGGCGAGGTGATCCGCGGTATGGAGGTGGTCGAATTCGCCTGTGGCATCGCCCAGCTGCTCAAGGGCGAGTACTCCGAGCAGGTTTCCACCGACGTCGACGCCTACTCGTTCCGGCAGCCACTCGGCGTGTGCGCCGGAATCACGCCGTTCAATTTCCCGGTCATGGTGCCGATGTGGATGCACCCGATGGCCATCGCCACGGGGAACACGTTCGTGCTCAAGCCCAGTGAGCGTGACCCGTCCGCGTCGAACTTCATCGCCCAGCTGTACGCCGACGCCGGACTGCCCGACGGGGTGTTCAACGTGGTGCACGGCGACAAGGTCGCCGTCGACGCGATCCTGGACCACCCCGACATCGCGGCGGTGTCCTTCGTCGGCTCCACCCCGATCGCCAAGTATGTGCACAACCGCGCCTCCGACGCCGGCAAGCGCGTCCAGGCCCTCGGTGGCGCCAAGAATCACGCCGTGGTGCTGCCGGACGCGGACATGGACTTCGCCGCCGATCACATCACCGCCGCCGGATACGGCTCGGCCGGCGAGCGGTGCATGGCCATCTCAGCTGTCGTGGCCGTCGGCTCGGCCGGTGACCGGCTGGTGGCCAAGCTGAAGGACAAGGCCAACGCGATCAAGGTCGGCCCGGGTGACGACGCCAGCAGCGACATGGGCCCGATCGTGACCGCGGCATCGCGCGACCGCATCGTGGGCTACGTCGCCAGCGGTGAGGACGCCGGCGCGAGCCTGGTGGTCGACGGCCGCGGCCTGAGCGTCGCCGGACACGAGGAGGGATTCTTCGTCGGACCGACCCTGTTCGACCAGGTCGCCACCGACATGGACATCTACACCGACGAGATCTTCGGCCCGGTGTTGGCGGTGCTCCGCGTCGACAGCCTGGACGACGCCATCGCCCTGGTCAACGCCAACCCCTACGGCAACGGCACCGCAATCTTCACCAACAGCGGTCACGCCGCGCAGAAGTTCCAGCGTCACATCCACGTCGGCATGATCGGCATCAACGTGCCCGTCCCGGTGCCGATGGCCTTCTATTCCTTCGGGGGTTGGAAGGACTCGCTGTTCGGCGACACCCACGTCCACGGCGCCGAAGGGGTCCGGTTCTACACCCGGGCCAAGGCCATCACCAGCCGCTGGCCGGACGCCGAATACAACGAACACCACCAAGCCCACATGCACTTCCCGACCGCCGTCTGACCCTGGTCGGGTCACAACAGAAAGCGAGACATCGCCGTGACTGAAGTTCGTCGCCTCAAACTGGGCAGCTGCCCGGACTCCTGGGGTGTGTGGTTCGCCAACGACCCGCTGCAGACGCCGTGGGACCGTTTCCTCGACGAACTGTCCGAGGTGGGATACCAATACCTGGAACTCGGCCCCTACGGGTACCTGCCGACCGATCCGGAACAATTGCGGGACGAGGTCGGCCGGCGCGGACTGACTGTGGCCGCCGGAACGGTCGCCGGCTTCAGCGGCCTGCACAAGAAGGACGAGTTCGACTCGGTGCTGGCCGAGACCAGGCGGGTGGCCGAGCTGACCGCAGCGATGGGCGCCAAGCACGTCGTGTTCGTGCCTGTGCCCGGTTACCGCGACGACAACACCGGCGCCTACCTGGAACCGGCCGAGCTGGAACCAGACGGATGGGCCACCCTGGTGGGCGCCACCAACGAGATCGGCCGTCAGGTCCACGACGACTTCGGCGTCGCTCTGCAGTTCCACCCGCACGCCGACAGCCACGTCGAAACCCAGGAACAGGTCTACCGCTTCTGCGACGACACCGACCCCGCCTACGTCAACCTCTGCCTGGACACCGGCCATCTGGCCTACACCCGCGCCGACAGCGTCGCCGTGATCAGGAAGTACCCGTCACGCATCGGCTACGTGCACATCAAGCAGATGGACCCGGCGATCGTGGCCAAGGCCGAAGCCGAGGACCTGGCGTTCGGTCAGGCCGTGGCGATGGGCGCGAGCTGCGAACCCCCCACCGGCCTGCCGGACATTCCGTCGGTCCTGGAAGCCCTGAACGCCCTCGACGCTGAGCTCTACGTCGTGGTCGAACAGGACATGTACCCCACCGATTTCGACCGGCCCAAGCCGATCGCCGACCGTACCCGCAGCTACCTGAACGGAGCGGGGCTGTGACCGTACGTATCGGCGTCATCGGCACCGGCATGATCGGAGAGGACCATACCCGTCGGCTCACCGACGTCATATCGGGCGCGGAGGTCACCGCGGTCACCGACGTCGACGCCGACCGGGCCAAGGCGGTCGCCGACCGCTTCGGCGGCACCGCCACCGTCTACTCCACCGGCCACGACGTGATCGCCGCTGAGAACGTCGATGCGGTGGTGGTCGCGTCGTGGGGACCGTCGCACGCCGAGTTCGTGTTGGCCTGCGTCGCGGCCGGCAAACCGGTGTTCTGCGAGAAACCGTTGGCCACCACGGCCGAGGACTGCCGCCGCATCGTCGAGACCGAAGCCGCGACGGGGCAACGCCTGATCCAGGTCGGGTTCATGCGCCGCTACGACGCCGCCTACCGCGCGCTGAAGCAGACGGTCGACGCCGGCACCATTGGTGCGCCCCTGCTGATGCACTGCGCCCACCGCAATGCGACCGTGCCCGACTCGGTCACCACGGCCGGCGTGCTGACCGACTCCGTCGTGCACGAGGTTGACCTGGTGCGGTGGTTGTTCGACGACGAGATCGCCTCGGTGCGGGTACTGCTACCCAAGCGGAGCAGCCTGGCCGCAGCCGAGTTGCACGACCCCTTGCTCGTGGTGTTCGAACTGACCGGCGGCATCATGATCGACGTCGAACTCAGCGTGAACATCGGCTACGGATACGACATCCGCGGCGAGATCGTCGGCGAAACCGGAGTGGCCGAGCTCGCGGATGCCGCAAAAACCACGGTGAGTACGGCAGCCGGCAACATCCGTCCCGTACCGGCCGACTGGCGGGAACGCTTCATCAGCGCGTACGACACCGAATTCCAGGAATGGATCGACGGGGTCGCCGCCGGCGCCGATGCCACCGGCCCCTCGGCGTGGGACGGGTACGCGGCCACTGTCGTCACCGACGCCTGCAACGCCGCCTACGAAACCGATTCGGTCGTCGCAATCACGCTGGGGGAGCGCCCGGCGTTCTACGCCACCGGGGCGACGGCATGAAGCTGGCCCTGGACCCCTACATGCTGCGCTCGACGCCGTTGCTCGAACTGCCCGGCGTCGTCGCCGATCTCGGCTACGAATACATCGAGCTGTCCCCCCGGGAGGACTTCACCCCGTTCTTCCTGCACCCCCGTGCGAACAAGGACCGCGTCGCCCAGTTCAAGAAGGCGCTCGACGCGGCCGGGGTGCAGATCGCCTGCCATCTGCCGCTGTACCGATGGTCAGGACCCGACGAGGACGAACGCCAGGCCGCGGTGCGCTACTGGAAACGGGCCATCCAGCTGACCCTGGACCTGGACTGCACCGTGATGAACTCGGAGTTCAACGGTCGGCCCGAACAGGCCAGCCGCTCCGAGGCGCAGTTCTGGCGCTCGATGGAGGAGCTATTGCCGATCTTCGAGCGCGAAGGCATGCAACTACGGCTGGAACCGCACCCGGACGACTTCGTCGAGGACGGCCTGACCGCCATCGACATGATCCGCGGCATCGACTCCGACGCGGTGTCGTTCCTGTACTGCGCTCCGCACACGTTTCACATGGGCGGAAACATGGTCGAGATCATGGAGTATGCGGGGGATCTGCTCACCCACCTGCACCTGGCCGACTCCTTCGACCACACCGCATCCTCGGGTCTGCGCTACATCGTCAACCCGCCCGGATCGACCGCACGGATCCACCAGCACCTCGACATCGGCCAGGGCGAGGTGAAGTGGGACGACTTCTTCGCCACGTTGGCCCGGGTGGGCTTCGACGGCATCGCCACCGTCTGCGTCTTCGCTTGGGAGGACCGGGCCAGGGAGTCCTGCGAGAAGAACCGCATCCTCGTCGAGCAGTACGTCAGCGCCGCCGACCGGCGGTGAACGGGTATGCCCCTGGTTCGCATCGACGTCATTTCCGATCAACGCTCCGTACTACAGCTGCGTGAACTGCAGGACGCCGTCCACGATGTGGTCGTGTCGTCCTTCGGCGTTCCCCAACGTGATCGGTATCAGATACTGCAACAGCACGACGCCGCGCATCTGTGCGTACAGGACACCGGTCTGGGTTTCGAGCGCACCGCCGACGTCGTCATTCTCCAGGTCACGTCGCGACCCCGCCCGCGCGAGCAGAAACAGGCGTTCTACGCCGACGTGGCCCGCCAACTGGAACAACGCTGCGGACTCGCGCCCACGGACCTCATGGTGTCGTTCACCGAGAACACCGACGCGGACTGGTCGTTCGGGTACGGCCGGGCCCAGTTCCTCACCGGCGAGCTCTGAGCCCCCGTCCCGCAACGGTGTTCGGGCGACCAGCGCCGGGCAGCATCGGACCGGTAGAGCTGCGTACGACGAGGCTGGGGTTGAGGACGACCTCATGGGTCTCCGTGCGCCCAGCGTCCAATCGGTCGACGGCGGCCTGAACGGCCAGCTGAGCCTGCCGCGCCGGTTCCTGGCTCACCGTGGTCAGGTCAAGGCGGGCCAGCTGGGATACGGCGCTGTTGTCGTACCCGACCACCGACACCGCCCCCGGCACGTCCACGCCGGCGCGGACCAGCCGGTCCACGACGCCGGCCGCACAGTGGTCATTGAAGGTAGTGATCGCGCTGGAGCCCACCTCTCGCCCGGCGAACGACCCGGCAGCTGCGGCTCCGCCCGCTTCGGTGTCACCGCCCGGCACGACCCGGATCTGCTCGTGCAGGCCACGCGCACGCATCGCCGCCTCGTAACCGCGCCGGCGATCGGCGGAGATGCGGCCCGGCCCACCGTCCACGTGCGCGATGGTCCGGTGACCTAGTTCGATCAGGTGGTCGACGACCTGACGCATGCCGTCGCGCTCCGAGGTCCGGATGACGTCGGCGACCCCCGGGCGCAGTCGACGACCGACCACCACCAACGGAACGATCTCCGCCAGCCGGACCAGCTCGCTGGGAGCCAACTCCGATCCGAGCAGCACCAAGGCTTCGCAGCGGTACTCGAGCAGGGTCTCGACCGCTCGACGCTCGTCGTGGGTCCGACTCACCGCGCTCAGTACGATCTCGTAGCCGAGTTCGTCCGCCGCGGCCTGAGCATTTTCTACCAGTTCGGCGTGGAAGGTGTTTCGCACGATCATGGTCAGACCAAGGTGCTTGGTCCGCCGTCGGGCCAGGACGCTGGCCGTGCGGTTACGGCGGTAGCCGATGGACTCGGCGGCGGCGAGAACGCGATCGCGCGTGTGTGCGCTCGGGCCGGGGGCGTCGCGGAAGATCATCGAAACGAGCGCCTTCGACACGCCGGCGTGGTCAGCGACGTCCTTCATCGTCGGCGGCCGGCTGCGCCCGGCCGCCGGTCTCGGTGATGACCGATCATCCGGCATGGCCACCTCCATGGTATTGACAGCCAGCCGCACACGTTACACGATAGGCGTCTCTTCGTTTAGACCGGTCTAATAGATTTCCCGGTTGTTGCGCAATTCCGCGTCACGCTGGTCCGGTATTGATTACTGAGGATGGTTCCCTATGTCTGAGTCGACGATCGGCGTTGCGGTTATCGGGGCCGGAATGGCCGGACGTGCGCACGCGGCGGCCTACCGTGCCGCGACCGGTCTTTACGGACCCGGCCTGCCAGCGATTCGTCTGGTTGCCGTCTGCGACGCGCATGAACCATTTGCGGTTGATACCGCGCGGCGGTTCGGCTACGCCCGCGCCGAGACGAACTGGCGGGCCGTTGCCGACGCGCCAGACATCCATGCGGTCAGCGTGGTTGTGGCCAACCATCTCCATCGTGAGGTGGTCGAAGGTCTGCTGACGGCAGGCAAGCACGTGCTGTGCGAGAAGCCACTGGCGCCAACGGTCGACGATGCCCAGTCGATGGTCGACGCCGCCCGGGCGACTGATCAGCTGGCGGTCGTGGGGTTCACGTTCCGGCGGTCGCCGGCCATCGCCGCCGTGGCCGAGCTGGCCGGCTCCGGTGCGATGGGGGCCCTGATCCACTTCGACGGTCGTTATCTGTGCGACTACGCGTGCGATCCGGCCGGCCCGATGAGCTGGCGCTACCAGGGGCCATCCGGTTCCGGCGCGCTGGCCGACATCGGCAGCCACCTCGTCGACACCGGAGAGTTCCTGTGTGGACCGGTTTCCTCCGTGCGGGGCGCCGTAATGGGAACGTACATCAAGGAACGCGCCTGGCCGGCCTCCATCGCGGTCGGGCACGCCGCGGCGCAACTGAGCGAGCGGCGTGCACCGGTCGAGAATGAGGACCTGGTGTCTTTCTCCGTTCGTTTCGCCTCCGGCGCGATCGGCACCATGTCCGCCTCTCGGTCGGCTCCTGGCCGACCGAACGCCCTCGGCTTCGACCTGTTCGGCGAGCGGGCCGCGGCCGGGTTCGACCTGAGCCGAGCGGGTGAGTTCGGGTACGTGGACAGAGCGCTCACGGGTGCGTCGGCGGGGGAACGGCGGGTGTTGGTCGGCCCGGATCACCCCTATCTGACCGGGGGTTTGGCCATGGATTTTCCCGGCGTCGGCTACGGCCAGAACGACCTGTTCGTCTACCAGGCCCGGGCGTTCCTCAACCAGATCTGCGGCCTCGACGGGCTGCCGCCGTGCCCGCCGTTCGAACATGGGCGCCACAACCTGGAGGTTCTCCGCGCCGTGGTCGAGTCCTGCGAACACAACGGCGCCGAGGTCACGGTTGGGGACCGATCGCCAGCCCTTTCCTCCCGCACCTGAGCCCTGCCCCTCACCCCGACCCCAGAACGGATCGCTCATGAAACTAGGCGTCTATACCGCCTGCCTGCACGACAAGTCCCTCACTGAGGCGCTGGCCGTCATCGCCGATCTCGGCCTGGACAGCGCCGAGATCAATTCGGGCGGATTCCTGCCTGCGGTACACCTGCCCATGGCCGCGCTTCGGGCCAGTGCGACGGCCCGGGATGACTACCTCGGGCTGTTTGCGCAGGCGGGGATCACCCTGACCGCGCTGAACTGTAACGGCAACCCGCTTGATCCGATCGTGGGTGAGCAGCAAGCGCAGGACATCGTCGACTCGATCGAGATCGCAGGTTTGCTCGGGGTGCGCCGGGTAGTGACGATGTCGGGCACCCCGGCCGGTTCACCCACTGGCACCGCCCCGGTGTGGAACGTGCTGCCGTGGCACAGCGCCTACCTCGACGTACAGGACTACCAGTGGAATGAGGTGGCCATTCCTTTCTGGCGCAAAGTGCAGAATCTGGCCGCAGACGCCGATGTCAAGGTCTGCATCGAGATGCACCCGCACAACATTGTGTACAACCCGGCGACGATGCAACGACTCGCCACCGAGATCGGTGCGACCCACGTCGGAGCCGAAATGGACCCGAGTCACCTGTTCTGGCAGGGCATCGAGCCCATCGAGGCGGTGGCCAGCCTCGGCGAACTCGTCTACAACGCCGCGGCCAAAGACACCCGGATCAATCCGGCCGCGCGAATCAACGGCGTCCTGGACGACCGCTTCGGTCGTGTCCGGCCCGAAGACGACGGCGCGGTAGGCCTCGGCGGTCGATACACCCTCAGCCGGTGGCCCGAACAGTCCTCCTGGGACTTCGTCGCCGTCGGCCGAGGCCACGATGTGGCGTGGTGGCGGCGATTTCTGGTTGCGCTGGCCGCAGTCGACCCGGACATGGCGGTCAACATCGAGCACGAGGACCAGGAACTGGCTCAGCTGGAGGGTCTGCGCTCGGCCGCAGCCACGTTGCGCGAGGCGCACGCGGAACCCACAGTCGGGTAGTCCAGTACAGGGCGGAGTCGAGTTCTCGCCGGTTCAAGCGCGTTGTCGGCACGATTGTTAGGACAAACTCTTGACAGGGGCATTCGGGGCTCGCATACTTTCGATCACCGCCTGGGTTGGCAACGGAACGTTAACCCGGCGGTAACCGGGGCCTCGTGCTCAGCCGTGGAACGCCCATGGCTGAACTCCGCGTGACTCCTCACCTGCACCGTTCGTCCAAGATCGCGACGGCGCACGTCGTCACGGTCGGCTCGAACCCTGAGATCCGTCGATCTCATGCCCCCATTCGCTCGGTTGCACCGAACGACTCAACGAAAGGTCGTACCCATGGTTTGGAGCCGATCACGCCGAGCAACGGCGCTGGTGGCCGTCGTCTCCGGTGCGGCACTCATGCTCACCGGCTGCAGCAGCACCGGTGGCCTGAGGGCGCAGCACAAGTCCGAATCCGCGGCCCGGCAGGCCGCCCAGGCCGGCTCGGGACAGGTCGCCAACACCCCGCGTTACACCATCGCGATGATCACGCACGAGACCCCGGGCGACACCTTCTGGGACAAGATCCGCGCCGGTGCCCAAGCGGCGGCCAGGAAAGACAACATCAACCTCAAGTACTCGAACGACCCGGACGCCACGAAGCAGGCGGCCTTGATCCAGAACGCGGTCGACAGCAAAGTCGACGGTATCGCCACCACCCTGGCCACCCCGAACGCACTCAAGTCGGCCGTGGCCGCGGCTACATCGGCCAAGATTCCGGTCGTCGCGTTCAACTCCGGGATCAGCCAGTACCAATCGGTCGGCGCGATGGAGTACTTCGGCTCCGACGAGACGCTGGCCGGCAACACGGTCGGGGCGCGAATCACCAAGGAGGGTGGCAAGGACCCGCTGTGTGTCATCCAGGCGGCTGGTTCGGTCGCGCTGGAGGCCCGGTGCGCCGGGGTAAAGGCGCAGGCGCCCGCAACTCAGAACCTCCAGGTAAACGGGGCCGATGACAACTCCGTCAAGACCACACTGCAGGCCAAGCTCGCTCAGGACAAGAACATCGACTACATCGTCACCCTCGGCGCCCCGGTGGCGCTGGACGCGATTGCCGCCGTGGCGGCCGCGGGCAGCAAGGCCAAGGTCGTCACCTTCGACCTGAACGCGGCCGCGGCCAAGGACATCCAGAGCGGCTCGCTCGAGTTCTCGGTCGACCAGCAGCCGTACCTGCAGGGTTACGAAGCGGTGGACTCGCTGTGGCTGTACCTGACCAACGGCAACGTGCTCGGTGGTGGTAAGGCGGTGCTCACGGGTCCGGCCATCGTCGACCAGACGAATATCGACAAGATCCTCCCGTACGCGGTAAAGAACACCCGCTGATCCCGCGCTGCCCGCCGGGAGGCCGCGACACGTTGCCTCCCGGCGGCAGTTCCACCCTCGATCGGAGAACTCATGACCCAGACGGTGCAAACCCCGTCCAGATCCCATTCGGCTGACACGCCGAATCGGGCCACGCCTTCCTTGTTTCCCCGTCTGCTGGCCCGTCCCGAGTTGGGCGCCATCGTGGCCGCGGTCGTCATCTACGTTTTCTTCTTCGCCGTGTCATCGTCGTTCCGTTCGATCAACGCGCTGTCCCTGGTGCTGTCGCAGAGTGCGATCGTCGGCATCGTCGCCGTTGCGGTGGGCCTGCTGATGGTGGGCGGCGAGTTCGACCTGTCGGCCGGTGTCGGCGCGTTCGCAGCCGGCCTGGCCGCGGACATGCTGGCCTACCAGTACAACCTGGACATGTGGGTGGCCACCCTGCTGTCCCTGGTGCTCATGCTCGCCATCGGATTCATCAACGGATACCTCGTCGTGAAGACCGGCATTCCCAGCTTCCTGGTCACCCTGGGTACCTTCTTCGGCTTGCAGGGGGTCAACCTGGGTGTGACCAAGTTGGTCACCGGATCGGTGTCGACCCAAGACACCTCGGATATCAAGGGTTACGACACCATGCACGCCGTCTTCGCGTCCACCTTCAAGATCGGCAGCACCTCGTTCAGCATCCTGATCGTCTGGTGGTTGCTGTTCACGGCCGTCGGCGCCTGGATCCTGACCCGGACCCGATTGGGCAACTGGATCCTGGCCGTCGGTGGCAATGCCGCCAGTGCCCGGGCAGTCGGTGTGCCGGTCGACAAGGTCAAGATCGGTCTGTTCATGGGGGTCGGGCTGATGGCCTGGTTCTACGGCCAGAACGTTCTGTACAGCTCCAACGGCACGATCCAGGCCGGCTCCGGCGTGGGCAACGAATTCATCTACATCATCGCCGCCGTCGTCGGTGGCACGCTGCTGACCGGTGGTTACGGCTCGGCGGTAGGCGTCGCGATCGGCGCGTTCATCTTCGGCATGACCGAACAAGGCATCGTCTTCGCCGGCTGGGACCCCAACTGGTTCAAGGCGTTCCTCGGTGTGATGCTCCTGCTCGCGGTGATGGTCAACCTGTACGTCCGCACGCTCGCCACGACCCGACGAAGCTGAGGTAACGACATGACAGACACGCTGGTAGTACTGCACGCCGACGAAGATCTGCCCTCGGCCGGGACACCGCTGATCGAGATGTCCGAGGTGGGGAAGTTCTACGGCGCGATCCGGGCGCTGAGCGGGATCAATCTGCGGGTCAACGCCGGCGAGGTCACCTGCGTCCTGGGTGACAACGGCGCCGGGAAGTCGACCCTGATCAAAATCATGTCCGGGTTGCACACGCACTCCGAGGGTTCGCTGAGCATTGACGGTGCCGACGTCCATTTCGGCTCACCCCGCGAGGCGCTGGACCACGGCATCGCCACGGTCTACCAGGATCTGGCCGTGGTGGGCCTGATGGAGGTGTGGCGCAACTTCTTCCTGGGTTCCGAGCTCCGCGCGGGCGGGTACCCGATGGCGCCGCTCAAGATCAACGAGATGCGAAAGATCGCTGACGCCGAGCTGCGCAAGATGGGCATCGTCGTCAAGGACATCAACCAGCCGATCGGCACGCTCTCCGGTGGTCAGCGGCAGTGTGTGGCGATCGCCCGGGCGGTCTACTTCGGTGCGCGCGTCCTCATCCTCGACGAGCCGACGGCCGCTCTCGGGGTCAAGCAGTCAGGCGTGGTGCTGAAGTACACCGCCGCGGCGCGCGACGCCGGCCTCGGCGTCGTATTCATCACGCACAACCCGCACCACGCCTATCTGGTCGGTGACCACTTCATCATCCTCAAGCTCGGTCAGACCGTGCTCGACCGCAAGCGGTCCGACGTCTCCCTCGACGAGCTCACGACCGAGATGGCCGGCGGATCGGAGCTCGAGGAGCTGTCCCACGAGCTCGAGCGCTGAGACCCCGCCGCAACGCGCGGTGACGTCCCCACCTGTCCGCGGTGTCGCGGTCATCGGATTCGGGTGGATGGGCGAGGTTCATGCGCGCGCCTACACCCGGGTCGTTCAGCATTTCCCCGAGCTGCCGTTCCGGCCCGGGCTCGCCCTGGTCGCGGAGGCCGTCGCAGACCGGGCCGCGGCGGCGGTGGACCAATTCGGCTTCACCGCCAGCACCGCGGACTGGCGCGACGTCCTGGCCGACCCCGCGATCGTTGCCGCCAGCGTCACCTCTCCGAACCATCTGCACCGGGAGATGGGTATTGCCGTGGCCCAGGCGGGCAAACACCTCTGGATCGAGAAGCCGGTCGGCCTGTCCGGTGACGATGCCCGCGCGGTGGCGGACGCCGTCCGCGCCGCCGGGGTGCAGTGCACGGTCGGTTTCAATTATCGCGCGGTGCCGGCGGTCGCCCTGGCCCGGCAATTGTTGGCGGCCGGGGAGATCGGGAGTGTGACCAACGCGCGCGTCTGGCTGTTCAGCGACTACGCCGCCCATCCCCAGGGCGCCCTGTCGTGGCGCTTCGAGCGGGCCCGGGGCGGCAACGGGGCACTCGGCGACCTCGCGTCCCACGGCGTCGACTTGACGCGCTTCCTGGTGGGCGACATCGCCACCCTCGTGGCTGACACCGCGACCTTCATCGCGCGGCGACCGGTGCCCACTGGGCCGGTCAGCCACTTCAGCGTCGGCAGCGACGGCCGAACTGGGGCGGTCGAGAACGAGGACTTCCTCAGCGCGCTGCTGCGTACCACCGGCGACGCCCGGGTCGTGTTGGAAGTCAGCCGCGTCAGCGTCGCCGACCAGAACAACTACGGGTTCGAGATCCACGGGACACGCGGCAAGATCGGGTGGGACTTCCGGCGGATGAACGAACTGCAGGTGGCCAGCGGGACCGACTACCTGAACCAGTTTTCCCGCACGGTGTACGCCGGTCCCGGCGACGGCGACTACGGCGCGTTCCAGCCCGGGGCCGGAATAGCCATGAGCTATGACGATCTCAAGGTGGTTGAAGCCAGGGGTTTTCTGCGCTCGATCGAGAGCGGCCAGCCCATCGGACCAACGATCGAAGATGCAGTTGCGGTAGCTGAGGTTCTGGACGCGATGACGGAGTCCGCCGCCCGACGGACGTGGGTGGAACTGTCCCGGTGAGCGTCGGTCCAGCGGATCGTGCGACCGACCCAGGCTGAGCACCCGGGTTACGGCAGCTGGGTTATGCGGCGCGCTGGCGGATCAGGATGCGCCGGATCTCAACCGTGTCGGCCGGGTCCTGACGGTCGATGATCGCGTCGAGGTCGATCAGATCAGACTCAGTCGTGAAGCTGGCCAGATCGTGCTGAAGGGCCTTGGTGACGTCGCGGGCCTCGCGGCGGGTGCGCAGCTCGTCTCGGAGCTGGGTCCAGAGAGCGGTACGGACGGGCGCGGTGGTCATGCGGTCTCCTCGGTAGTTGGTACCTATGATCATTGTCGTCGATCATCCATACGTCCAATGATCCGTTAGCATGGCATCTATGCCTGCCAGTCATGGGTTTGATACTGAGGCCGTTGCGGTGGTTCCAGCTGGTCGCCGACGGGACGACGGTCACCGAGGTGAGCGAGATGAGCCGCATCAGCCAGCCCGGTGTGTCCCGGGCGTTGGCGCGGCTGGAGGCGGAGATCGGCACGCCGCTGCTCCTGCGATCCGGTCGAACGTTGCGGATGACGCGGGCGGGGGCGATCTTCAAGCGCTACGTCGACACGATGTTGCACGAACTCGACGACGGCCTCAATGCGGTGACCGAGGTGACCGCTCCCGACCGCGGCACCGTGGCCCTGGCCTTTCAACTATCCCTCGGAATGTGGCTCGTCCCCGAACTCGTGGCCAGCTTTCTGACCGAACACCCAGGGGTCAGGTTCGACCTGCGCCCATTGCGCGACGAACTCGTGAGCCCCATCTTCAGTGAAGGTCGGATCGATCTGGCGATCACGTCTGTGCGTCCGCACGATCCGCACCTCGGCTGGGCTGGACTGCTCATCGAGCCGTTACGGCTCCTGGTGCCCGGACACCACCCACTGGCCGACGCACGTGCCGTGTCGCTGAGCGACGTGGCCACCGAGCCGTTCATCGCCTTGCGGCCGACCTACTTGCTGCGCGGTCTGACCGAGCGGCTCTGTCGCGAAGCCGGTTTTGCGCCGCGCATCGCCTTCGAAGGTGACGATCTGCCGATTGTTGCGGGTTTCGTGAGGGCCGGGCTCGGTATTGCCCTGGTACCGGAGGCACACTCAACCGGCGCTGCACCGGCCGACCCGGCATTGCGCTACGTGCCGCTCACCGACAAAGGCGCCACTCGCGAGATCGGGGTGGCCTGGTCGAGTGAACAGAAGTTGCTTCCCGCGGTCGAGCTGTTCCGGCAGCACACGATGGCGCACGCTGGGCGCCTACATTCCGGGCTGACCAGACCCGCTCTGAGCCCCAACCACAGCTAGACCACGCGGACGATGGCTCCGGACTCGGCGGGTAGGTGGATGCCGTCGGGGCCGATCCGGAAGCCGCGGTCGGTCGCCGTGACGACGTCGACCGCGGGACGGTCGAGCGGAACGGTCTGCTCCGCGCCGGACAGGTTGGCCACCACCCGCAGCGCGCCGCGGTGCACGATCAGCCACCGGGCCGTCTCGTCGTAGTCGACCGAGACCCTGTCCAGGCGCGGGTCGGTGAGTTCGGGAAGCCGGTGTCGTAAGGAGATCAGCGTCTGGTACAGCCGCAACATGGATGCGTTCTCGGGGCGGTTGGGCTCCGACCAGTCCAGGTGGGAACGCTCGAACGTGGCCGGATCCTGCGGGTCGGGCACGTCGTCCTCGCTCCATCCGTGCGACGCGAACTCGGCCTTGCGCCCGTGCGCGACGATCTCGCCCAGGTCCTTCTCGGGGTGCGAGGTGAAGAACTGCCACGGGGTCTGCGCGCCCCACTCCTCGCCCATCCACAACATGGGCGTGTACGGACCGGTGAGCAGCAGCAGCGCACCGATCCGGGCCATCCCCGGGCTGACCAGCGTGGCCAGCCGATCGCCCTGGGCCCGGTTGCCGACCTGGTCGTGGTCCTGCAGGAACACCACGAAGCGGTAGCCGGGCGTGGCCGCGCGGTCCACCGGCGCGCCGTGCGGGCGACCGCGGAACTCGGAGAACGTGCCGTCGTGAAAGAACGCGGACGTGAACGTCTTGGCCACCCCGGACAGGGTGCCGAAGTCGGCGTAGTAACCCTGGCGTTCGCCGGTGAGCAGCGCGTGCAGCTGGTGGTGCACGTCGTCGTCCCACTGGGCGTCGATCCCGCGCCCGCCCGACGTGCGCGACTCGATCATGATCGGGTCGTTCAGATCGGACTCGGCGATCAGGATCAGCGGCCGGCTCAGGTGGGCGCACAGCGCGTCCACCTCGGCGGCCAGCTCGGCCAGGATGTGCGGCTCGCTGCTGTCCTCGAGCGCGTGCACGGCGTCCAGGCGCAGCCCGTCCATGTGGAACTCGTCCAGCCACATCAGGGCGTTGTCGAGGATGTACTGACGCACCTCGTGGCTGCCCTCGCCGTCGAGGTTGACCAGGTCACCCCAGGTGTTCCGGCCCGACTTCAGGTACGGCCCGAACAGCGGGAGGTAGTTGCCGCTGGGCCCGAAGTGGTTGTAGACCACGTCCAGGATGACCGCCAGCCCGCGTTGGTGGCAGGCGTCGACCAGGGCCTTGAGCCCGTCCGGGCCGCCGTACGGCTCGTGCACCGCAAACCAGGCGACGCCGTCGTAACCCCAGTTGTGGGTGCCGTTCACGCCGTTGACCGGGAGCAGCTCGACGTGGGTGACGCCGAGGTCGACGAGGTGGTCCAGGCGCTCCACCGCGGACGCGAACGTGCCGCCCGGGGTGAACGTGCCGACGTGCAGCTCGTAGATCACCGCACCGGGCAGATCCCGTCCGGTCCACTGCCCGTCCTGCCACTCGTAGCCGTGCGGGTCGTAGCGGCGCGACCAGCCGTGCACATCCTTGGGCTGGCGGCGCGAGCGCGGGTCGGGGCGCACGGCGGGGTCGTCGTCGAGCATGAAGCCGTAGTCGGCGTCGGGCTCGACGTCGCCGAACTCCCACGACCACCAGTCGTCCTCGGAGCGGGTCAGGTCGTGGACGGTCGGCGGCTGGTGTCCGGCGGTGATGACCCCACGAACCCGCTTGGCCCGGGGCGCCCAGACGCGCAGTGCGGTCACATGAGGTCCAGGTCGTGGCCGAGTCGCATTCACCTAGCCTGCCATCCCGGCGTGAAGCTAGCCGTGAGCAGGGTCGGCGCGGACGCGGCGTTAGGGTCTGGTCCATGCCCAAGCAACCGGCTCTGCGTGATGTCCTGCGTTTCCCCACCGACGGCGGCGCCGACGTCACGCTGGCCGACCGGAAACCCGGGGACACTCCCTCGGCGCCGGGCGGGAAGAAGAAGACGACCCAGTCCATCGCGGCCGAGACCGGTCCGGCCCTGGCCTCGCTGCAGGAGCGCCTGTTCGCACAGACGACGGTCGGCGGCACCGGTCGGGTGCTGCTGGTGCTGCAGGGCATGGACACCGCGGGCAAGGGCGGGGTGGTCGAGCACGTCGTCGGCCTGCTCGGTCCGGAAGCGACGTCGGTCCGGGCGTTCAAGAAGCCCACGGCCCAGGAGTTGTCGCACTCGTTCCTCTGGCGGATCCGCCGCGCGCTGCCCGCGGCCGGTCAGGTCGGCGTGTTCGACCGTTCGCACTACGAGGACGTGCTGGTCGTCGCCGTCCACAAGGTGATCGACGAGGCCCAGACCGAGAAGCGCTACACCCAGATCAACAAGTTCGAGGCCGACCTGGTCGCGGACGGCACCACGATCGTCAAGTGCTTCCTGCACATCTCCTTCGAAGCCCAGCGGGAACGGCTGCTGGACCGCCTGGACGACCCGGACAAGCACTGGAAGTTCAAGGAAGCCGACATCGACGAGCGCCAGCTCTGGCCCGACTACCAGCAGGCCTACCTGAACACGCTGCGGGCCACGTCCACCGACGCCGCGCCGTGGTTCGTCATCCCGTCCGACCGCAAGTGGTACCGCAACTGGGCCGTGGGCGAGCTGCTGCGTGAAACCATGGCCGGGCTCGGTCTGGAGTACCCGCAGCTCGACCTCGACGTCGACCGGCTGCGCGCCCGGCTGGCCCCGCCGAATTGACGGCTGCGGTCTGGCCGGATCGATGCCGCCGTCCTGGAGCGTGCGCGTTTTGGGCGCTATAGCGCCCAAAACGCTATACATTCGCCGGTGGTTGCGAAGGCCCCGTCCCGGATGGTGCGCGTTTTGGGCGCTATAGCGCCCAAAACGCTATACATTCGCCGGTGGTTGC
>CAXULW010000002.1:0-127545 GCA_964252015.1 uncultured Jatrophihabitantaceae bacterium | reverse complement strand
GAAGGCCCCGTCCCGATCGTGCGCGTTTAGGGCGCTATAGCGCGCACGACGCCTGTGGTTTGGGCGGATCAGGACTCGATCAGCAGCAGCGCCACCGGGTAGTGGGCCAGCGCGGCGGCCACCGGCGCGGTGCCGGTGAACGTCGCGCCGGTGAACGCGTCGGTGTAGGTGCCGGTGCCGAGCTCGACCGAGGTGGTGCCCCAGCCCCCGTCGCGAGCCAACCCGAGCGGTAGCCGGGTGGCCAGCGTGACCGCGCCGCCGCGGTCGTAGGCGACCAGGTACTCGACCGCGGGGCCGATCACGGTGACCGGTCGGTAGGACGTGAACAGCTCGGGCCGTTCGCGGCGGGCGTGCAGGGCGCGCGTGACGACGAGCAGCTTGGCCACGCCGCTGTCGTCAACGGGCACGGCGTCAACGGGCACGGCGTCAACGGGCACGGGTCTTGCGTCAGCAGGCTGGGCCGCCGCCAGCTTGGCCGCCCGGGCGGCGAAATCGACCGGGCGGCGGTTGTCCGGGTCGACCAACGAGTCGTCCCATAGCTCCGAGCCCTGGTAGACGTCGGGCACGCCGGGCATGGTCAACGCGATCAGCTTCTGGGTGAGGGCGTTGACGTAACCGGCGGGGGTGAGCGCGTCGATCAGATCGGCCAGCACCGCATGCACGGAGGCGTCGTCGTAACCTGCGTCCACACCGGCATGCACGGCGGCCTCGAAGTCGGCGTCGGGTTCGCGCCAGCCGGTGCCGTCATTGGCCTCGCGCATGGCCTTTTCGGCGTAGGCGTGCATCCGCTCGCGCTCGATGAAGCCGGCGCCGATGAAGGTCTGCCACAGCAGCAGCCCGAACGCCGGGTTGGGCACCGGGGCGAGCTGGGCCAGTGTGGTCGCGGCGGTGCGCCACCGATCGGGCACCTCGGCCAATGCGGCCAGGCGGGCTCGCACGTCCTCCCCGCGCTTGGTGTCGTGGGTGGACAGCGTCGTCATCGAGTGCGCGGACAGACGTTGGCGGCGGCGCTGAGCCAGGTGGAACGTGGGCACGTCGGACCCGAACTGGGCCGGGTCGCCGCCGACCTCGTTGAGCCAGATCGCGCGGGTGTAGCGGTAGTACGCGGTGTCCTCGACGCCCTTGGCCATGATCGCCCCGGTGACCTGCTGGAACCGTGCGCACAGCTCGTCGGCCGGGTCGCTGAGGCGGGGGAGCAGCGCGTCGACGGCGGTCTGGATCTCGGGCCGGCGGCCCACCGCGGTGGCGATGGCCTCGTCCAGGTACTCGCGGCCCAGCGGCAGGTAGGACCGGTAGACCGGGAACGCGACGGCGAGTTCGGTCAGCGCGGCCACGGCGCCGTCCACATCGGGCACCAAGCGGGCCAGCCGCAGCAGTTCGGCCTGCAGGATCGTGGTCGCGATCCCGCGCTTGCCGTCGGCGACGTGATCGGCGAAGTCGCGCTGGTCGCCGGTGACGTCGCGGTACACCGCGGTGAAGGCGTCCCTCGCGGCCGGGTCGGTGACCACGTTGGCGATCTCGGTCAGTGCGTCGTAGCCGGTGGTGCCGTCCACGGGCCATTCGGCGGGCAGGATCTCGCCCGGTTCGAGGATCTTCTCGACCGTGATCCACGCGTCCGGTGCGGCCGCGCGGAGCCGGTCTAGATAGCCGCCCGGGTCGACGAGCCCGTCCGGATGGTCGATGCGCAGGCCGTGGATCGAACCGTCACGGACCCGTTCCAGCATCCGTTCGTGGGTGGCGTCGAAGACGTCCGGGTCCTCGACGCGCAGGCCGGCCAGGTCGGTGACCGCGAAGAAGCGCCGGTAGTTCAGCTCGGTGTCGGCGGTGCGGTAACCGGCCAGTCGGTAGAACTGCCGTTGCGCCACGTCGTGCGCCGTCTCGCCGGCGGCCGGCCCGGTGCCGGGCGCGACCGGGTAGGCGTGGTCGTAGTAGCGCAGCTCGAACCCGGACTCGGTCCGGGCGCTGGGGACGAGCGTGAGCTCGGTGCTCAGGTCGGCGTTGTCCCCGAGCTGGGGGATGAGCAGCGGCGCCCGGCCCCAGTCGATGTCGAACCAGTGCGCGAACGTCGACTTCTGGCCGTGTTCGAGCACGTCCCACCAGGCCGGGTTCTCGGTGGCGTCGGCCACGCCGGCGTGGTTGGGCACCACGTCGACGACCACCTCGAGACCGGCCGCGGCGGCGGCGTCGGTCAGCGCGGTGAGTCCTTCAGCGCCGCCACGGGCCGGATCGATCTCGCGGTGGTCGACGACGTCGTAGCCGTGCTGCGAGCCCGCGGCCGCGCGCAGGATGGGCGACAGGTACACGGCACCGGCCCCGAGATCGCGGATGTATCCCACGACCTCGGCGGCCCGGTTGAGGTCGAAGTCAGCGTGGAGCTGCAGCCGGTAGGTGGCTGTGGGCACGTTCGTCACCTCTGCGGCTCAGCTCTTGGTGGACTTGGCCGGCTTGGCCCGAGCCCGCGGCCGCCGCGGCGCCGGCTTCTGGATCGGGGGCTGCTCGTGGACGATGTCGTCGAACGCGTCGGCCCCGGCCACGGCGCTCTGCGGCGGCGGCGCGTCATCGACGACGGATAGGCGGCGCAGCACCACGACGGCCCGGCCCGGCACCGACAACGTCGTTCCCGCGTCCAGCGGGTCGCCCTGCGTGGTCTGGTCGTCGTCGGAGCTCACGACCACGCACCACTTGCGGCCGTATTCCGACGTGGGCAGCGTGAAGTCGATCTTGTCGTGGTGGGCGCTGAAACAGACCAGGAAGGTGTCGTCCTTCACCCGCTGGCCGCGGCTGTCGTGATCGGGGATCCCGTCGCCGTTGAGGTAGACGGCGATGGCTTTGCCGAACCCTGAGTCCCAGTCCTGCTCGCTCATCGCGCTGCCGTCGGGCCGGAACCACCCGATGTCGGGCAACGGGTCCTCGCCGCGGCGGGTGGACGGGCGGCCGTCGAAGAACCGCCGCCGCCGGAACACCGGGTGTTGGGCGCGCAGCGTGGAGACCTGCTTGGTGAACTCCATCAACCCGGCGTCGGCCTTGGACCAGTCGATCCAGGAGATCTCGTTGTCCTGGCAGTAACCGTTGTTGTTGCCGAATTGGGTGCGGCCGAGTTCGTCGCCGTGACAGATCATCGGTACGCCCTGCGAGAGCAGCATCGTGGAGATGAAGTTGCGCTGCTGGCGCGAGCGCAGGGCCAGGATCTCGGGATCGTCGGTAGGGCCTTCGACGCCGCAGTTCCAGGAACGGTTGTGGCTCTCGCCGTCCTGGTTGTTCTCGCCGTTGGCTTCGTTGTGCTTCTCGTTGTAGGAGACCAGGTCGCGCAGGGTGAACCCGTCGTGGGCGATGACGAAGTTGATGCTGGCCACCGGCCGCCGCCCGGAGTGCGCGTACAGGTCGGCCGAGCCGGTGATGCGTGAGGCGAACTCGCCCAGCGAGGCCGATTCGCCGCGCCAGAAGTCCCGCACGGTGTCGCGGTACTTGCCGTTCCACTCCGTCCATTGCGGCGGGAAGTTACCCACCTGGTATCCGCCCGGACCGACGTCCCACGGCTCGGCGATGAGCTTGACCTGGCTGACCACCGGATCCTGCTGGACGAGTTCGAAGAAGCTGGAGAGCCGGTCGACGTCGTAGAACTCGCGGGCCAGCGTGGCGGCCAGGTCGAACCGGAACCCGTCCACGTGCATCTCGGTGACCCAGTACCGCAACGAGTCCATGATCAGCTGCAACGAGTGCGGCTGGCGCACGTTCAGCGTGTTGCCGGTACCCGTGTAGTCCATGTAGTGCTCGAGGTCGCCCTCCACCAGGCGGTAGTACGCCGCGTTGTCGATGCCGCGCATGCTGATGGTCGGGCCCATGTGGTTGCCCTCGGCCGTGTGGTTGTAGACCACGTCGAGGATGACCTCGATGCCGGCCTCGTGCAGCGCCCGCACCATCGTCTTGAACTCGGGCACCTGCCCGCCGGGGTTGCCGGCTGAGGCGTATTTCGAGTCAGGGGCCAGGAACCCGATGGTGTTGTAACCCCAGTAGTTGGACAATCCCTTGTCCTGCAGGGTCGAGTCGTTGGCGAAGTGGTGCACCGGCATGAGCTCGATCGCGGTGACGCCGAGCCCGGTCAGGTGCTCGATCATCGCCGGGTGGGCGATGGCGGCGTAGGTACCGCGGATCTCATCGGGGATGCCCGGATGCAGGTAGGTCAGACCTTTGACGTGGGCTTCGTAGATGAAGCTGTCGGCATACTGCCGGCGCGGCGGGCGGTCATTGCCCCAGTCGAAGAACGGGCTGATGACCACGGACTTGGGCATGAACGGCGCGGAGTCGTCGTCATTGCGCTGGTCGGGGTGGTCGAAGTCGTAGCCGAACAGGGACTGGTCCCAGTCGAACTTGCCGTCGATCGCCTTCGAGTAGGGATCCAGCAGCAGCTTGTTCGGGTTGCAGCGCTGCCCCTGGGACGGGTTGTTGGGCCCGTGTACGCGGTAGCCGTACAGCTGTCCGGGCTCGACGTTGGGGATGAACGCGTGCCAGACGTAACCGTCCACCTCGGGTAGGCGTATCCGGGTCTCGCCGCCCTTGGCATCGAAGAGACAGAGCTCCACGCACTCGGCGACCTCGGAGAACAAGGCGAAGTTGGTACCAGAGCCGTCGTACGTGGCGCCGAGGGGGTAAGCGGTTCCAGGCCAGATCTGCATACGTCGAGATTGCCAGATGTAACGAGTCGAACAGGTCACGGGTCGCGTCGGTGATCATTCTTGGCTCGCGCTAGAATAGGTGACGTCCACCACGACAGGGGAGCGCTTCGGCGCTGAGAGTGCGGGAGACCGCAGACCCTCGAACCTGATCCGGGTCATGCCGGCGCAGGAAGTCGGAAGGTTTGCCCATGGCTGTATCTGTAGGTTTCCGCGGGTTTCACCGGATCCGCTGGCGCACGGTCGACATCGTTGTCATGGCCGTCGTCGCCGCGTTGTTCGGGGTCGTCTACTGGGCCTGGGGGTTGGTGAATTTTGCATCGGTTTTCAGCGCCTTCGCCCCGCTGGCCGCCTTGACGAATGTGGTCTTTGTCATGGCTGGTCCGCTCGGCGCGCTGATCGTCCGACGTCCCGGCGCCGCCCTCGGGGCCGAACTGCTGGCCGCGCTGTTCGAGGCGCTGGTGAGCGTGTCCTGGTCCGGCACCTCGATCATCGTCTACGGCCTGGTCGAGGGCGCCGCGGCCGAGGCGGCCTTCGCGCTCGCGCGCTACCGCGACTGGAGCCTG
This sequence comes from uncultured Jatrophihabitantaceae bacterium, assembly GCA_964252015.1. GTDB lineage: Bacteria > Actinomycetota > Actinomycetes > Mycobacteriales > Jatrophihabitantaceae > CAXSBR01. Next base: position 122,309 of record CAXULW010000002.1, on the reverse strand, counting down.
CGCAGCGCGCTCGCGTCCGGCCTGCTGGCCGGGGTGGCGATGGCCCTGCTCGACGTGTGGATCTATCGCTACTACGCCTACTTCCCGCTGGGCCAGAAGCTGTCCTACCTGGGCCTGGCCGCCGTGGCCGGTGCGGTGATCGCCGGCGGCGTGTCGTGGGCTCTGGTGCGGGCATTGGCCGCGACCGGGGTGCTGGCACCCTTCGCGTCCGGCCGCGAGCAGACCCTGGTATGACCGCGCGTTGTCTGCAGGTGTGACGACGGGCGGTTCGGCGAGCGGCTCTGCGGGCGTGCTGCGGATCGCTCCCGCGGGTATCGACGCGCGGGACTGGGGCTGGCGGCACGCGGGGCGGCGGGCGTGGGCGGTCTCGGCGCTGTCGCTGCGGATCCAGCCGGGGGAGCGGGTGCTCCTGCTCGGGGCGTCCGGGTCGGGCAAGTCCACGCTGCTGGCGGGTCTGGCCGGGCTGCTGCACGGTCAACAGAGCGGCGAATCCGCCGGCTCGTTACGGGTGGACGGACGTGCGCCCCACGACGCCCGCCACCGCAGCGGGCTCGTGCTGCAGGACCCGGAGACCCAGCTGGTGATGAGCCGCGCGGGCGACGACGTGGCGTTCGGTCCGGAGAACTACGGCGTCCCGACGGACCAGATCTGGCCCCGGGTCTCGGCGGCATTGGCCACCGTTGGCTTCCCGTACGGCCCGTCCCGTTCGACCGCCGAGCTGTCGGGCGGGGAGAAACAGCGGCTGGCCCTGGCCGGGATCCTGGCCAACGAGCCCGGTCTGCTGCTGCTGGACGAGCCGACGGCCAACCTCGACCCCGCCGGCGCGGCGCTCGTCCGCGCGGCCGTCACCCGGGCGCTGGAGCGCACCGGCGCCACCATGGTCCTGGTCGAGCACCGGGTGGGCGCCTGGCTGCCGCTGATCGACCGGGTCGTCGTCCTGGCCGCCGGCGGTGGGCTGATCGCCGAGGGGCCACCTGAGTCCGTGTTCGGACGGGCCCGCGCCGAGCTGGCCGCGGCCGGGGTGTGGCTGCCGCCCGCCCGCCGCCTCGACTCCGCGCCCGTGGGGGACGCGGGAAGACGCTCATCCGCGTCCCCCACGGGCGCGGAGTCGTCACCGGCGGCCGAGGTGCTGACCGTGGATCGGGTGCGGCTGCGGTATCCGCGGGCCGACGTCGATGCGGTGACCGACGCGGCACTGGTGGCCCGCGCGGGCACGGCCACGGCGGTGACGGGCGCAAACGGCTCGGGCAAGTCGACGCTGGCGCTGATGGCGGCCGGCCTGCTCGCCCCGACCGCCGGGCGCGTCCTCGCCGCCGACCGGCCGGGGCAGCCGCTGCACCGGCGCCGCCCGGCGTCGCTGGTCCGGGCCGTCGGCACGGTGTTCCAGAACCCGGAGCACCAGTTCCTGACCACCACGGTGCGCGGCGAGCTGGCCCTCGCCCCCGGTCGGCTCGGGTGGGCGACCTCGCGGGTGGCCGCCCGGGTCGAGGAATTGCTCGACCGGCTCGATCTCACCGCCCTGGCCGAGGCCAACCCGTTCACCCTGTCCGGTGGGCAGAAACGACGGCTGTCCGTGGCCACCGCGTTGTCCGCCGCCGCGCCCGTCCTCGTCCTGGACGAACCCACGTTCGGTCAGGACGCGCGCACCTGGGCCGCGCTGGCCGAGCTGCTCCACGCCGTGCGCGACGACGGGCACGCGCTGCTGATCGTCAGCCACGACGAGGAGTTCGTGGCGCGGGTGGCCGACGACGTGCACGTGATGACGGCCGGGCGGTTGGCGTGACGCTCATCCTGCTGAGCCCGGACGTGGACACGCCTGCCGGGCGGCTCAACCCGGTGGCCAAGCTGACCGCGATCGCCGTGCTGTCGGCGCCGCTGCTGCCCAGCCGCGATGTCGTCACCAGCGGGATCGTCGTCGGCGCGGAGCTCGTCGCCCTGCCGTTGCTGGGGATCGGGCCCCGGCTGCTGGCCCGGGCGTGGCCGATCGCCGTCGGGCTCGGGTCGCTGTGGCTGGCCAACTTCCTGGCCAGCGGGTCGGTGCACGGGCTGCTCGGGGTCTCACTGCGCTTGTTGGCGCTGGGCCTGCCCGGGCTGCTCCTGGTCGTCTCGACCGAGCCGGTCGACCTGGCCGACGCGCTGGTGCAGAAATGGCACGCCCCGGCCCGGATCGCCTACGGCGCGCTGGCGGCGTTCCGGCTGATCCCCCTGCTGGCCGAGGAGTTGACGACCCTGCGCCGAGCCCGGCGGGCCCGGGGCCTGGGCGCGGGGCGCACACCGGTGGCCTGGGTGCGGACCGCTTTTGGATTGTTCTTCGCCCTGTTGGTGCAGGCGATCCGTCGGGCGGTCCGGCTGGCCGCAGCGATGGACGGGCGCGGGTTCGACAGCGGCGCGCCGCGCACGTTCGCCCGGCGCTCGGTGCTGCACCCGCGCGACCGGTGGTTCATGGCGGGCGCGGTGACGCTGGCCGTCGTGGCGGTGGTGGTGTCCGTGGGCACCGGCAGCTGGCGGTTCGTCCTCGGCTGATCGGTCGTGCCGGGCCGCGTGAGTGCCGCTCAGCGAGTGGGTCGGGCCAGCGCGAACAGCGCTCCGGCGCCCAGGATCAGCGGGCCGAGCAGGAACAGCCAGAGCCCGATCGCTGCGTGGTCGAACGCGCTGCCGCTGGCCCGTCCGGCGTTGAGCGCGGAAAACGTCAGCACGGTCGACGCGACGCCGGCGACGGCGCCGCCGATGGCCAGCGGAGCCACCCCAGAGCCGGCCAGGTTGGCCGAGATCGCCACCGCGATGGCGATGGCCAGGACGACCCACAGTGCCCACCCGAAGTAGACGTGGGCGAGCCCGGACGCGCCGTCGAGCTGGCTGGCTCGCACCAGTGCCTTGACGCCCACGGTGGTCGTACCGCTGGCGTACCAGTCCAGGAACAGCCCCAGCACGGCCAGCGCGGCACCGGCGGCGGCCACCACGATCCCGGCCGGGCTCGGCGCCCGGGTCGAACTGCGCGGGCCGGGATACCCGCTCTGCTGCGGGTACGCGCCGGGCTGGCCGTAGCCGACCGGGGGATAGCCAGGCGGCGGGATGATCGGCGGCGGCACTGGCGGGGACATCGACGGTTGCGCGCTCCATGGACCGGCCGGACCCGGCACGGGCGGGGGTGACCATGGGCGGTACTGGCTCGGACCTTGCTGGCTCGGGCCCTGCTGGCTCGGGCCGTCAGGCGTCCATCCGCTGCTCATGACCGCTGCCCGCAGACGTAGTACTTCTTGTCCTGCAGGATGACGACCCAGGTGTGGTTCCAGGTCTTGCCCACGGAACCGGTAGCCGGATTGCGCAACGTGACGGCGACGTAGATGTCGACGTAGGTCCGCCCCGGGTACAGCGTGTAGCTGTTCGAGCGCCACTTCTGGAACTCGTAACCCTTGGGATCGATCGTGTACGTGCCGTTGTAGAGGTAGCGGTACTTGGGGCACACGGCGGCGCGGACGTCGGAGAGCCGGTGGTACAGGAACCCGTCGAAGAACAGGTAGAGCACGTTGCGCACCCCGTAGACGCTCATCTGCACCGGCGGGGTGGTCCGGGGCACGGTGGTCGGAGGCACGGTGGTCGGAGGCACGGTGGTCGGGGGCACGGTGGTCGGAGGCACGGTGCGGGTCGGGCTCGGCGGGACCGGGCTGGCGCTGGCCTGGCCACCGGCGTCGGTGGTCGACGCAGGCCCGGTGGGGTCAGTGGTGCTGGGGAACGTGATCGACGACGGGAACTGGCCTGATCCCGAGGGGGTCACGCCGACCACGACCGCCGACCTCGCGGACCCCCCGGACGATCGGGTGACGGCGAAAGACACGACCGTGGCGACGAGCAGCAGGGCCATCGCGGCGATCCCGAACGTGCGGGGACCGTTGCCGGGCGCAGCCGGAGGGCTTCCGCTGGGGCCGGGTTGTGGACCCGGTCCGTAATAACTGCTCATGTCCCAGCCCGACTCTGCGCCCGAGACGGGGTGGTTTCGCCGTCGGCGCGATGCTACTGCGAGAACGAGTTCTGTCAGAGTCGAGCCGTACCGTTGAGCCATGCGAGTGAACAGTGACATCGTCCCCAGCTCGGGCACGTTCACGGTGGTGTCCGACTTCGAGCCCTCGGGCGACCAGCCGGCCGCGATCGAGGAGCTGGAGAAGCGGATCCGCAACGGCGCCCCGTCCACGGTGCTGCTCGGCGCCACCGGTACCGGCAAGTCCGCCACCACGGCGTGGCTGATCGAACGGCTCCAGCGGCCGGCCCTGATCATGGCCCCGAACAAGACGCTGGCCGCCCAGCTGGCCAACGAGCTGCGCGAGATGCTGCCCAACAACGCGGTCGAGTACTTCGTGAGCTACTACGACTACTACCAGCCCGAGGCCTACGTCCCGCAGACCGACACCTACATCGAGAAGGACTCCTCGGTCAACGAGGAGGTCGAGCGGCTGCGGCACTCGGCCACCATGTCCCTGCTCACCCGCCGCGACGTCGTGGTGGTGGCCACGGTGTCGTGCATCTACGGGCTGGGCACGCCGCAGGAGTACGTCGACCGTTCGGTCCGGTTGCGGGTCGGCCAGCACATCGAACGCGACTCGATCCTGCGCCACCTGGTCGGCGTGCAGTACTCCCGCAACGACCTCTCCTTCACGCGGGGCACCTTTCGCGCCCGCGGTGACACGGTCGAGATCTTCCCGGTGTACGAGGAGCTGGCCATCCGGGTCGAGATGTTCGGCGACGAGATCGAGAAGCTCTACTACCTGCACCCGCTCACCGGCGAGGTCGAGCGCGACGTCAGCGAGGTCTTCATCTTCCCGGCGTCGCACTATGCGGCCGGACCGGAGCGGATGGAGAAGGCCATCGCCGGCATCGAGCACGAGCTCGGTCAGCGGCTGGAGGAGCTGGACAAGCAGGGCAAGCTGCTCGAGGCCCAGCGGCTGCGGATGCGCACCACATACGACATCGAGATGATGCGCCAGGTCGGGTTCTGCTCCGGCATCGAGAACTACTCGATGCACATCGACGGACGTTCCCCGGGCAGTGCACCCAACTGCCTGCTCGACTACTTCCCCGAGGACTACCTGCTGGTGATCGACGAGTCCCACGTGACCGTGCCGCAGACCGGCGGCATGTACGAGGGCGACATGTCGCGCAAGCGCACCCTGGTCGATCACGGGTTCCGGCTGCCCAGCGCCATGGACAACCGGCCGCTGAAGTTCGAGGAGTTCACCGAGCGCATCGGCCAGGCCATGTATCTGTCGGCTACGCCCGGACCGTACGAGCTCAACCTCGTGCACAACGACGTGGTCGAGCAGGTCATCCGCCCCACCGGGTTGATCGACCCGCAGATCATCGTCAAGTCGACCAAGGGCCAGATCGACGACCTGGTCCACGAGATCCGCGTCCGGGCCGAGCGCAACGAGCGGGTGCTGGTCACCACGCTGACCAAGAAGATGTCCGAGGACCTCACCGACTACCTGCTCGAGCTGGGCGTCCGGGTGCGCTACCTGCACTCCGAGGTGGACACGCTGCGACGCGTCGAGCTGTTGCGCGAGCTGCGCATGGGCGAGTTCGACGTCCTGGTCGGCATCAACCTGCTGCGCGAGGGCCTCGACCTGCCCGAGGTGTCGCTGGTGTCGATCCTCGACGCGGACAAGGAAGGCTTCCTGCGCAGCGGCACCTCCTTGATCCAGACCATCGGGCGGGCGGCTCGCAACGTGTCCGGCCAGGTGCACATGTACGCGGACTCCATCACCCCGTCGATGGCCAAGGCGATCGACGAGACCAACCGCCGCCGGGAGAAGCAGGTCGCCTACAACACCGAGCACGGGATCGACCCGCAGCCGTTGCGCAAGCGGATCGCCGACATCACCGACCTGCTCAACCGTGAGTCCGAAGACACCGAGGCACTGCTGAACACCCCGGTCGGCGGTTCGGGCCGTTCGCAGTCGCGGGGCAAGGCGCAGGCCTCCGGTCACCCGAAGTCGCCGGTGCCGGGCAAGGGTGGGCGCGGGGTCGGCGTGGTCGGGGTCGGTGCGCACGCCGACGGCAAGATCGACATCGCCGAGATGCCGCGGGCCGCGCTGGCCGACCTGATCCAGTCGCTCAACGAGCAGATGATGGCCTCGGCCCGCGAGCTGCAGTTCGAGGTCGCCGCCCGCCTGCGTGACGAGATCTCCGAGCTGAAGAAGGAACTGCGCGGCATGGACGCCGCCGGTGTCCGCTGACCCATGCCGGTTTGTGGTGGCAACTGACCCAGGTAGGTGGGTCACTTTCCACCACAAGCCGGGGCCCGGACCCCGGGGCGCGTCCACTCGCGGTCAAACGCAGCTGACCATCGTGAGGTCACACGTGCGGCCGAGGAAGCGGCCGACGTCCGCGGCCTCCTCGGCCAGGGCGTTGCGCTGCCAGGTGGGCGGGTCGGCGAAGAAGTGGGCTCGCAGCCCGAAGGCCTGGGTTTTACGGCGCCCGGTGCGGTCCAGGCGCCAGGTGCCGACAATCACCCCGTCGACGACGATGGTCGGGTACAGGATGCCGCCCTGAGCCACGTCGAAGCGCCGCGCTGGGTCCAGGAACGCGTCGCGGCCGCGGTAGCCCATGAGATAGCTGTCGAAGGCCGGCAGCAGGCGCAATACCCGGTGGGCCGGTTCAGCGGCACCGACCAGGTAGTGCACGCGGCCGTCCACCGACACCGTGCCCAGCTCGTCACCCAGCTCGGCGAACGCCCGTCGGGTCGCGGCGACCGGGAGCCGCGACCAGGGGGCGAAATCCTCGATCGTGACCGGGCCGAACGCGGTGACGTACCGCCGAACCAGCTCGACCAGCGGGTCGGCGGGCGACTCGGGCGGGGCCGGGACGAACTCGTCGACCAGGGCGTAGGTGGGTACCTTGCCCTGCTCGCCCGCCCGGCAGATCAGACCGCTGGCGCTGGCCCAGACGGTCAGATGCGCCGGCCCTTGACCCGCGGTGGGAACGGTGTCGATCCGGGTCGTCAAGGCGGCGACCAGCTCGGCCCGGGTCAGCGTGCGCCCCGACAGCACCTCGGGCAGCACCGCCCGCGCCCGTTCGCGCACGGCGGGAGTGAGGCCGACCTCGACGAAACGGGGCCCGGCCATGTTCAGCACGGCGGGGCCGATGAGGTCGACCAGCCAGCGCAGGTCGTCGGCGGCGATCAGGTGCAACGTGCCGCGCATGAGCCAGGTGCGCACCACGGTCGGCGCGGCGGCCGCGGTGACCACGTCGGCGACCGTGCAACTGACGCTGCGCGCGCGGACGGCCAGCTGCGACGCCCACAGGTCCTGGGCCTGGATGCCGGCACAGGCCAGCGCGGCCGCGCGGGGGTCGGGCGCCGGCCGCGTCGACAGGCCCTGGTTGGCCATCCGGACCGCCACGGCCCGGGCGATCGACATCTCGACGGCCACGATGGACACCGTAGGCGAGGGGTCCGTCAGCCCGGCTCTGGCGTGGTCGGGCCGTACTCGCGCTGGACGGTGGCGACGCGGACGCGGTAGTCGCGGTACCAGACCTCGCGTCCGCGGCGTTGCGCGACCAAGTGGGCCGCGACCTGTTTCCACGCCCGGGCGGCGGCCTCGTCGCGCCAGTACGACACGGTGATGCCGGTGTCGGTGCCGGTGCCGGTGCCGGTGCCGGTGCCGGTGTCGCCGCCTTCGCGGGCCGACTCGACGCCCAGGTAGCCCGGTTGGGCCGCCGCGAGCGCATCCATGGCTGCGGACATGGCTCCATAACCGTGATCGCCGTCGGTGCGCAGCGAGGTGAAGATGACGGCCACGTAGGGCGGTTCGGGGGTTTTCGCGATCCCGTCCGGCGCGCTGTCGGTCACGTCCGAAGTCTGGCCGAGGACGAGAACGGAATTACCGGCGGCGGGCGACCGCCGACCAGTTTGCACGCCCGAGCCGCCCGTTCGTGACCGAGGTCCAGGGCGTCGGGGGCGCCGAGACCGCGCCGGAACCCGGTCAGGTAGCCGGCCGCGAAGGCGTCCCCGGCGCCGGTGGTGTCGACCACCTCGACGTCGGCCGCCGCCGGTCGTCGGACGACCTGCACACCGTCGGACCAGAGCGCACCGGCCGCACCGAGCTTGACCACGGCCACCCCGACCCGGGCCGCCAGCCGGTGCACCGCCGCTTCGGGGTCGTCGGTGCCGGCCAGCAGGGCGGCCTCGTCCCGGTTGGCCAGCAGGGTCAACCCGGTTCCGATCCAGTCCAGAAACGCTCCGGCCGCGCGCAGCGGTGCCACCGACGCGGCGTCCACCGAGACCGTCATGCCTGCGGCTCGGGCCAGTTCCAGAGCGTGCCGGCCGGCGGCGTGGGCCCCGCCGAGCAGGGTGTACCCGGACAGGTGCAGGTGCCCACCCGGGATGAACGCAGCCGCGGGCAGATCCGCGGCCGTCATCGCCGCGTTGGCGCCGGCGTCGGGCACCATCGTCCGCTCGCCGTCGGGCGAGACGAGCACGATGCAGGTGCCGGTCGGCCGGGCCGGGTCGCGGACCAGGGAGGCGACGACGCCGTAGCCGGCCAGGTCGGCGGCCATCCAGTCACCGAACGGGTCGGTGCCGATCCGGGCCGCCATCACCGTCTCGACCCCGCTCACGGCCAGCCAGCAGGCGGTGTTGGCAGCCGCGCCGCCGCCGAGGGCACGGATCGGGGCCGGCCGGTCGGAGCCCGGTTGCAGGTCACCGGGCAGGCGCGCCACCACGTCGACCATCACGTCGCCGAGGCAGACGACGGCCGCTCCGGTCACCGCGTCTGCAACAACCGCGTCGGCGGCGACCGACGGGACAGCGCGACCGCGACCTCGGCCCCGAGCCGCGCGTTGGACAGCACCAGCGCGACGTTGGTGGCCAGGGACGCGCCGTGGGTCTCGCGGTGAAAGTGCTCGAGCAGGAAGGGCGTCACGTCCTTGCCGGAGACGCCGTTGCGCTCCAGCGCGTGCAGCCCGTCGGCGAGCACCCGGTCGTGCAGGTCGGCGTCGAGTTCGGCCGCGGCGTCAACCGGGTTGGCCAGCAGGATGCCGTAGCCGTCGGTGCCGAGGTTCTGGGCCTGGATGAGGACCTCGGCCACGTCCGCCGGCGTCTCGACCCGCCAGTGCAGGCCGAAGCCGGAGTCGGCCCGGTAGAAGCCGGGGAACCGGTCGGTGCGGTAGCCGAGCACGGCCACGTTCAGCGTCTCCAGCCGTTCGATCGTCGCCGGCACGTCCAGGATCGACTTGACCCCGGCACACACGACCAGGATCGGCGTGCGGCTCAGCGTGCTCAGATCGGCCGACTCGTCCCACGACTCGCGGGCGTCGCGGTGCACGCCGCCCAGCCCGCCGGTGGCGAAGATCCGGATGCCGGCCCGGGCGGCCAGGTGGGCGGTCGAGGCCACCGTGGTCGCCGCGTCACGGCCTTGGGCGGCGACCACGGCCAGGTCGCGCAGGCTGGCCTTGACCACATCGGCGCCGTTGGAAATTTGGTCCAGCGCGTCGTCGTCGAGCCCGATCCGGACCTCACCGGCGACGACGGCGATCGTGGCCGGCACCGCTCCGCCCGCGCGCACGGCGGCCTCGATCTCGCGGGCGACCCGCAGGTTGTCCGGTCGGGGCAGCCCGTGGCTGATGATCGTGCTCTCCAGCGCGACCACGGGCTCACCGGCGGCGAGGGCGGCGGCGACTTCGGGGACTACCCGCACGACGGGGCTCCCCACGGGGGACGACGAGATTGCGGTAGGCATGACGGCATGAAGCGCATTGTGCCGGGCTTGGATCACGTGACCCTCACCGTGGCCGACCTGCCGGCGGCGCAGGCGTTCTACGACGCCGCGCTCGAACCGCTGGCCCTGACCCGCGTCGTCGACTACCTGGATCCGGAGGACGAGGACGAAGCCGGCGTCGAGGCGGTCGGCTACGGTCCCGCGGACGGCGAGGCCCGGCTGTGGCTGGTGGCCGGCGCGCCGAGCACGACGGGTGTGCACGTGGCATTACGGGCCGTCGACGCCGCGGCCGTGGACGATTTCTTCACCGCCGGCCGCGCCGCCGGCGGGCGGGTCCGGCAGGCGCCGCGACCGTGGGCGATCTACCGACCCGGCCTGGTCACGGCCATGCTGGTCGACCCGGACGGCAATGTGGTCGAGGCGCTGGCCCGCGGCTGACGCCCGCGCCGGCCGTCGCGATCCGAGCTCGCGGCCTCGGTCAGCCCGCGGACGGTGCGACGTCGGTGTAGTGCTCGACCAGCGGCGGTTGGGCGAAGAACGGACCGACCGCCGCGCGCCATCGCCCAAACCGCTCGGTCTCGCGGAAGTTGCGCTGGTGGGCCTCGATCGAGTCCCACTCGACCAGCAGCACGAACCGGCTCGGCCGCTCCACGCCGTGGGTCATCCGGACCGACCGGACGCCCTCGGTCTCGGTCAGGATCGACCGGGCGCCGCGGTAGGCGTCCGCGAACTGGTCCTGGGTGCCGTCACGGACGTCGATGATGGCCACCTCGACCACCGGCCCGTCCGCGGATCTCGCTTCCGTGGTCGTAGGTTCGGTGCTCGGCTGAACGGGCGCGGACAGGTCATCAGCTGAGTCGTGGTGGGTCACCGGGCTCACCCTGCCAGAGCGCCGGGCTCGACCGGAAACCCACTGGGTCAGGTCGGCCGGACCCGATCGATGAGCGGCCCGGTGGGCAGCGCGGTCAGGTCGTCGGCGGCGGCGCCGAACAGCGGATGGACGTCGAGTCCGGGGCCGCCGCGATGGCCGCTCAGGACGAGGACGTCGGGCAGGTTCCCGTTCGGGGTGCGGAAGGTGCGGCGCAGCTTGCCGATCGGACCGACGTCGTCGAGGACGGTCTCGGCCACCGGCCCGTCCACGCCCAGGTAGCGCAGGCCGCGTACCTCCGTTCCCGCCCCCTCGCCGAAGGAGATGACGACCGCGAGGCGGTCCCAGTCCGGGCGGGCCAGTTCGGGGGACTGACCGATCCGGGCCGTGACCCCGCTCAGCAAACGGTCGCGGTCCAGGTAGCCGCCGACCTCGGGCCAGGGCGCTGCGGGCGGATGCTCCGGCGGCGGCGCGGCCGGGCGCATCTGCTGGCCGTTGTTGCCGGCCGCATCGAGCAGGAACGCATCGATGCCGGACTGGTTCCAGAAGCTCAGGTCGACCCGGTCGGTGCCGGCCCAACTCTGCAGTACCGCTCCCACCCAGCGAGAGCCGTCCGGGCGCGCGGTCTGGTCGCGCAGCTCGCTCAGATCGATGACCACGGGCAGCGGCAGCCGGAAACCCTCGCTGCTGCCGTCATCGTGGTAGAGGAACGCGGCGCTGCGCTGCCCGCTGGCGTCGAACGCCATCGCGAAGCTGGTCCAGTTGTCGCGGGAGCGCAACGATGCGCTCACGTCGGCGCTGATGCGGTCGACGAGTTCGCCCGGCTCGAGCCGGTCCGGGTGGGGGCGGGCGACGAGGGTCGGGTTCGGCGCGCTCGGTGGTGCGAGCCGCCGGGCCAGCTCGGCGTCGGGTCCGTCCCACCGGATCGCGTCCGACGCGGGCGGGTAGATGAGCCGCACCTGCACCGGGCCGGTGCGGTCCAGCATCCGCAGCAGGGCCGCGCCCGCCGGCGCATGACCGGGTCCCTGGTCGCGAGCGTGTGAGTCGCGGTAATCACGCAGGAGGTGGTGGAAGTCGCCGCCGACGTAGGTCGGCACGGCTCCGTCCGGGCCGTAGCGGAACCCGACCGTGTGCAGCACCCGCGGCCAGAACGCCGCCGCGGCCCCGTACCCCGTCCAGTCGTCGCCCGCGAGCTCGACCCAACCGACGACGGCCGCGGTCAGCGCCGCGGTGTCCGCCGGCGCGGTGGCGCCAGCAGCCGGCTCAGGCACGGGCTCCGGCTCCGGCTGTGGTTGGGGTGCTGGCTGTGGTTGGGGTGCTGGCTCCGGCTGGGCTTGGATGACAGGCGGGACAGGCAGGGTGGGCGGGGGCGGCGGCTGCGTCGGCGGGGCGACCGGGAGGTACGGCGGACCGGGTCGCACCAGCTCGGCCACGGTGGTCACCGACCGGGCGGTCACGCGGTACAGGGCCCCGGTCTGGTTGGTGAACGCCTGGTCGAGGATGCGGGCTCCGGCGCGCTCGAGCCGGGCCACGTAGATGTCGAACAGCTCGCCGTGCGGGCCGGGGCTGGCCAGGCGCAGGTCGGCGATGGCCTGGATGGCGTCGGTGTCCATCAGGATCGGCAGGCCGGGGTCGTCGCCGTCGTAGCGGAAGCCGGTGACCCGAACGCCGAGAGCGGTGATCTCGGCGACGACCGCGAACCCGGTCCACGAGCCGGGGATGCTCTCGCCCGCGCGGGTCATCCGATCGGCCAGGTCGGTGAGAAGTTCACCTCGATCCGGCGCCAACATGTCCTCCTGACTACGCCTCGGTAGAACAGTCGGCACTATCTCACGCCACCGCTTCCCGCGTCGGGGTTGTCCGACTCAGCGGGGGTGAGGACCCGCCCTGGGTCGAACGAGTCGGACGGGTCTGCGACGATGGCGGCCGTGACCGAACCGATCCACCGCGCCGCGGATACCCGTTACGACACCATGACGTACCGCCGTTGTGGGCAGAGCGGGCTGATGCTGCCGCTGCTCTCGCTCGGCCTGTGGCACAACTTCGGTGAGGACAAACCGCTCGAAACCCAGCGCGAGATCCTGCACCGCGCGTTCGATCTCGGCATCACCCACTTCGATCTGGCCAACAACTACGGGCCGCCCTACGGGTCGGCCGAACGCAACTTCGGCGGCATCCTGGCTCGCGACTTCGCCGCCTACCGCGACGAGCTCGTCATCTCGACCAAGGCCGGGTACGAGATGTGGCCGGGCCCGTACGGCGACCACGGTTCGCGCAAGTACGTGCTGGCGTCGCTGGACCGGTCCCTGGCCCGGCTCGGCCTGGACTACGTCGACATCTTCTACAGCCACCGCTTCGACCCGGACACCCCGCTGGAGGAGACGGTCGGCGCCCTCGTCACCGCCCACCAGCAGGGCAAGGCGTTGTACGTCGGCATCTCGTCCTACTCGCCCGAGCGCACCCGCCAGGCCGAGGCGTTGCTGCGCCAGGCCGGCGTGCCCCTGCTGATCCACCAACCGTCGTACTCGATGCTCAACCGCTGGATCGAGGAATCGCTGCTCGACACCCTGGGCGAGCTCGGCGTGGGCTGCATCGCATTCTCGCCGTTGGCGCAGGGGATGCTCACCGACCGTTACCTCAAGGGCATCCCGGCCGACTCGCGGGCGGCCCAGCACAAGTCGCTCGACCCCGAGCTGTTGTCCGACGACGCGCTCAAGCACATCCGGGCGCTGAACCGGCTGGCCGGCCGACGCGGGCAGTCGCTGGCCCAGCTCGCGCTGGCCTGGGCGTTGCGCGACGACCGGATGACCAGCCTGGTCATCGGCGCGTCGAGCGTGGCCCAGCTCGAGAACAACATCGCCGCGCTGGACAACCTGTCGTTCACCGACGCCGAGCTCAAGTCCATCGACCGGCATGCGGTGGAGGCCGGTATCAATCTGTGGCAGTTCTCCAGCGACCTGTGAGCCCCTCCCGGCCACTGGCCGACGTCATGGACCCGGGTTGGGCCGACGCGCTGGCGCCGGTGGCGGGCCAGATCGCCACCATGGGCGACTTCCTGCGCTCCGAGGTGGCGGCCGGACGGACGTACCTCCCGGCCGGGCCGAACGTGTTGCGGGCGTTCACCCAGCCGCTGGCCGCGGTGCGCGTTCTCATCGTCGGCCAGGATCCCTACCCGACCCCGGGTCATGCCGTGGGCCTGTGCTTCTCGGTCGGTCCTGACGTCCGCCCGGTGCCGCGCAGCCTGGCCAACATCTACCGCGAGTACGTAACCGATCTCGACCTGCCGCTGCCGGCCAGTGGCGACCTGAGCCCGTGGTCCGAACGTGGCGTGCTGTTGCTCAACCGGGTGCTCACCGTGGCCCCGGGCCGGCCCGGGTCCCACCGCGGGAAGGGTTGGGAAGCCGTGACCGAGCAGGCGATCCTCGCGTTGGTGGCGCGACCCGAGCCATTGGTCGCCATCCTGTGGGGACGCGACGCGCGCAACCTGGCCCCGCTGCTGGGATCGACCCCGCGCATCGAGTCGGCCCACCCGTCGCCCCTGTCGGCGAGCAGCGGATTCTTCGGATCACGTCCCTTCAGCCGGTCGAACCAGCTCCTGTCCGACCTCGGCGCCGCCCCCCTCGACTGGCGCCTGCCCTGATCGGGGCCGGAGCCATGACCGTCGTTCGGGCGGCAACGTTCGCCGAGCTCGATCCGCGCACCCTGTACGCCATCCTGCGGCTGCGGGTCGACGTCTTCGTGGTCGAGCAGGCGTGCGCCTACCCCGAACTGGACGGGCGTGACCTCGAGGCGGCGACGGTCCACCTGTGGACCTCGGGCGACACCGGTCCCACCGCCTACCTGCGCGTGCTCCAGGACGCCGACGCGGCCCGCATCGGACGCGTCTGCACCCGCATCGACACTCGCGGCGCGGGCCTGGCCGCCGAGCTCATGCGCGCCGCACTGAACCGGTTCGCCGGCCGCGCCGTGGTCCTCGATGCGCAGGCGCCGCTGGCCGGGTGGTACGCCCGCTTCGGCTTCCAGGTGGACGGAGCCGAGTTCGTCGAAGACGGCATCCCGCACATCCCGATGCGCCGCGACCCAACCGCGCCTCGGGACGCGCCCTGACAACCCCGGGCATAGTGGACTGCACCCCCCGCCGACGAGAACGGACGCCATGACGCAGAACCCCAGCGGTGCTCTTTCGCGCGTGGCGGCCTACATCGCCGTCCCGGTGGCCACCGCCGACCGTCCCGGCCCCTGGCCCGGTGTGGTCGTGATCCACGACATCCTGGGCCTGAGCGATGACATGCGGGAGCAGGCCGACTGGCTGGCCGCCGCCGGCTACGTCGCGGTAGTCCCCGACCTGTTCAACGGGAAGGCGGTGGTCCGCTGCGTCAAGGGCGTGCTCGCCCAGCTCAAGGCCCAGCGCGGCCCGGTGTTCCAGCAGATCGAATCGATCCGCACCGCGCTCGCCGATGACGAGCTCTGCACCGGTTCCGTGGGCGTGATCGGCTACTGCATGGGCGGCGCGTTCGCGTTGCTCACGGCCAACAACCCGGGGTGGTCGGCGGCCAGCGTCAACTACGGTCCGCTCCCCGACAACGTCGAGGACGTGCTGGCCGGCGCGTGTCCGATCGTGGCCAGCTTCGGCGGCAAGGACAAGGCCCTGGCCGGGGCCGCGGCCAAGGTCGAGGCGGCCGCCACGGCCGCGGGGGTCGAAGCCGACGTCAAGGAGTACCCGGACGCCGGGCATGGCTTCATCAACCGGTTCGCGGTCGCGTCCCCGATCGGCCCGATCCTCAAGGTCATGGGCGTCGGTTACAACCACCCTGCCGCCGCCGACGCCAAGCACCGCATCCTGGCCTTCTTCGACACCCACCTACGCCAGCCGCCACCCGGTGGGCCCGCCCCCGCGAACTGAGTTGTGGTGGCAACTGACCCATCCGAATGGGTCAGTTGCCACCAGAAACCGGGTCATGGCGGCCGGTCCAGCGCGAGCAGGGTCATCGCGATGGCGAACACGCCGTCGGACAACGTGAGCAGTCGCGCGAGCGAGTGTCGCCCGGTTGCGTGGGGTCCGTGTCCGGTGCCGGTCGCGATGCCAGGTCTTCGTCCGCGCCGATCATCGGAACGCGGTAACCGCCCCGGTCGGGTTACAGTGACGGTGCTGGGACAACAGCCAGCCCGGGAACGACGCGCCAGCTTTCACCGGCGGCGCGGCACTGAGGGACACCTCCCGCCGCCGGGCACGAACGGTGCGTTTCCTTTCCCCCGAGGACCACCACCTTGCTTACCCAACCGTGTGCCCGGCATCAAGCGCGACGGGACGTTTGATGGTCGTTGAAGCCGAGCGTGCCGTGGACGGCGGAACGGGCCGGCGCAGCGGCGGTAGTGACCCCGCCGAGAGCCTCGCCCAATGGCTGAGCGAGTTCGCGCGCGAGTTGCAGGCGCAGCCGGACAAGGACCAGATCATGCAGACCGTGGTGCGGGCCGCCGTGGACAAGATCCCCGGCGCGCTGTGCGCAGGGATCACCCTGGTGTCAGATTCGGGTGAGGTAACCACCCCCATGAAGACGGACGATCTCGTCGCCCAGATCGATGCGTTGCAGTACGAGACCGGGCAGGGACCGTGTCTGAGCACCGCGCGGGAGCACCTGACCGTGCGGTCGGACGACCTGCACACGGAGCGGCGGTGGCCGAAGTTCGCGGAGGCGGCGGCGCAGGCGGGTGCCGAGTCGATGTTGTGTTTGCAGTTGTTCGTCAAGGGCGACAGCCTCGGCGCGCTCAACCTGCTGGCCCGGGAGCCGAACGCGTTCGACGAAACGTCCGAGGACATCGGATTGCTGCTCGCGTCGCACGCCGCGATCGCCATGATCGGCGCCGACCGCGAAGGGGATCTGACCGCAGCCGAGCATGAGCTCGAGGTCGCGTTGGCCAGCCAGCGGCAAGTAGCGCAACGGCTACACGTCCTGGACGGGTTGAAGTACACCGTGCTGCAGACCCTGGCCCACGACCTGCGCGGACCGACCGCCGCGGTGCTGACCCTGACCGGCGTGCTGCGTTCCGGGTTGGATAGCGAGTCCGGGACCCTGCCCCCGCTGGCTCCGCAGGCGCAACTGGGGTTGCTGGCCGACATCGAGCGCAGCGGTCAGAAGATCAAGCGACTGCTACAAGACCTGATCAGCAGTGACCCGCTGTCGCCGATCGAGGCCCGGCGCACCCGGTGCGATGTGGGGGAATTGGTGGCCCGGGTGCTGGCCGACTCCGCCGTGGATCGATCGCGCCCGCTGCACACCAGCCTGGACCCGGTGGTGATCAACGTCGATGCCGCGCAGGTCGAGCGCATTGTGGACAACCTGGTCAACAACTCCGCGAAACACCTCGACGCCGGGGTCGCGATGTGGGTGAGAACCGAAAGGGTCGGGCCGGGGGTCCTGATCACGGTCGAAGACTCCGGCCCCGGCGTGCCCCCCGAGATACGGGAGGAGATCTTCGAGCCGTTCCGACGCGGTACCGGAAGCTCCCAACCCGGCCTCGGGCTGGGCTTGTCCCTGGTATCGCGGTACGCCCAGATCCACGACGGCCGCGCCTGGGTCGAGGAACGCGACGGCGGCGGCGCGTCCTTTCGGGTGTACCTGGCCGACAGCGGCGCCGTACCTACCCCGGCGCTGGCGACGCCGGCCACGGTCGCGGACATTCGGGTGCTCATCTGCGACGACGACCCGATCCTCAGCGATGCGGTAGCCATCCTCGTCGGACTCACCCCCGGCTTCGACGTGGTCGCGCCGCCGGTGCAGTCCGGCCAACAGGCCATCGACGCGGTCGCCCAGCATCACCCGGATGTCGTTGTGATGGACGTCAACCTGATCGGGCCGATGGACGGATTCCAGGCCACCGCCCGGATCAGGGCCATGTCGCCGACGACGCGCGTGATCATCGTGTCCGGCACGGCGAAACTGCAGAACGCGGGACAACGGGCGCTGGAAGTCGGGGCGTCCTGCTTTCTGGCCAAGACCGGAAACAACGCCGTTCTCATGGATGCGATCCGCGCCGCCGCCGGCCGCGAACGCGGGCGTCGACCCGAACGGCCCCACCTCAGCGTCGTGTAGCGACCCGGGCCTGTGCTAGCCGCAGGACCGGCGAGCTACCAGCCGCGGGCGCGCCAGTCGGCCAGGTGCGGGCGTTCCGCGCCGAGGGTGGTGTCGTCGCCGTGACCGGGATACACCCAGGTGTCGTCGGGCAGGACGTCGAACACGCGTTGCTCGACGTCATCGATCAGGCTGGTGAAATCGGCCGGCGAGGTGGTGCGTCCCACTCCGCCGGGAAACAGGCTGTCGCCGGTGAACAGGTGGGCCGGGCCGGTGGGGTCGCGGTACAGGACGGCGACCGAGCCGGGGGTGTGCCCGCGCAGGGCGACGGCCTCGAGCTTGACGTCGCCGACGGCGATCACGTCACCGTGGGCCAGCGGACGGGTGACCGCGACCGGCAGCGCGGCGGCGTCCTCGCGGCCGGCCAGGGTGTCCGCGCCCGTCTGTTCGACGAGCGCGGCCAGGCCACCGACGTGGTCGTGGTGACGGTGGGTGGTGAGGATCTGGGTTACCGCCGGGCCGCCCAGGGACGACAGCTCGACCAGCCGCTCGGGCTCGGCGGCCGCGTCGATCAGCAGTGCGTCGCCGGTGGCGCGATCACGGATGAGGTAGGCGTTGTTGTTCATGGCGCCGACCGCGACCTTGGCGATCGTCACCGCCGCCAGTTCGCGGACGTCGATCGGCCCGCCCACAGAGACCGCACCCGTGTAATCACTCATCAGCCAGTGGTACCGCACGGGCGGACCGCGCGACAACCCGGCTCAGGCGATGACCGGCAATTCCTCGGTCGGGGCATCGGTGAGCACGGTGACCTTGGCGTCCGGCAGGTAATTCAGGACGTTCTGGACGTAGGAGTCCACTGCGGCCGAGCGGCCGACGTCGATGCCGTGGCTCTCGGACAGGAACCAGCGGTGCTCGAGGATCTCGTGGTACAGCTCGGCGTCCGGCAGCTTGGCCCGCGCGCCCGGCGGCACCTGGGACAGCACGTCGTAGAACTTCTCGTCCAGCCAGCGCCGCGCGGCCAGGTCTTCCGGGATCTCGTGGCCGACGCCCTCGGACCACTTGGCCCGGAACCGGGCCAGGTCGGCCAGCAGCCGGCGGGCCTGGTTGGGCTGCACCCGCAGGCCGGTCAGCGCGAAGAAGCGCCGCTGGTGGTGGCCGGACTCGACGACGTGGGTCTCCAGCCGCAGCTTGCGGCCGCCCTCCTCGGTGTGGATCTCCATCTCGGCCACGTCGAAGCCGAGCCCGTTGAGCCGCCGGATGCGCTGGTCGATCAACCAGCTCTCGCCCGCCTCGACCACGGCGTCGCTGCGCAGCTCGTTCCACAGGCCCTGGTAGCGCGGGATGAGCTCGTTGGCGGTGTCGATCGGGTCGATGTCCTCGGCCAGCCAGCCGGCCGCCTGCAGGTCGAACAGCTCCCCGGCGATGTTCTCGGTGGCGATCGTGAGGTCGTAGTTGCGCTGGCCGCTGGTCAGCGTCGGGTGCAGCTCACCGGTCTCCGCGTCGACCAGGTACGCCGCCAGCTCGCCGGCGTCGCGGCGGAAGAGCGTGTTCGACAGCGAGCAGTCTCCCCAGTAGAAGCCGGCCAGGTGCAACCGGACGAACAGCTGGGCCAGCGCGTCGAGCAGCGACGAGCGCAGGTCGGGCAGCGTGCGGCCGGTGAACAGCGAGCGGTAGGGCAACGAGAAGGCCAGGTGCTTGGTGATCAGCAGCGCGCCGAGCTCGTCGCCGTCGGGGTCGAACCGGTCGATCACGGTTCCGAACGCCTCGACCACCGGGACGGACCGCACGGCCAGTTCACGTAGCAGCTGGTGCTCGCGGACCACGTAACGCTCGCTGGCTTCCTTGATCGCGAAGATCTGGTTGTTGGCCCGGATGAAGCGCACCACGTGGCGTGAGATACCGCGGGGAACCTGGACGATGCGGGGGTCGTCCCAGTCGCTCAGCGGCGCTCCGAACGGCAGGTTGAGCAGTTCCGTCGCGATTCCCACGGTCGCGAAGGTGTAGTCCGTCACCGCACATCCATCCGTTCCTCGATACCCGCCCGACGATCGGCACCCGGCCCCGCCCCGGCACCAGCCAGCGTACGGGCGCCCTGGCGACATCCCGAAAGCAGCTGCTAGGGACGGACCAACACCCACTGAGCGCCAGTGCTACTCATCTGCCGTCCGGTGCTGCCGATGAAAACGATCATGATTGTGTTTCGCCGTCGGGTCAGGCCCGTTGAGTCCCGTCAGGCCAGTCGCGGACGAGGTCGCCCACCGGGACGTCGCGACCGAGATCACCCCGATTTCCGCCCCGCCGCTCAGCCCGGGGGCGCTGGAAACCCTGAAGATGCTCCGGGCGGGCGCGAATCACCCGCTCGTGCAGTCCTTCCCCGCCGGCGCGATGCTCATCTTCGACCGTGAGATGCGCTACCTGTGCGCGGGCGGGTTGGATTTGGCCGACGTGGGGCTGTCGACGGCGATGATGGAGGGCAAGACCATCTTCGAGGTCTTCCAGCCTGATTTCATTGCCGTCATCGAGCCGCAGTACCGCCTCGCCCTCAGCGGCGTGGAATCGGTCATCGACCTGCACTACGCGGGCAACGTCTATTCCCAGCGACTCGCGCCGGTGCGCGACCCGGACGGCGAGATCGTGGCCGGGATGGGTTACACCCAGAACGTCACCCACGCCCGTCGCTCCGAGGCGGCGCTACGGGAATCCGAGGAGCACAGCCGGCTCGCCTTCGACTACGCACCGATCGGCAACGCGCTCGCCGCGCTGGACGGACCCTTCGAACGCGTCAACCAGGCCATGTGCGACATCACCGGGTACACCGCCGATCAACTGCTCGAGCTGACGGCGGCCGACATCACGCATCCGGACGACCTGGCCGCCGATGCGGTGGCGTCGGCGCGGCTGTGCAGCGGCGAGCTGGCCGCCGTCACGTTGGAGAAGCGCTTCCGCACCGCGACCGGTACAACCGTGTGGGCCACCCAGTCGGCCTCGCTGATGCGAGCAGACGACGGCTCGCCCCAGCGCTTCATCATGCAGATCCAGGACATCACCGAGCGCAAGAGCCAGGAGCAGGCGCTGGCCCAGGAACGTCGCCGGCTGCGTGACGCCGAGACGGTCGGCCGGCTGGGCTCGTGGGAGCTGGACTACGGCACCGGGACGGTGGTCTGGTCCGATGGTCTGTTCCGGCTGTACGGGATCGATCCCGCCCAGTTCGGCGGCGACGTCAAGGCGGCAATGGACCTGATCCACCCCGACGACCGGGAATCGGTCGCGGTAGAGATCGCTGCCGCCGGTCCCAGCGGCGCACCGTTCAGCTTGCGGTACCGGATCGTGCGAGCCAATGACAGTGCGCTGCGCTGGTTCGAAGCCCGCGGCAGCGGGTTCTACGTAGACGGTGAACTCAAGCGCCTCGGCGGCGTCGTGTCCGACGTGACCGACAGTGTGCTGGCCGCGGCCGAGACCACCGCGGCCCACGCGATGCAGCAAGCGGTGATCGGCACGTCGCCCGACATCATCTTCGTCTACGACGTACCCACCCGGTCGGTGGTCTGGATCAACCGGTCGCTGACCGAGTTGTTGGGCTACGACATGCCGGACGCCGGCCAGGCCGGGGTGGACCCGATCGACATCATGGTTCCCGAGTCGGACCGGCTGCCCTTCGACGCCGCGCTGGCCGCGGCCGTCGCCGCGGCGGACGGCGAGGTCATCTCCCTGGACCACCGGATGCGCCACGCCGACGGCTCGATCCGCTGGTTCTCTCGTCGGGCTGCGGTCCTGCATCGCACCGACCAAGGCGCGGTCACCCAGCTCGTGGGCGTGGCGCGCGACATCACCGATGCGATGGCGATCGAGCAGCGGCTGCAGCATTCCGCGCTGCACGACGAACTCACCGGGCTACCCAACCGGGCGTTGTTGACCGACCGGCTCACCAGTGCGATCGCCCGCTGCCAGGCCGGCGGCGGTGAGTTGGCGGTGCTGTTCTGCGACCTGGACGGCTTCAAACGGGTCAACGACGTCGCCGGGCACGCGTCCGGCGACGTCGTGCTAATCGAGACCGCCCGACGCCTGCTGCGCGTAGTCCGCGACTCCGACGTCGTGGCGCGGGTGGGCGGCGACGAGTTCGTCATCCTGATCGATCCCGGGAGCCACGCCCGGGCAGGTTCGGCCAGTTCCGGTCGTGAGCGCGGGTACAACCTCGACCTAGCGGTCAGAATCTGCGAGAGGATCATCATCGCGTTACGCCAGCCCATCACCGTCAACGGGGTCGAGCACGTGGTCAGCGCCAGCATCGGGTTGTCCTACGGAACGCCGGTCCGCGACGACCAGGCGGTGAGCACGCCGGAGCAAATCCTGCAGGACGCCGACGCTGCCATGTATAGGGCCAAGAGCGGGGGCAAGGACCGATTCGAGATCTTCGAGCGGGCCATGCGCGCCGACGTGGTCGAGCGGGGCCGGGTCGAACAGGTTCTCCGTGCGGCCCTGCGACCGCCGACGCTGTTTGGCTCGCCTGGCGCGGTAGCCGGCAGACCCAGTTTCGCCGCGGCCTACCAGCCCATCTTCGACGCGGGTACGAGCGCGTTGGTCGGGTTCGAGGCGCTGGCCCGGTTGACGGACGCCGGCGGCGTGGCCATCCCGCCGGACGTGTTCATCTCCATCGCCGAGGACACCGGTCTGATCAGGCCGTTGGGCATCCTCATGCTGGACCTGGCCTGCCAGCAGTTGGCCGATTGGCGGGCCGAGTTCGCCGGCCTGGACCGGGTCACCATGGCCGTCAACGTTTCGGGCATCCAGGCCCAGGGAGGATCTCTGGGCGACGACGTCCGGCGCGTTCTGCGCCGGACCGGGCTCGTCCCGAGCGATCTCGTCCTCGAACTGACCGAGACCGCCCTGTTGCAGGCGGCCCCGGCCACGATCACCGGACTCCAGGTCATGCGTGATGAGGGCGTCGGCATCGCCATCGACGACTTCGGAACCGGCTACGCCAGCCTGCGTTACCTGGCCACCCTGCCCGTGTCGACGCTCAAGATCGACAAATCGTTCACCGCGGGCCTCCCCGACAACAAGGTCAGCACGAAGATCGTCTTCGCCGTTGCCGGGCTGGCCGCCGATCTGGATATGCGCTGCGTCGTGGAGGGCGTCGAGACCGAAGCCCAGCGGGCGGCGCTGCCCGACGGGGTCTATCTGCAGGGGTGGTTGACGGGCCGGCCCCAGCTGCCTGGTTCGGTCGACATCCCGGTCCTGCTCGGATCGGTCCGTCCGGCCGAGACGCTCGGGGTCCTGCCGGCGGCATAGGGCACGCGACGCGGGCTCCGGATGATCCCCAGGCTCGGCCGTGTTAGGCCAGCAACGTTCGTTGTCGGACCCCGCCGTTAAGCTCGGGTCACCCCAGGTACGCGCCGTACCTCAGGTGCGCGTCGGGCGTCCGTCCGCCAGGAAAAGCCGGGAGATCCTCTTCGTGACCAAGCCCCGTCCCGTGCCCGCGGAGCACCAGCTCGTCGTCCGCGGAGCCCGCGAACACAACCTGAAGGACGTCAGCGTCGAGCTACCGCGCGACGCCATGATCGTGTTCACCGGGCTGTCCGGTTCGGGTAAGTCGTCACTGGCGTTCGACACGATCTTCGCCGAGGGCCAGCGCCGCTACGTCGAGTCGCTGTCGGCGTATGCCCGCCAGTTCCTCGGCCAGATGGACAAGCCCGACGTCGACTTCATCGAGGGCCTGTCCCCGGCCGTCTCGATCGACCAGAAATCCACGTCCCGCAACCCCCGTTCCACGGTAGGGACGATCACCGAGGTCTATGACTACCTGCGCCTGCTGTTCGCCCGGATCGGCAAGCCGCACTGCCCGATCTGCGGCGAGCCGATCAGCAAGCAGACCCCGCAGCAGATCGTCGATCGCATCCTGGAGATGGACGAGGGCACCCGGTTTCAGGTCCTGGCGCCGGTCATCCGGGAGCGCAAGGGTGAGTACGTCGACCTGTTCGCCGACCTGCAGACCAAGGGCTACAGCCGGGTCCGGGTGGACGGTGTCATCAACAGCCTCACCGATCCGCCCAAGCTGAAGAAGCAGGAGAAGCACAGCATCGAGGTCGTGGTCGACCGGCTGACGGTGCGGGCGAGCAGCAAGCAGCGCATCACCGACTCGATCGAGACCGCGCTCACCCTGGCCGGCGGTCTGGTCGTGCTCGACTTCGTCGACCTGGCCGAGAACGACGCTGCCACCCGGCGGGGCAGTGCCAGCGAGGCCCCGGCACGCGAGCGGCGCTTTTCCGAGCGGCTCGCCTGCCCGAACGACCATCCGCTGTCGGTGGACGACCTGGAGCCGCGCGCGTTCTCGTTCAACTCCCCGTTCGGCGCCTGCCCGGTGTGTACCGGCCTCGGCACCCGCAAGGAGGTCGACCCCGAGCTGGTCGTGCCCGACCCCGAGCTGAGCCTGAACGAGGGGGCGATCACGCCCTGGTCCACGGGCCAGACCAGCGAGTACTTCCTGCGGCTGCTGCAGGGCGTGGCCGAGGCCGAGGGGTTCGACCTGGACACGCCGTGGCAGGACCTGCCGGCGCGGGCGCAGAAGTTCGTGCTGCACGGCACGCCCGACCAGGTGCATGTGCGCTACACCAACCGGTTCGGGCGCAAGCGTTCCTACTACGCCGGCTACGAGGGCGTCATCGGCTGGATCGAACGGCGCCACGCCGAGACCGAGAGCGACTGGTCGCGGGAGAAGTACGAGGGCTACATGCGCGAGGTGCCGTGCCCCACCTGCGGCGGTACCCGGCTCAAGCCCGAGATCCTGTGCGTCACCATCGGCGGCCGTTCCATCGCCGAGGTGTCCGCGCTGTCCATCGGCGACGCCAACGAGTTCTTCCGCACCGTGCGCCTGTTCGGCCGCGAGCAGGCCATCGCCGAGCGGGTGCTCAAGGAGGTGCACGCCCGGCTGGGCTTCCTGGTCGACGTCGGCCTGGACTACCTGTCGCTGGACCGGGCGTCGGCCACCCTGGCCGGCGGCGAGGCCCAGCGCATCCGGCTGGCCACCCAGATCGGTTCCGGGCTGGTCGGCGTGCTGTACGTGCTGGACGAGCCGTCGATCGGCCTGCACCAGCGCGACAACCACCGCCTGATCGAGACCCTGGTGCGCCTGAAGAACCTGGGCAACACGCTCATCGTCGTCGAACACGACGAGGACACCATCCGCACGGCCGACTGGATCGTCGACATCGGCCCGCTGGCCGGCGAGCACGGCGGCGAGATCGTCGTCTCGGGCACGGTGGACGACCTGCTCGCCTCCGAGCGGTCGTTGACCGGGGCGTATCTGTCCGGGCGCCGGCGGATCGAGGTGCCCACGGTGCGGCGCAAGCCGGTCCAGACCCGGTCCCTGATTGTCGAGGGCGCGCGCGAGCACAACCTGCGCAACATCGACGTCACGTTCCCGCTGGGCTGCTTCGTCGCGGTCACCGGCGTGTCCGGCTCGGGCAAGTCGACGCTGGTCAACGACATCCTCTACACCTCGCTGGCCAACCGGATCAACAAGGCCAAGCTGCCGCCCGGCCGGCACAAGCGGGTGCTCGGCTTGGAACATCTCGACAAGGTGGTGGGCGTCGACCAGGGTCCGATCGGGCGCACGCCGCGGTCGAACCCGGCCACATACACCGGCGTGTTCGACCACATCCGCAAGCTGTTCAGCGAGACGACCGAGGCCAAGATCCGGGGCTACCAGCAGGGCCGGTTCTCCTTCAACGTCAAGGGCGGGCGCTGCGAGGCCTGCGCCGGCGACGGCACGATCAAGATCGAGATGAACTTCCTGCCCGACGTGTACGTGCCGTGCGAGGTCTGCAAGGGCGCCCGGTACAACCGGGAGACCCTCGAGGTGCACTACAAGGGCAAGACGATCTCCGAGGTCCTGGACATGCCCATCGACGAGGCGGCCGAGTTCTTCGCACCGATCACCCGGATCTCGCGGTTCCTCGACACGCTGGTCGACGTCGGCCTGGGTTACGTCCGCCTCGGGCAGCCGGCGCCGACGCTGTCCGGCGGGGAGGCCCAGCGGGTCAAGCTGGCCACCGAGCTGCAGAAGCGCTCCACCGGACGGACCATCTATGTGCTCGACGAGCCGACCACCGGCCTGCACTTCGAGGACGTGGCCAAACTGCTCGCCGTGCTCCAGTCGCTGGTCGAGAAAGGCAACTCGGTGCTGGTCATCGAGCACAACCTGGACGTGATCAAGACCGCCGACTGGATCGTCGACATGGGACCCGAGGGTGGTTCCGGCGGCGGATTGGTGGTCGCCGAGGGCACCCCGGAGCATGTCGCCGGTGTGGCCGGGTCCTACACCGGGCAGTTCCTGCGCGAGGTGCTCACCCCGCCGGCGCGGGCGGCGTCACCGCGCCCGGGTCGGCGTACCCGGGTGAAAGCCGCCCAGCCCGCCTGAGCGTCGCCCCGGTTGGATCGGTGCACCGGGCAGAATCGGGCCCCGTGACCGGACTGAACGGATTCATCGCCGGCCTGCCCAAGGTCGAGCTGCACGTCCACCACGTCGGGTCGGCGTCCCCGCGGGCGGTGTCCGCACTGGCGGCGCGGCACGAGGGGTCGACGCCGGTGCCGGCCGATCCGGAGCTGCTGGCCGACTACTTCACGTTCACCGACTTCCGGCATTTCATCACCGTCTACCTGTCCGTGGTCGACCTCATCCGCGACGCCGACGACGTCCGCACGCTGACCTACGAGGTCGGCCGTGACCTGGGCGCCCAGAACGTGCGGTACGCCGAGCTGACGGTGACGCCGTACTCCTCGGTCGTGCGCGGCATCGCAGCGCCGGATTTCTGCGCCGCGATCGAGGACGCCCGCCGCGCCGTCCAGGCCGAGCACGGCGTGGAGTTGCGCTGGTGCTTCGACATCCCCGGCGAAGCGGGTGTGGCTGCCGCCGACGTGACCCTGGCCGTCGCCCTGGAGCAGCAACCGGCCGGGCTGGTCAGCTTCGGGCTGGGCGGTCCCGAGCTCGGCGTGCCGCGGGAGGCGTTCGCGGCGCACTTCGCCCGGGCCCGCGCCGCGGGGCTGCACAGCGTCCCGCACGCCGGGGAATCCACCGGACCGGAATCGATCCGCGCCGCGCTCGACCACCTGGCCGCGGAACGGATCGGACACGGCATCGCCGCCGCCCGCGATCCCGGGCTGATGCAACGGTTGATCGACGAGGGTGTCGCGCTCGAGGTGTGCCCCACGTCCAACGTGCGCACCCGGTCGGTGCCGTCGTTGGCCGCGCACCCGTTGCCGATCCTGGTGGCCGCCGGCGTCGGCGTGAGCATCAATTCCGACGACCCGCCCATGTTCTCGACCACGCTCAACCGGGAGTACGCGATCGCCGCCGATCTGCTCGCGCTCGACCGGCGCGGCGTGGCCGACCTGGCCCGCGCTGCGGTCCGCCAGAGCTTCGCCGACGACTCCCGCCGCGCCGCCATCCTCCGCGAGATCGACGACTACGTGGCCAAAACCCCGACTTCCGGTGGCCACTGACCCACCAAACCGGGTCATCTGCCACCAGAAGCCCGCCCGGGAGTGTCGCCCCTCGCGACTAGGCTGATTCCCGTGCCGGACCCGTCGACTTACCGCCCGGCGACGGGCACGATTCCGGTGGAGCCCGGGGTCTACCGCTTCCGCGACGAACGCGGCCGGGTCATCTACGTGGGCAAGGCCAAGAGCCTGCGCCAGCGCCTGAACTCCTATTTCGCCGACCTGTCCGCGCTGCATCCACGCACTCGTCAGATGGTGACGAGCGCGGCCGGCGTCGAGTGGACGACGGTCAGCA
The DNA here is from genome assembly GCA_964252015.1 of uncultured Jatrophihabitantaceae bacterium. Lineage (GTDB taxonomy): Bacteria > Actinomycetota > Actinomycetes > Mycobacteriales > Jatrophihabitantaceae > CAXSBR01. Next base: position 94,871 of record CAXULW010000002.1, on the reverse strand, counting down.
CCGAGGTCGAGGCCCTCCAGCTCGAATACAACTGGATCAAGGAGTTCGACCCGCGCTTCAACGTCCGTTATCGCGACGACAAGTCCTACCCGTCGCTGGCGGTGACGCTGTACGAGCGGTACCCGCGGCTGCAGGTGATGCGCGGGCCGAAGAAGAAGGGCGTGCGCTACTTCGGCCCCTACGCCCACGCCTGGGCCATCCGCGAGACGCTCGACCTGCTGTTGCGGGTGTTCCCGGCCCGGACCTGCTCGGCCGGCGTGTTCAAACGGGCCAACCAGGTCGGCCGGCCGTGCCTGCTCGGCTACATCGGCAAGTGCAGCGCGCCGTGTGTCGGCCGGGTGAGCGCCGAGGAGCACCGTTCCATCGTCGACGATTTCTGCGACTTCATGGCCGGGCAGACCGACACGTTGATCCGCCGGCTGGAGAAGGAGATGACGGCCAGCGCCGCCCAGCTCGACTTCGAGCGCGCGGCCCGGTTGCGTGACGACGTCGGCGCGCTGCGGCGGGCCATGGAGAAGCAGGCCGTGGTGTTCGGTGACGGCACGGACGCCGACGTGGTCGCCTTCGCCCAGGACGAGCTGGAAGCCGCGGTGCAGGTGTTCCACGTGCGCGGCGGCCGGGTCCGCGGCCAGCGCGGTTGGACGATCGACAAGGCCGCCTTCGTCGATGCTGAGGGCGGCGATTCTGAGGGTGACGAGGCCAGCACCGCTGCGCTGGTGGAGCAGTTCGTCACCCAGTTCTACGGCGAGCAGAGCGATCTTGACGGCGGAGATCTTGACGGCGGAGGTGTCGACGGCGGCGGGAACTCGATCCCGCGCGAGATCCTGGTGCCCGAGTTGCCGGCGGACACCGACGTGCTGTGCGAATGGCTCAGCGAACGGCGCGGTGGCCGGGTGACGATGCGGGTGCCCCAGCGCGGTGACAAGCGGGCGCTCATGGAGACCGTGGCCCGCAACGCCAGCCAGTCCTTCGCCCAGCACAAGCTCAAGCGGGCGTCCGACCTGACCGCACGGAGCCAAGCCATCAGCGAACTGCAGGAGCAGCTGTCGCTGGTCGAGGCGCCGTTGCGGATCGAATGCTTCGACATCAGCCACAACCAGGGCACCGACGTGGTGGCCAGCATGGTCGTGTTCGAGGACGGCCTGGCCCGCAAGAGCGAGTACCGCCGCTTCGCCATGCGCGAGACCGGCGGTGACACCGACTGGATCGCGGAGACCGTCCGGCGCCGCTTCGCCCGCTACCTGGACACATTGACCGGCGCGGTCGGCGAATCGGCGCCGCTGGGGGTGGCCGGCGAAGAGGTCGACGGGGCTCAACCTCACAAACCAATGGCCGACGCGGTCAGCCGGCGCTTCGCCTACCCGCCCAACCTCGTCGTCGTCGACGGCGGCCAGCCCCAGGCCAACGCGGCCCAGGCCGTGCTCGACGACCTCGGCATCAGCGACGTCGCCGTCGTCGGTCTGGCCAAGCGGCTCGAGGAGGTCTGGGTGCCGGGGGAGGAGTACCCGCTGATCCTGCCGCGCACGTCGGAGGCGCTGTACCTGCTGCAACGCGTGCGCGACGAGGCCCACCGCTTCGCCATCACCTACCACCGCCAGAAGCGCTCCAAGTCCATGGTGGTCTCGGCGCTGGACGGGGTGCCCGGCCTGGGCGCGCAACGGCGCAAGGCCCTGATGACCCGCTTCGGCTCCCTGGCCCGGCTCCGGCGCGCCGACATCGACGAGATCATGGCCGTGCCCGGGATCGGCCGGGCGACGGCCGCGGCCATCCAGGCTGCGGTGCGCGGCGACGACCGCCAGCCCGAGCCCGCGATCAACACCGCCACCGGTGAAGTGGTAGAGGCCGGCGCCGAGGTGCGCGCGTGAGCGCGGTCGGATCCGACGCGGGCCGGGCGGAACCGGAGCCGGGAGAAACGGAGACCGGGGCACCCCAGGGTGCGTTGCAGATCATCGTCGTCACCGGGCTGTCGGGCGCGGGACGCAGCACCGCGGCCAAGTGCCTGGAGGACCTCGGCTACTTCGTCGTCGACAACCTGCCGCCCGAGCTCATCGCCACCATGGTCGACCTGGGCAGCCGCAGCCACGGTGCCGTCACCAAGATCGCCGTGGTCATGGACGTGCGCAGCCGCGCGTTCTCCTCCGATCTGCGCGGCACGATCGAGGACCTGGCCTCGCGCGGCCTGGCGCCCCGGGTGCTGTTTCTGGAGGCCTCGGACGGGGTCCTGGTGCGGCGCTACGAAAGCGTCCGCCGCGAGCATCCGCTCCAGGGCGGGGGCCGGCTCATCGACGGGATCACGGCGGAGCGGCGGCTCCTGGCGCCGCTGCGCGAGACCGCTGACCTGGTGCTCGACACCTCGGACCGCTCCGTGCACCAGCTGCGCCGGGCCATCGAGCAGACCTTCGTCAGCGAGGCGTCCCAAGCGGCCCGGTTGCGGGCGACGGTGCTGTCGTTCGGGTTCAAGTACGGCCTGCCGGTCGATGCGGACATGGTCGCCGACGTGCGGTTCCTGCCCAATCCGTTCTGGATTCCCGAGCTGCGCGAGCAGACCGGGCTCGACCCCCAGGTCAGCGGCTACGTGATGGCCCAGCAGGGTGCCGACGTGTTCCTCGACCTGTACACCGAACTGCTGCGCACGATCGGCGCCGGCTACCGCCGGGAGGGCAAGCACTTCCTGACCCTGGCCATCGGCTGCACCGGCGGCAAGCACCGTTCGGTCGCCATCTCGGAAGTGCTGGCCGAGCGGCTACGGAGCATGGGCGTGCACACCACCGTCATGCACCGGGATCTGGGGCGGGAGTGAGCGCGCTCGACATCGGCGCCTCAAAGATGAGCGCGCTCGACATCGGCGCCTCAAAGATGAGCGCGCTCGACGTCGGCGCCTCAAAGATCGGCGCGGTGAAGTTCGTGGCCCTCGGCGGCGGACACGGGCTGTACACCATGCTCACCGCCCTGCGCGGCGTCACCACCGACCTGACCGCGGTCGTCACGGTGGCCGACGACGGGGGCTCGTCCGGTCGGATCCGGCGCGAGTTCGACGTGCTGCCACCCGGTGACCTGCGGATGGCGCTGGCCGCCCTGTCCGGCCCCACCGGCCAGGATCGGGAATGGGCCGAGCTGTACCAGCACCGCCTCGGCGGGACCGGGGTGTTGGCCGGGCACTCCGTCGGAAACCTCGTCCTCACCGGTCTGTTCGAGCGGGTGGGTGATCCCGTCGCCGCGCTGGACTTCCTGGGCCGCAGCCTCGGTGCGGTGGGACGGGTGCTGCCCATGAGCGAGGTGCCGCTCGACCTGGTGGCCACGATCGAACCGCACGACCGCGACGATCCGGTGCGCGGGCGACGCATCCGTGGCCAGTCGGCCATCGCCAGCTCACCCGGGCGGGTCCGCGAGATCGCCATCCGCCCGGCCGACGCGCCCGCCTGCCGCGCCGCCACGGACGCGGTCCGAGCCGCCGACGTGGTCGTGCTCGGCCCCGGCTCCTGGTTCACCTCGGTGCTGCCGCACCTGCTCCTGCCCGAGCTGGCCCGGGCGGTGGTCGAGACGCGGGGTCGCGTCGTAGTTACGTTGAACCTGGTTCCCCAGCCCGGTGAGACCGACGGGTTCTCCCCGGCCGAGTACCTGCACGTGTTGCGGCGGTACTGCCCCGACCTGCGGGTGGACGCGGTGATCGCCGACGAGAACCACTCGACGTCGTCGCCGGACGCCTCCGATCGGGGCACCATCGAGCTGACCCGGGCCGCGGCCGGGCTCGGGGCCGTGCTGATCCTGGCCGACCTGTGCGAACCCGACCGCGACGACCGGCACCAGCCCGAGGCGCTGGCCGCGGCGATGCGGAAGGCCCTGGAGCGGGCGCCGGAACCGGCGGCGCTGGCCACCCCGGCTGACCCGGACCTCATCCGGCCGGACCCGAATCTGACGTCGCACGACCCGGATCAGATCCAGCCCGACCCGATCGAGCACGACGTGCCGGCCCGGCTCGCGCCGCGGCCGGCGCCGGGGAACACGGGGGCCCGCCGATGAAGTGGAGAGGAACGCCGGCATGGCGATGACCGCCGCAGTGAAGGACGAGCTCAGCCGAGTGACCGTGACCCGGGTGTCGGCCCGCAAGGCCGAAATCGCAACCATGCTGCGGTTCGCGGGGGCACTGCACCTGATCGGCGGGCACATCGTCATCGAAGCCGAACTGGACACCGGCTCGGTCGCGCGGCGGCTGCGCAAGGAGATCGGCGACGTGTTCGGCCACGCGTCACAGGTGCACGTCGTCGCCGCCGGTGGGCTGCGTAAATCCAGCCGGTTCCTGGTCCGGGTGACCAAGGACGGTGAGGGCCTGGCCCGCCAGGCCGGCCTGGTCGACCTGCGCGGACGCCCGGTGCGCGGCCTGCCCCAACACGTCGTCGCCGGCGGGGTCGCCGACGCCGAAGCGGCCTGGCGCGGCGCCTTCCTGGCCCACGGGTCGCTGACCGAACCCGGGCGGGCCGGTTCGCTGGAGATCACCTGCCCGTCGGGTGAGGCCGCACTCGCGCTGGTCGGAACCGGCCGTCGGCTCGGCATCTCGGCCAAGTCCCGCGAGGTGCGCGGCGCCGACCGGGTGGTCATCCGCGACGGCGACGCCATCGGCGCCCTGCTCACCCGTCTCGGTGCGCACGAAACCGTGCTGGCCTGGGAGGAGCGCCGGATGCGTCGCGAGGTGCGCGCCACCGCGAACCGCCTGGCGAACTTCGACGACGCCAACCTGCGTCGCTCGGCCCGCGCCGCGGTCGCCGCGGGCGCCCGGGTGGAGCGGGCGATGGACATCCTGGCCGACACCATCCCGGAACACCTGCAGCAGGCCGGGCGGTTGCGCATCGAGCACAAGCAGGCCTCGTTGGAGGAGCTGGGCGCGCTGTCGGACCCGCCGATGACCAAGGACGCCATCGCCGGGCGCATCCGCCGGTTGCTGGCCATGGCCGACAAGCGCGCCGTCGAGCTCGGCATCCCCAACACTGAGGCGGCGGTCACCGTCGACATGCTGGCCGACGACGAGTGACCCGAACCCCCGTCGGCCAACCCCCGTGGACCAACGGTCCCGGTTGGTTTCAGTTGACCCCCGTTACCCCAACCATGATCGGTTGGTAGCGTCGACGGATCTCCTCGAGGTCGGCGGGCTCGCGGATTTCCCGCTCGCCGGTGCGCCAGATCATCTGGGCCTGGCGTTGTAGCACCGCCCGTTGGTCGTCGGTGGCGGTGTAGGCGAGGACCTTGCCGAGGCTCTCCATGAGTCGGATCGCGACGGCGGGCATGTCCGCGCCGGCCTGACGGATCTTGTCGTACGCCCGGTCGACCATCCGGGCGTAGTTCGGGCCGAGCTCGATCACCCGGATCGCACCGGCCGCATCCCGGTGCACCCCGTCGGGCAAGGTGCGTTGAGACGCGGTGCACAAGCCGTCGGCCAGCCAGTCGATACAGGTCAGCGCGGTGAAGGTGTCATTGACCGCCGGGGACAGGGCGCGGATGGCGATCTCGACCAGCTGATCGATGGCAAAGACGGGATCTTGGTCCAGGGTGCGGTGCGGGCCGGTCACGTGGGCGCGGGCCAGCGCGGCCAGCATGTCGGATGCGGTCGCGGGTGGCCAGACCCGGGCCAGCGGCAGCCCCTGGGTGACGAAATGCCCGGGACGATGAAGAAGCTGCACCACGGCGCCGTGTTTCGCGGCGATGTGCACCAGGGTGGAATAGCCGACGAACTGCAGGTAGCCGCTGCGGACGGCGGTGACCTGGGAGCCCTCCTCGGCCAGCAGGTCGCGGAGCTGGGCCGTGGTCCGCCCGGTCGGGAATACCGGCGGATGTCGCGCGGCGTGGTCGTCCGGGAATTGGCTGTCGATAGCGCGGGCCAGGTTGGCCGCGATGGAGGAGATGACGACGGGCAATTGAATGGACACGGTGATGTGATGAATGAAGTAGATCAGCGTCAACACATTCGCAAAGACCAGAGCCAAAGCGACGGTCACCGAGATTTGCGGGACAAAGGTGTCGGCCTGGTTGCCGCCCCCGATCGCTCCCAGCGTGAGGATTGCGTACACGAACGTCGCAACGAATGCACCGAGAGTGAGCTGCGTGCCGAGATCGCGAATGAAGTTGCGCAGCATTCGCGGCCCGAACTGCTGCGAAGCCAGCGTCAGGGCGACGATCGTCACCGAGAAGATCACGCCGAGCACGGTGATGATACCGGCGGCCAAAGCGCTCAATAACTGACGGGCCCCGTCCGCGCTTTCGATCTGTACCCACGAAGGCAGGGTTTCCCGATGCTGATAGACGTGGTGGTCAACGGCGTAGGTAATCAGAAAGAGGCCGACGGCGGCCACCAGCAGAATGAGCGGCACGAACCACAGCGTGGTTCGCAACGCCTCCCGACGCCAGGGGGGTAGCAGGGAAGGGCCGCGCATCTACCCACCTCCCGACTCGGCACTGCGTGGTGTGGTCAGAGGGCTTCGGCCAGCGGGCCGAGGCCGAGCGCGGCGACGAAGGAAAGCAGCGACATGAGGATGGCGACGCCGACGAGCATGGCGACGAACAGCGGGGTGTGGGTCTTCAGTGTGCCGTCCGTTTCCGGACGGGTCTTCTGATTCGCGAACGCGCCGGCCAAGGCCAGTACGAACACGATGGGCAGATACCGGCCGATGAGCATGACGACGCCCAGCAACGTGTTGAAGAAGGTGGTGTTGGCGTTCAGGCCCGCGAACGCACTGCCGTTGCTGTTGGCGGCGGACGTGATGGCGTAGAGCGCCTCGGACATTCCGTGGGCGCCGGTATTCAACAGGCTGGATCGCCCGCTGGCGGTTCCGATCGCCAGGGCGGCGCCGACGAGCAGGGTTGCGGGCATGGTCAGCGTGTACAGGGCGACGAACGTCATCTCCCGTTTCTGTACGCGTTTACCGAGATACTCGGGTGTTCGCCCGATCATCAGACCACCCAGGAAGACGGCGAGCAGGGTGAACACCAATAGCGCGTAGAGCCCACTGCCGGCGCCACCGGGGCTGATCTCGCCCAGCATCATGTTCGCCATGAGTACGCCCCCGCCGAACCCGGTGAACGAGTCGTAGCTGGCGTCGGCGGCGCCGTCGGCGCTGGCCGTCGCAGCTACTCCGAACAACGCCGATGCGGCGACCCCGTTGCGCACCTCGGTTCCTTCGACCGATGCGCCGACGGCGACCGGGACCGTGCCGTGCTGACCGCTCTGGGCCAGCGAACCGGCGCTGATGCTCAGCACGAGGAGCACGGCCGCGGCGGCGGCCAGCGCCCAGCCTTGGCGGCGGTCGCCGACCATCCGTCCGTACGCCCGCGGGAAGGCCGAGGGGATCACGAACATCAGGAAGATCTCGAAGATGTTGCTCAGCGCGGACGGGTTCTCGAACGGGTGCGCGCTGTTGGCGTTGAAGGCACCCCCGCCGTCGCCGGTCAGCAGCTTGATCGGCTCCCAGCTCGCGACCGGACCGCCCAGCAGGGTCTGGGATCCGCCCGCGATGGTCGTGAACGTATGCGCGTTGTGCCAGTTCTGGATGACGCCCAAGGCGAGCAGAATGAGCCCGCTGAGCAAGGCCATCGGCAGGATGAGACGGGTGCAGCTGCGCGTGACATCGACCCAGAAGTTGCCGACACGATCGGTGTTTCGTCGGGACAGGCCGCGCACCAGTGCGATCGCAGCAGCTATGCCGACGGCGGCAGAAAGAAAGCCCTGCACGCCGAGTCCCGTGGCCAGCGCGAGGTGACCCAGGGTCGATTCGCCGGCGTAGGACTGCCAGCTGGTATTCGTCGTGAAGCTGACGGCGGTATTGAACGCCAAGGCCGGCGGCATTCCGGCGTGGCCGAGGGAATAGGGCAGGTGGGCCTGCAGTCGCAGCAACAGGTACAGCGTGCCGATGCCGGCGCCGCTGAAGATGAGCAGCGATCGCAGATACACCGGCCATCGTTGGTCGGCGTCGGGGTCGATGCCACCGACTCGATAGAAGACGCGCTCCACCCGCCAATGCTGCGGCGTCGTGTACACCCGGGCGATGTAATCGCCGAGTGGCACGTGCACCGCGGCCAGCAGGCCGAGCACGATTACGACGGTGAGCATGAGAACCTTCGCTGGGGAGAGCGGTTAGGGGATGTACCGGTAACCCACGCCGGGTTCGGTGAGGAGATGGCGTGGGCGGGCGGGGTCCGGTTCGAGTTTGCGGCGCAGTTGCTGCATGTAGATGCGCAGGTAGCTGCGTTCGGTGTGGTCCGGATGTCCGCGCATCGCGGTGAGGAGTTCCCGGGTGGTGACGAGGGAGTTGGGGTTGCCGAGGAGAACTTCCAACATGCGCCACTCGGTGGGGGTGAGGTGGATCAGCTCCGCGGGCGAGCCACCGGCCGGGCGGATGAGGCGGGCGGCCAGGTCGATGCTGACCGCGCCCAATCTGATCGGGCTGTTCGGATGGGCGGTGACCGCCCGGCGGGCCGCGGCGCGCAGGCGGGCCAGGAGCTCGTCCATGCTGAATGGCTTGGTCAGGTAGTCGACGGCCCCCAGGTCGAGCGCGGTGACCTTGTCCGTGCTCCCGGTGCGGGCCGAGAGAACGACGATGGGCAGGTCGGGTAGCAGTCGACGAATGTGCGTGATCACGTCGAGTCCGTCGATGTCGGGCAGGCCGAGGTCGAGGATCATCAGGTCGGGGCTCGTGGCTACCGCTTGGCTGATGGCGGTTTCGCCGGAATCGGCGGTGCTGACGCTGTAGCCGCGGTTGGTCAGGTTGAGCACGAGAGCCCGTAGGAGTGGGGGCTCATCGTCTACGGCCAGAATGTGGATCATTGGATCGGCTCGCGGAGCACCCGGTCGGTCTCGGCGGATGTGATCGGCGCCCCGCCGGGGACTCTGGGCAGCGCGACTACTGCGGTCAGGCCGCCGCCGGGGGTGTCGTCCAAGCTGAGGGTGCCGTTCATGGCCACCATGAACCCGCGGGCGATGGCCAAGCCCAAGCCGAGACCAGCGCCGTTGTGGGCGGGGCGGTCGTCCTTGCGCTGGAAGGGAGCAAACGCGCCTTCGCGTTTCTTTGCGGGTATGCCGGGGCCGCGGTCGACGATGCGCAGCTCCACGGTGTCACCGTGCGTGCTGGCCGACAGCCGCACCCGTTCGCCCTCGGGGCTGTAACGGATCGCGTTCTCCACCAGGTTGGCGATCACCCGTTCCAGCAGGCCGGCATCGGCGATGACCTCGGGCAGGCTGGCGGGTACGTCGAGTTCGACGTTGCCGTCAGAGTCGATGTACTTCAGCGCTTGGTTGACCACGTCGTCGAGCGCGATTTCACTGGCGGCGACGTTGAGGACACCGCTTTCCAGCCGGGACAGGTCGAGCAGGTTGGTGACCAGCTCGGTGAGTTTGTCCAGCGCCGCCTCAGCGTTGGTGAGGAGCTCTTGCTGGTCGTCCTCGTTCCACAGCACATCGCGGGCACGAAGACTGGACACGGCGGCTTTGGCTGAGGCGAGCGGGGTGCGCAGGTCATGACTGACGGCGTTGAGCAGGGCGGTCCGCATGCGGTCGGCGGCGACGACCGGAACCGCGGCCTCGGCCGCCTCGGCCAGGCGGCGCTGCTGGTAGGCCACCGCGACCTGACTGGCGAACGCGGCCAGCATCCGCTGGTCCTCCGTGGCCAGGCGGCGACCCCGCAGGACGAGTACCAGCGCCTCACCAACCGGCACCTCGGTGTCACCGTCCTCGGGTCGAAGACAGGGGTCGTCACCGACGCTGCCGATGCAGGACCACGTTCCGCGCAGCCCGGACGACGTGGGTCCCGACGGGGTCGCGCCCGAGCTGGCCGGCGCCTGCGTATCGCGCCGCAGCAGGGTGACGCTGTCGACGGCGAACGTTTCCCGGACGCGTTCCAACAGGGCCGGGAGCGCCTGCTCACCGCGGAGCAAGCTGCCGGCGAGCGTGGACAGCGTTTCGGCTTCGGCGTTGGAGCGGGCCGCTTCGGTGTTCCGACGCGCAGCGACGTCGACCACCCGTGATACCAGGGAGGCAATGACCAGGAACACGATCAGCGCCAACAAGTTCTCGGGCTGGGAGATGGTGAAGGCGTGGATCGGCGGGACGAAGTAGTAGTTGATGAGCAGGCTGGCGACGATCGCGGTGGCGAGGGCGGGGTAGATGCCGCCGATGAGGCTGACGATGACGACGGCCAGCAGGAAAAGCAGCATGTCGCTGGCCAGCGAGATCTCCGCGCGCAGGGCGGCACAGATCGGTACGAGTAGCGCCAGCATGATGACGGCCACGATCAGGGCGGCGAGCCTGCGGCCGGGGGTGAGCCCGCGGCCCAACCGCGGGAGCACCCGTCCCTTGCCGATGTAGTCGTGGCTGACGACGTGCACGTCGATCGTGCCGGAGGTACGGGTGATCGTCATGCCCGTGCCGGGGCCGGTGAGTGCCGCGATGACCGGGTTACGTCGGCTGGCGCCGATCACGATCTGGGTCGCGTTGTTGGCTTGCGCGAACTTCAGTACGGCCGACGGGATGTCGTCGCCGGCGATGGAGTGGTAGCTGCCACCCAGTGATTCGACCAGCACGCGCTGCGAGGCGAGCTCGGCGACGCTGGACCCGGACAGGCCGTCGCTTCGGGCGATGTGCAGCGCAAGCAGGTCACCGCCGGTGGCGCGGGCCGCGATCCGGGCGCCACGGCGGATGAGGACGTCACCCTCAGGGCCGCCCGTCAGAGCGACGACCACCCGTTCGCGGGTTTCCCAGGTCGATGCGATGCCGTGGGTCTCGCGGTAGCGCTGAATGCCTTCGTCGACACTGTCGGCCAACCACAACAGGGCCAGTTCGCGCAACGCGCTGAGGTTCCCGGGGCGAAAATAGTTGCCCAGGGCAGCGTCGACCTTGTCGGCCTGGTAGATGTTGCCGTGCGCCATCCGCCGACGCAGGGCCTCCGGCGTCATGTCGACGAGCTCGACCTGATCGGCGGCTCGGACGACCGAGTCGGGAACAGTTTCCCGTTGGGGAACACCGGTGATGGCCTCGACCACGTCGTTCAGGGATTCCAGATGTTGCACGTTGACGGTCGAGATGACGTCGATGCCGGCCTCGAGGAGGGCTTCGATGTCCTGCCAGCGTTTGGCGTTTTCGGTGCCGGGAATGTTGGTGTGGGCGAGTTCGTCCACCAGCGCGACTTCCGGCGCGCGGGCCAGGACGGCGGCCAGGTTCATCTCCTCGAACTCGGCGCCGCGGTAGGCGACGGTCTGGCGGGGCAGGACCTCGAGGTCGCCGAGCTTCTCGGCGGTGTGGGGGCGGGCGTGTGTCTCCACGAACGCAACCACGACATCGGTGCCGCGTTGGGCACGCCGATGCCCCTCATCGAGCATGGCGTAGGTCTTGCCGACACCCGGCGCGGCGCCGAGGTAAACACGCAGTTGGCCTCGCTCGGTCACGAGCGGTCCGCCAGCGTGAGGATCGCAGCGAGCCCCAACGAGCGAGGAACTGTGGGGCCCCCGCGGAAGCGCAGCTCTTTCCATGCGCTTTCGTGGGGTGCAGGTCCGCAGCGATGGCGGAGTGCGGGGAGCACGGTCATGGCGTCTACCTCGGCGCCGCGATCCGGGTGGTCATCCGGGACAGGTCACTTGCTCTTGAATGGATACGCGGCGTCCAGCGCGAGGTTGAGCCGTAGGACGTTGACCTTGGCCTCGCCCAGGAAACCCAGGTCCCGGCCCGCGGTGTACTTCGACACCAGGGCGGCGACCTGGGCCACGGTGATTCCGCGGGTCTTGGCCACCACCGCTTCCTGAATCTTCGCGTAGGCGGGGCTGATCTCCGGATCGAGACCGGAACCGGAAGCGGTCACCGCATCGGCGGGAACGGCCGGCTTGGCCGGTGCGTTCCCGCGGATCGGCACGACCTGTCCGCGCGAATAGTCCTGCCCGAACTTGGCCAGCTCCACCGTCACGCCGTGGTAGGTGGCGATGAACGGTTTGGCCGGTGCGCTCTGGTTCAGGCTGACGACCCGGGTCACCTTTCCGTGGTAGCCGGGCCCGGACCAGAAGACCGCGAGCACGGCTCCATGCCCGTCGGAGGTGCAGTACGGCCGGGCACCGCTGACCCCGTCGAGCGTGCCGATCGCCAGGCTGCGGCTGCAGACCAGGGTGAGCAGGCTCTGCGTGCCGGCGTCGTCCTTGACCGACGGATCGGGCAGGGTGTCGACGATCGACTCGGGTCCGAGGTTGCTGGCCGAGGACGCGGTCGGGTCGTATCCGGTCTTGCCGGCGGCGGAGGGCCGGGACTGGAAGTACTGCGGCAGCGCGTTGCCCTTGGCGTCGGTGAAGTTCTGACCCAGCAGCGTGGAGCCGACGACCTTGCCGTTGCGCGAGATCACCGAGCCGTCGGCGCGGTGCTTGAGCCCAGGCACCTGGGCGACCGCCGTGATGGCGAGTGGATAGATGATGCCGAACACGACGGTGAAGGCCAGCAGGATCCGCAACGCGGCGGAGAACTGACGCAGGGAACTGAGGACTGAGCGCATGGCGGTTACCGGATCCCAGGGATGAATTGGATGATGAGGTCGATGATTTTGATGCCGGCGAACGGCACGATGATGCCGCCTACGCCGTAGATGTAGATGTTTCGGCGCAGCATCGCGCTCGCGCTGGACGGGGTGTAGCGGACCCCGCGCAGGGCCAACGGGATCAGCGCAACGATGATCAGCGCGTTGAAGATGACCGCGGACAGGATCGCCGATTGCGGCGAGTGCAGCCGCATGATGTTCAATTTGTCCAGACCGGGATACACCGCGGCGAACATGGCCGGGATGATCGCGAAGAACTTGGCCACGTCATTGGCGATGGAGAACGTCGTCAACGAGCCACGGGTGATCAGCAGCTGTTTGCCGATCTCGACGATCTCGATCAACTTGGTCGGGTCGGAATCGAGATCGACCATGTTGCCGGCTTCCTTGGCCGCCGACGTGCCTGAGTTCATGGCCACGCCCACGTCAGCCTGGGCCAGGGCGGGGGCGTCGTTGGTGCCGTCGCCGGTCATCGCGACGAGCTTGCCGCCTTCCTGTTCGCGCTTGATCAGCGCCATCTTGTCTTCGGGCTTGGCCTCGGCCAGGAAGTCGTCGACCCCGGCTTCGGCGGCGATCGCCTTGGCCGTCAAGGGGTTGTCACCGGTGATCATCACCGTGCGGATGCCCATCTGGCGCAGTTCGGCGAACCGGGCCGCCATGCCGGGCTTGACGATGTCCTTGAGGTGGATGACCCCCAGCACGGCCGGCTGCTGGCCCGAGACTCGCTCGGCCACCAGCAGCGGTGTCCCGCCGGCCGAGCTGATCGCGTCGACGATCTGCTCGGTCTGGGGCGGGATGGAGCCACCGCCGTTGCTCACCCAGGTCATCACCGCTGCGGACGCACCCTTGCGGACCTCCCGCGCCGGTGCCGACCCGTCCGCGGCGAGGTCGACGCCGCTCATCCGGGTCTGCGCGGTGAAGGGCACCCACTCGGCCCGCGGGAGTTCCGAAGTGCCCCGGGCCGGCTGGTCGTAGGCGGTGACCGCCAGCTCGACCACCGAACGTCCTTCGGGTGTCTCGTCGGCCAGTGAGGACAGCTGCGCCGCCTCGGCCAGGCGCGCCGCCGGGACGTCACCGACCGCGGTGAACTCGCTGGCCTGCCGGTTACCCAGGGTGATGGTGCCGGTCTTGTCGAGCAGGAGCGTGTTCACGTCGCCGGCGGCTTCCACCGCGCGACCGCTCATGGCCAGCACGTTGCGCTGCACGAGGCGGTCCATACCGGCGATGCCGATCGCCGACAGCAGCGCCCCGATCGTGGTCGGAATGATGCACACCAACAGGGAGACCAGGACGATGCCGGTCACGCCGTCGGAGGTGATTGCGGCCGAGTCCGGGATGCCGGGCTGGTTCGCCTTGGCGAAGATGGCCATCGGCTGCAGTGTCGCGGTGGCCAGCAAGAAGATGATGGTCAACGAAGCCAGCAGGATGTTCAACGCGATCTCGTTCGGGGTCTTCTGCCGGCTCGCCCCCTCGACGAGGGCGATCATCCGGTCGATGAAGCTCTCCCCGGGCTTCTGGGTGATCTCGACGACGATCCGGTCCGACAGCACCTTCGTGCCGCCAGTGACCGAGGACCGGTCGCCACCGCTTTCGCGGATCACCGGCGCACTCTCACCGGTGATCGCGGACTCGTCGACGCTGGCCACGCCGTCGATCACGTCCCCGTCGCCGGGGATGATGTCACCGGCCTCGCAGACGACCCGATCACCCTGCTGCAATTGCGGGGCGGGCACGGATTCCTCCGCCCCGGTGAACTCGGCGCGGTTGACCAGGCGACGGGCCACGGTGTCGGTCTTGGCCCGGCGCAAGGCGTCGGCCTGGGCCTTGCCGCGGCCTTCGGCGACCGCCTCGGCCAGGTTGGCGAACAGCACCGTGAGCCACAGCCACACCGTGATCAGCCAGGCGAAGGTGGTGGGTTTGTCGATCGCCAGCACGGTGGTGAACACCGACCCGACCTCGACGATGAACATGACCGGGTTCTTCCACAGCGTGCGTGGATCGAGCTTGGCGAACGCACCCGGCAGGGAGGTCAGCAGCATCTTGGGATCGAGCAGCCCCCCGCTGACCCGGTGGGGCTCACCGGATTGAACGGGGGCCGGCTTTTCCGGCGCGCCGCTCGGGGCATCGATAGTGGTGGTGGACATCAGTGCAGACCTTCCGCGAGCGGGCCGAGAGCAAGGGCAGGGAAGTAGGTCAGGGCGACCACGATCAAGGTGACACCGGTCAACAGTCCGACGAACAGCAACCGATGGGTGGGCAGGGTGCCTTCCGAGGCCGGCACCGGACGTTGTTTCGCCAAGGACCCGGCCAGGCCCAGCACGAACACGATCGGCAGGAATCGCCCGAGCAGCATCACGATGCCGAGCGCGGTGTTGTACCAGGTCGTGTTCACCGAGATGCCGGCGAAGGCTGAGCCGTTGTTGTTCGCGGCCGAGGTGAAGGCGTACAGCACCTCGGAGAAGCCGTGCGAGCCCGTATTCAACATCGAGGCCCGTTCATGCGGGAACGCCATCGCCGTCGCGGCTCCGACCAGGACCAGGGTCGGGGTCGTCAGCAGGTACAGGGAGGCGAACTTCACCTCCCGTCCGCTGATCTTCTTGCCCAGATACTCAGGGGTTCGCCCGACCATGAGGCCGGCGATGAAGACCGAGAGGACGGCGAGGATGAGAATTCCGTAGAGGCCGGAGCCGGTACCACCGGGGGCGACCTCACCCAGCATCATGTCGACCAGCAGAACGGCCCCGCCCAGGCTGGTGTAGGAGTCGTGGAAGCTGTCCACGGCGCCGGTCGAGGTCAGGGTCGTGGCGGAGGCGAACACCGCCGAATCGGGTATCCCGAAGCGTTGCTCGGTCCCTTCCGTAGCGCCGCTGACCGCGGTCGGCACGGTGCCGTGGTGCGCGGCCTGGAAGCCGACGGCCAGCCCGGCGGACAGGATGGCCAGGATGGCCATGACGGCGACGATGGCGTTGCCCTGGCGCTTGTCGCCGACGATCTTGCCGAATGTGCGGGGCAAGGAGAAGGAGATGCACAGCAGCAGGAAGATCTCGAGCCAGTTCGTCCACGCGGTTGGGTTCTCGAACGGGAAGGCGGAGTTGGCGTTGAACGTGCCGCCGCCGTTCGTGCCGAGCTCCTTGATGACTTCCTGGCTCGCGTACGGGCCGCCCGGCAGGGTCTGCTGACCTCCGGCGATCGTGGTGATCGTGTGGTAGTCGTGGAAGTTCTGGATCATGCCGGCACCGACGAAGACGATCGCGAACACGATCGAGATCGGTAACAGGATCCGGAAGCAGATGCGGGTCAGATCGACCCAGAAGTTGCCCAGCTTGTCGGTGCGGTTGCGGGCGAACGAGCGAACCAGGGCGATCGCGACGGCGATGCCGACGGCGGCGGAAGCGAAGTTCTGTACCGCGAGTCCGGCCATCTGCACGATGTAACCCAGCGCGTTCTCACCGGAGTAGGACTGCCAGTTCGTGTTGGTCACGAAACTCGCGGCGGTGTTCCAGGACTGCGAGCCGCTCATCTGCGGCACCGCGTAGGGGTGACCGAAGTGGTTCTGCAGACGCAGGAACGCGTACAGGAACAGCACCGACACCGCGCTGAAGGCCAGCACTGAACGCAGGTAGCGGCTCCAGGTCTGGTCGGCGTCGGGATCGATGCCGCCCACCTTGTAGACGCCCTGTTCCACGGCCAGATGCTTCTTGCTCTCGAGGACGCGGGCCATGTAATCGCCGAGCGGTTTGTGGACCAGCACCAACGCGGCGATCAGCGTGACGATGAAGATGACCCCGACCCAGGTGTCGGTCATCAGAACTTCTCCGGAAAGATCAGCGCGATCACCAGGAACACGCTCAACACCGCGGCGAGGATGAGGCCGACCAGATTTGCGCCGCTCATAACTTCTCCGCCCCCCTCACAACCAGGGCCAGCAGTCCGAAGACCGCCAGCGTCAGCAGGACGAACCAGACGTCACTCACTGGGACTCCATCAGGCTTTGGGACAGTGGCGTCGTCCCATCCGGCGGGGCGGAAATCCGCCCGGCGATCCGAAGTAAACGCCCTGGTAGTAGGCCAATGTCGCTATTGCGGGCCATCCTCACGCTATCCCCGCAATATCCTCACGGTTTGTTCACGGCCCCCCGCGCCACAACCGGACCGCATCGTGCTTAACCTGGCAGCACACAGCCGCTGGCCGGCTCCGCAGACGAGAAAGGACGGCCACCTCACGTGAGCAACATCGGTCCGGAACGCCTCCGCGTCGACATACTTCCCGCGTCCACTCCCACCACCGCCGCGCCCGAACCGGCGACGCAGCTCGTGGCCCCGGACCGGTCTGCCCCTGTGACACCGCCGCATCCTGCGCCAGCGCGCTAGCCCCGGTCTGGGCGGTGGACGCTTTCGGGGGCTTCGAACCGCGGGTCGGTGAGATCCGGGCTCTGCGCACGTTTCGCATCGGCCCCGGCGGAATCCTCTACCCCCTGTTCGGCACCGAGGCCTGGACGAGCGCCACCAACACGTCCGGGTGCCGGGTGCGGCCCACCGGTACCGACGACGGCACCCCGCACTCGGCCCCCGACCCCGAGTGTGGCTGCGGGTTCTACGCCTACGCCGAGGACACCAGCGCCGCCGAGTACCCGCAGTCTCAACACGTGCTGGCGGTCGTCGCCTGCTGGGGTCGCGTCATCGCCGGCACCCGTGGTGTCCGGGCACAACACGCCCGAATCGAAGCCCTGTGGATGTCACCGCGCGTGCCGTCGGAACTCAGGTCGGCCGTCGCGGCCCAGTACCCGGCAACCTCCATCTACGAGGCGAAGACCGCCATGCTGGCTGAGCACCCACCGACGCACCTCGAGTGCTACGAGATCCCGACCGCCGGGCAACGTCGGATGGGCAAACGCGCCCTGACGGCCGCCCTGGTCACCGCACTCGCCGTGGGAGCACTACCGGCGAACTGGACCTGGTACCAGGACGACCTACGTCTCATCTGGGTGGCCGAACTCGGGTTCTTCCTGCTTGCGGCAATATTTTATCGACTCGCCGGCAAGGACAGGCAAGCCCGCGGGACCGCGTTGCTCTACGTCGCGGTGGCCCTGTGGTTGATCGCACCCTTCGCCGGGGGTGTGGGCATCGTGCTGCTGCGTCTTCCGATCCTGCAGATCGCCGTGCTGGGCTACGTCCACCGCGCTCGACTCAATCGCGAGGCCAACCGGTTCCCGGCCTCCATCACCGCCGCCTAGCGTCGCGCTAGCTGCCGCCACCCGACCAGACCGCGTCGAGCGATGGCGCTCGCGCCGGTGTTACTACGCGTCCGGACGCGCCACCTGGCGACGCGGGGCGTGAACGATCCGTGAGAAAACCGCGGGAACAGTTGCGCGGCCGCAGACCCGAGGATTTGCTCTATATAGACGATCTGCGGCCAAGTGAGGACAGATGTACTCGGAACACAACCGCCACCCATGACTATCGCGGCGATACTCCTCGTGTTCTTTCTGCTCTTCGCCTGTTCGATGGGGCTCGCCCTTCGAGACGTGTTCCGACAGACCGCACAAGGGCCGGCCGATCCCAGCGCGACCCCGCGATCGCGCCCCCGCGACGATGTGCCGATCGCCCCGCCGCAGCCGGCCGTGAGCTTGCAATGGACCGCTCTGGATGACATTCAGCTCACTCGTCTACTTCTCGATGCCGCCACCAGCAAGCAACAACTGCCGACCAAATCGGATCAACAACGGCACAGCGGCGAGCGCTGACCTCGGGGAACTGGCCCGCCTGCCGCCTCGTCACGCTTGGGGGTCCCACGCCCGGCGCGTCCGCACCCGAGACCGCCGAGATGCCTGGCGGCTGGCCGACGGTGGACCGGGATCCGCGGTGCCGCTCAGGCCCACCGTATCGACACGGGCTCGATCCGCTCGCCGTCGCAAGCCAGCTCCGCCTCACACAACGCGTGGTCGAGCTCTGGGGTCAGCGCCAAGGGCGGGAACAGGACCCGTAGGCCAACCGTGCCCGGACGCAGCGACGGGGATACCGCAAACGTGCCTTCGACCCGGACGCCGTCAGCCGATCGTCGATACGCCACGCTGCAGTCCCGGTAGACCACGGCGTGGTCATCGACGGCTATGCCCACCTCGCGTCGGAACAGTGCTTTGCTCGCGAGAAGCTCGACCGGCACCGGCGTGACGACGTAGTGCAGACAGAAGTAGCCCTCGAAATTCACACAACTCGTGACCGTGAGAGTGTGCGGTGGTCTCGCCGGCGGCACGGCCGTGAGCTGAGTTACTTCAGCGCGGACGTCAGTGAGTAGTGAGCGAAGGCCTTTCATGTCGACTCCAGGCGGCAAATAGATGGACGACACCGCGTCATCCGCTTCGACCAGCATCAGCCTGCGCCACGACGTGCAAACGGAAAACCATGCGATCGTCACACAATCCCCACGGTTCACTCACGCTGCGCGGCAACGACAACGGGAGCCCCGGCCATACGTGTGCGGGGAACTCGCGGCGCGACCGATAAGCTTTGGGCTGAGTCGCACCACCGAAACGTGTCCCACCCAGTGCTTCGTCGAGTGAGAACACGTCCGATCGAGACAGATCATCCAGATTGGGGATACCCGCAGTGACTGTTCGCGTTGGCATCAACGGCTTCGGCCGCATCGGTCGCAACTTCTTCCGGGCCGTGCAGGCCTCGGGCGCCGACATCGAGATCGTCGGCGTCAACGACCTCACTGACAACAAGACGCTCGCCCACCTGCTCAAGTACGACTCGATCCTCGGCCGCCTGCCCGGCGAGGTGACCTTCAGCACCGACGAGATCGCGGTGGACGGCAAGAGCTTCAAGGCCCTGGAGGAGCGCGACCCGTCCAAGCTGCCGTGGGGCGCGCTCGGCGCCGACATCGTCATCGAGTCCACCGGCATCTTCACCGACGGCAACAAGGCCCGCGTGCACGTCGACGGCGGCGCGAAGAAGGTCATCATCTCGGCCCCGGCGTCGAACGAGGACGTCACCATCGTCATGGGCGTCAACCACGAGACCTACGATCCGTCCGCGCACACGATCATCTCCAACGCCTCGTGCACCACGAACTGCCTCGGCCCGATGGCCAAGGCGATCAACGACGCGTTCGGCATCGAGCAGGGTCTTATGACGACCATCCACGCCTACACCCAGGACCAGAACCTGCAGGACGGCCCGCACAAGGACCTGCGCCGCGCCCGCGCGGCCGCGCTGAACATCGTCCCCACCTCGACCGGGGCGGCGAAGGCCATCGGCCTGGTCCTGCCCGAGCTCAAGGGCAAGCTCGACGGCTACGCGCTGCGCGTGCCGATCCCGACCGGCTCGGCCACCGACCTGACCGTCACGCTGGCCAAGGCCGCGACCGTCGACGAGGTGAACGCCGCGGTCAAGGCCGCGTCCGAGGGCGCGCTCAAGGGCTTCCTGCGCTACACCGAGGACCCGATCGTCTCCTCCGACATCGTCACCGACCCGGCCTCGTGCATCTTCGACGCCGGCCTGACGAAGGCCATCGGCAACCAGGTCAAGGTCGTCGGCTGGTACGACAACGAGTGGGGTTACTCCAACCGACTGGCCGACCTGGCCGTGCTGGTCGGCGCCTCGCTCTGAGCCGCATGCGCACCCTAGACGACCTGCTCGGCGTAGGCGTCTCCGGTCGGCGCGTCCTGGTCCGCAGCGACCTGAACGTGCCGCTGGACGCCGATGGCCACATCACCGACGACGGCCGGATCCGGGCATCGCTGCCGGTGCTGACCAAGCTGCTCGACCACGGCGCGCGGGTGATCGTCACCGCGCACCTCGGCCGGCCGAAAGGCGTGCCCGAGGACAAGTACTCCCTGCGTCCGGTGGCTGACCGGCTGGCCCAGCTGCTGGGCCTGCCGATCGGCTTCGCGCTCGACACGGTCGGGGAGAGCGCGCGACTGCTGGCCGACTCCCTCGAGAACGGCCAGCTGCTGCTGCTCGAGAACGTCCGTTTCAACGCCGGCGAGACGGCCAAGGACGACGCCGAACGGGGTCGGTTCGCTGACGCACTGGCCCTGCTGACCGGCGGCGAGGACGAGGGCGGCGCCTACGTCGACGACGCCTTCGGGGCCGTGCATCGCAAGCATGCCTCGGTGTACGACGTGGCCACGCGGCTGCCGCATTACAGCGGCGACCTGGTCCGCACCGAGGTCGAGGTGCTGCGCCGGCTGACCGGTTCACCCGAGCGTCCGTACGTGGTCGTCCTGGGCGGCAGCAAGGTCAGCGACAAGCTCGCCGTGATCGACGCGCTGCTGCCCACCGTCGACAAGCTGCTCGTCGGCGGCGGCATGTGCTTCACGTTCCTGGCCGCGCAGGGGCATGAGGTCGGTGGCTCGCTGCTGGAAAGCGACCAGATCGAGTACTGCGCGACACTGCTGGCCACCAGTGGCGACAAGATCGTGCTGCCGTCCGACATCGTGGTGGCCGACGAGTTCTCGGCCGACGCCAACGTGCAGACCGTGTCCACCTCGGCCATCCCGGACGGGTGGAAGGGGCTGGACATCGGCCCGGAATCGGTGGCTACGTTCGCGGCCGCCCTGACCGACGCCCGGACGGTGTTCTGGAACGGCCCGATGGGCGTGTTCGAACTCGCCCCGTTCGCGGCCGGCACCAAGGGCGTCGCCGAAGCAGTCGCCGCGTCGCCGGGCCTGTCCGTGGTCGGTGGCGGCGACTCGGCCGCGGCCGTACGCGCGCTCGGGCTGGACGAGTCCACGTTCGGCCACATCTCCACCGGCGGCGGCGCCTCACTGGAGTTCCTGGAGGGCAAGGAATTGCCCGGCATCACGATCCTGGACGAGCCCCAGTGAGCGAGCAGAGAGGTGTTGACCTAACCAGCCGTAAGCCGCTAGTGGCGGGCAACTGGAAGATGAACCTCAACCACCTCGAGGCCATCGCGCTGGTGCAGAAGATCGCCTTCACGATCAAGGCCGACGTGTACGACAACGTCGACGTGGTGGTCGTGCCGCCGTTCGTAGATCTGCGCAGCGTCCAGACCCTGGTCGACGGTGACAACCTGAAGCTGGCGTACGGCGCGCAGGACCTCTCGCCGTACCCCGACGGCGCCTACACCGGCGACATCAGCGCCACCATGCTGGCCAAGCTCGGCTGCACCTACGTCGTGGTCGGGCACTCCGAACGGCGCAAGGTCCACGGCGAGTCCGACGACCTGGTCCACGCCAAGACGAAGGCCGCGCTCGACCACGGGCTGACGCCGATCATCTGCGTCGGAGAAGACCTCGAGGTCCGCGAGCAGGGCGGGCAGGTCGAGCATTGCGACGGGCAGTTGCAGATGGCCCTGGCCGGGCTCAGCGCCGATCAGGTGGCCCGCGTAGTGCTCGCCTACGAGCCGATCTGGGCCATCGGCACCGGCCAGGTCGCCACCGCGGCCGACGCCCAGGAGGTGTGCGCGGCCCTGCGCCGTCAGGTCGCGCTGTCCGCCGGCGAGTCGGTGGCCGATTCGGTGCGCATCCTCTACGGAGGGTCGGTCAAGGCCGACAACGCCGCCGCCATCCTGGCTGAGGCCGACGTCGACGGCGCCCTGGTCGGCGGCGCCAGCCTGGATGCCGACGGGTTCGCCGGCATCTGCGTCGCCGCCGCCGGTGCCTGACACAAGCCGGCGACCGAGATCGACCGGTGCCTGAAATCAGCCGCCCGCGGCGCCGGAACTTGACCCGAAGGCAGGTACCCTGGACCCGCCCCCGACATCAACTCGACGCCCCCAGCCGTGCGGTTCGCACGTCCGAACAGAAGGCCGTTACCGAATGATCTTCGCCCTGTCCATCTTGCTGATCCTGGCCAGCCTGGTGCTGATCGTGCTCGTCCTGTTGCACCGCGGTAAAGGTGGCGGCCTGTCGTCGATGTTCGGCGGCTCGTTCTACTCGAGCCTGTCCGGATCCTCGGTGGTGGAACGCAACCTGGACCGGCTGACCATCGTCGCCGGCGTGGTGTGGGCTGTGTGCATCGTCGGTCTCGGCCTGCTCTACAAGACCCAGTAGCCATGGCCGGCGGCAACGCGATCAGGGGGAGTCGGGTCGGCGCGGGCCCGATGGGGGAGAACGAGCGCGGTGACTTCGCCCCGCGCCAGACGATCACCTTCTACTGCGCCAACGGGCACGAAACTCGCCCGGCGTTCGCTGAGGAAGCCGATATCCCGGACACCTGGGAATGCACGCGCTGTGGTTTTCCGGCCGGTCGCGAGCAGACGGCCCCGCCGGACGCGCGGCGCAACGAGCCGTACAAGACCCACCTGGCCTACGTCAAGGAGCGCCGCTCCGACGCGGACGGCCAGGCCATCCTCGACGAAGCCCTCAAGCGCCTCAAGGCCCGCCGCGGCGAAGTCTAGAGCCGGTTTGTGGTGGGAACCGACCCACTCAGGTGGGTCGGTTCCCACCACAAACCGTCAAGGGAGTTTGGACGCGGCGTCTCGGTCCAGCAGCCATAGAGTGCGGTTGTGACCGCGGGCGCCCGCGGACGGGACGTGATCGGGGTCGGCGCCGCCCAGGGCTTCGGCCACCGCGGCCGCCTTGCCGTCGCCGGACGCGATGACCCACACCTGGTCCGCCGCTGCCAGCGCGCGGAAAGTCAACGACAGCCGCTCGGGCGGCGGCTTCGGTGAGTTCTGCACGGCGATGACGGACTTCGTCGTCTCCAGCGGGCCGGGCTGGCCGGGGAACAGCGAGCAGCAGTGCCCGTCGGGCCCGATGCCGATGAGCGCGATGTCGAAGGCCACGACGTCGGCGGCGTACCGGTGGGCCGGATCCGACTTCTGCGCCAGCAGGGCGGCGTAACGGGCGGCGGCCGCATCCACGTCCGGACCGTCCGGGCCGTCGCTGGTGGGCATCGGATGCACGCGGGCGGGGTCGAGCGGCAACGCCGAGAGCAGGTCCAGCGCGGGCACGTCGTTGCGGTCCTTGGACCCGGTCGGGACGAAGCGCTCGTCGCCCCAGTACACGTCCACCCGGGTCCAGTCGACCTCGCCGCGGTCGGGGGCGTCGGCGAGCGCGCCGAACACCTGCTCCAGGATGCTGCCGCCGGTGAGAGCGACCGTGGCGTAGCCGCGCTCGTGCTGGGCCGCGGCCAGTGTCTGCACGACTCGCCCGGCCACGTCGGCCGCGAGCGCCTGCGCCGTCTCGACGGTGACCACCTCAGGCGCGGCCGCCATCACCCGGCATCCGCGCCGGCCAGGGCCGGGTCGTTCCAGATGTGCTCGCGCTTGGCGGAGCGGTCGTTGAGCCCGGACGTCTCGCTCACCGCGCCGAGGGCGTTGCCGTAGGTCTGGTCGGCGTCGAGGCGGCGCAGTTCCTCGGCCAGCAGCTCGCCCAGTGTGCGCTCCGGGAACGGCGAGACGGTGTCGGCGGCGTGATCGCGGCTGAGCACCAGCCGGGCGCCGTCGCGGCGGGCCTCGAACCGGGTGTCGTCATCGAAGGACACCGTCACCGCGGCGATGCCGCCGCCGTGCTTGGGTTCGACCGGCACCTCGAAGCCCAGCCGGGAGCACAGCCAGCCGGCCAGCAGCAACGCCGACGGGTCGGTCTTGTCGCCGAGGACGGTGGCCGCGGTGGCCGCACCGGTGGCGGTGTCGAACGCCGACGCCAGCGCCGCCCGCCAACCGGTGATCCGGGTCCACGACAGGTCGGTGTCGCCGGGGGCGAAGTCGGACGCGCGCTGCTGCAGCGCGGGGATGGCTTCCTTGGCGCGGACCACGTCGGTGATCCGGCGGTCGGCGAACACGCCGAGCGGGTCGAAGGCGATCTGCTCCGGGGGCGCGCCGAACCACCACGCGACCACCGGGGCGTCCGGGGCCAGCAACGGCAGGGTGACCGATTCGGCGTGCAGGGCCAAGCGGCCGTACATGCGCATCTCCACCGCCTCACCCGGGCCCAGGCGCCCACCCATGAGCACCTCGGCGTCCAGGCGCGGCACCGGGGCCTCGATCTGGCGGCGGATCACCAGCAGCATCCGCATGGGGTGCTTGCTCGCCGCGACCGTGGCCGCCGCCTCGGCTTCGGCCACGTCCTTCTCATCGACGATGACCACCAGGGTCAACGCCAGGCCGCTGGTCACGGCGCCGCCGGTGCGCCGCTCGGCGGCCAGCGCGGCCACGACCGCGGTTCCGGTGGTGTCCCAGAGGGTGGTCATCGCGGGCTCCTTCGTGCGGTGCTGGTGCTGGAAGTGCCGGTAGTGCTGACGGTGGTCGCGGTGGCGGGACGGCTCACGGACGCCGCCAGGCCCGACCCTGCCGGGCGAGCATCTCATCCGACGCGCGCGGGCCCCACTCACCGGCCCGGTAGAGGTAGGGCTCCTGGTCGGCCCAGAACTCCTCCAGCGGGTCGATGACGCGCCAGGACGCCTCGACCTCCTGGTTGCGCGGGAACAGGGTGGCGTCGCCGAGCAGCACGTCGAGGATCAGCCGCTCGTAGGCCTCGGGGGACGATTCGGTGAACGCCTCGCCGTAGAGGAAATCCATCGAGACGTCGCGGACCTCCATGGCCGTCCCCGGCACCTTCGAGCCGAACTTGAGCGTGATGCCCTCGTCGGGCTGCACCCGGATCACGAGCTGGTTGTGACCGAGCTCCACCGTGTCGGTCTTGTCGAAGGGCAGGTGCGGCGCGGTCTTGAACAGCACCGCGATCTCGGTCACCCGCTTGGGCAGGCGCTTGCCGGTACGCAGGTAGAACGGCACCCCGGCCCAGCGGCGGGTGTCGACGTTGAGCTCGACCGCTGCGAACGTCTCCATCTTCGATTCCGGGTCGACGCCGTCCTCGGCCCGGTAGGACCGCACCCGCGACCCGGCCAGCCAGCCCTGGTCGTACTGACCGCGGATGGCCGTCTCGGCCAGGTTCTCGGGCAGCGTGATCGCCCGCAGCGCCTTGACCTTCTCCGTGCGGATGGCCTCGGCCGAGAACTCGACCGGCTCCTCCATGGCGGTGAGCGCCAGCAGTTGCAGCAGGTGGTTCTGCAGCACGTCGCGCGCGGCACCGGTGGCGTCGTAAAAGGCAGCCCGGCCCCCGATACCGACGTCCTCGGCCATGGTGATCTGCACCGAGTCGACGTAGTGGGCGTTCCAGACCGGCTCGAACATCTGGTTGGCGAACCGCAGCGCCATGATGTTCTGGACGGTCTCCTTGCCCAGGTAGTGGTCGATGCGGAACACGTCCTCGGCGGTGAACACCGAGTCGACCAGGCGGTTGAGTTCCAACGCGCTGGTGAGGTCGTGACCGAACGGCTTCTCCACCACGACGCGACGCCAGCCGCCGGATTTGCCGTTGTCGGCCATGCCGGTGCGGTCCATCTGGTTCAACACGGTCGGGAACATCGTCGGCGGGATGGACAGGTAGAACGCGGCGTTGCCCTTGATCCCGTGGCTTTCCCGCAGCTCGTCCAACGTGCGGGCCAGCTCATCGAAGGAGGCGTCGTCGTCGAACGAGCCGGGGACGAACTTGATGTTGCCCGACAGTCGGTTCCAGACCTCCTCGTTCCAGTTGGTCCGGGCGTGGTCCTTGGCCGACTTCTTGGCCAGGTCCTCGAAGTCGCCGTCCTCCCAGTCGCGCCGGGCGAACCCGAGCAGGACGAAGTCGGTCGGTAGCAGCCCCCGGTTGGCCAGGTCGTAGATCGCCGGCAGCAGCTTCTTGCGCGAGAGGTCGCCGGTGACGCCGAAGACGACCAGAGCGCATGGCTCCGGCACCCTCGGCAGGCGCCGATCGGTGGCATCGCGCAGCGGGTTGTGCCGACGTTCGACTCCCTCCACGAACGGCTCCGCGTCCTTGTCGGCGAACGATCTCGGCGCCGCGTGCGACGACGACGGCTGGTCATCCTTGCTGGCGTGAACCGCGGCCGGATCGTGGGCGCTACCGGTCTCCACCGGTTTATCGTGCGCTCCGGGTCCGGCTTCGGCTTCGGCCACGGTTGGCTCGGCCGGCGCCGTCGGTTCGGCGGTCGTAGCGTCGGTGGGTGCCGCCGGTTCGGCGGTCGTAGCTTCGGCCGTGATGGATTCGGTCAAGGTCGGGCTCCTTCAGCGACGCGTGCAGGGTTTCGGCCGCGCTGGTGGTTTCTGGCGGGGACGGGCGGGCGGGACACGCAGAAAGCTCAGCGGCAGGGGTTACTTCCCGGGTGACTTGTCGAGCTGCTTCTGCACGCCTTCGAGCAGCTGGGCCCAGGCGTCCTCGAACTTCTGCACGCCTTCGACCTCGAGCACCTCGACCACCTCGTCGTAGTCGACGCCGACGTCCTTCAGGTCGGCCAGGAACTTGTGGGCGTCGGCGTAGTTGCCGGTGACCTGATCGCCCTTGACGACGCCGTGGTCGGCCACGGCGTTCAGGGTCGCCTCCGGCATGGTGTTGACGGTGTTGGTCACGGCCAGGTCGACCACGTACATGGTGTCGTCGTAGTTGGGGTCCTTGACGCCGGTGGAGGCCCACAGCGGGCGCTGCTCGTGGGCGCCCTCGGCCTTGAGCGCCTTCCAGCGGTCGGAGGTGAACACCTGCTCGTACAGCTCGTAGGCCAGCCGGGCGTTGGCGATGCCGGCCTTGCCCTTGAGCGCCTTGGCCTCCTCGCTGCCGATCTTGTCCAGCCGCGCGTCGATCTCGGTGTCCACGCGGGACACGAAGAATGAGGCCACCGACCGGATCGTGGACAGGTCCACCCCAGCCGCCTTGGCCTTCTCCAGACCGGTGAGGTAGGCGTCCATGACCGCCTCGTAGCGATCCAGGGAGAAGATGAGCGTGACGTTGACGCTGATCCCACGCTCGGTGGAGCGGGTGATCGGGGCCAGGCCTTCCTTCGACGCCGGAATCTTGATCATCACGTTCGGGCGGTCGACCAGCCACCACAGCGCCGCCGCCTCGGCCGCGGTCTTCTCGGTGTCGTGGGCGATGCGTGGGTCGACCTCGATGGACACGCGGCCGTCCTGGCCGTCGGTGCGGTCGAACACGGGGCGCATGACGTCGCAGGCCCAGCGGATGTCGAAGCTGGTGAGCAGGCGCACCGACTCCTCGAGGGAAACGCCCCGGGTGGTCAGGTCGGCCAGCTGCTCGTCGTAGGCATCACCCTTCTCCATCGCCTTCTGGAAGATGGTCGGGTTGCTGGTGACGCCGACGACGTGCTTGGTGTCGACGAGTTCCTGCAGGTTGCCTGTGCGCAGTCGTTCGCGGCTGATGTCGTCGAGCCAGATGGATACTCCGACCGCGGACAGGTCGGCGAGTGCATCGGTCATGGTGTGCCTCTCTCGTTCTCTGCTGAGTCGACCCGTTCCTGAGCGTCCGGGGCCGCCGTGCCTAACCAAGTGTCGTGATCAGCTTCCCGTCTTTGCACCCTGAATCTCGCCCGCACGTTCCAGCGCGGTGTGGGCGGCGGTGACGACGTTGTCCGGGGTGAACCCGAACTGCTCGAACAGGATCGCCCCCTCCGCGCTGGCGCCGTAGTGGTCGATGCTGATGATCTCGCCCTCGGAACCGACGATGTCGCGCCAGCCCTGGGACACGCCGGCTTCGACGCTGACCCGGGCCTTGACGCCGGGGGGCAGGATCTGGTCCTGGTACGAGCGTTCCTGCTCGTGGAACCACTCCACGCACGGCATCGAGACGACCCGGACGTGCCACCCCTCGTCCTCGAGCCGCTCCCGCGCGGCGACCGCCAGGGCCACCTCCGAGCCGGTGGCGATGAGGATGGCCTGCGGCACGCCGTTGGACGCCTCCTCGAGGACGTAGGCGCCCTTGCTCACGTCGATCACGCGGGTGGCGTCGATCACGGGCAGGTTCTGCCGCGAGAGGATCAGCCCGGCCGGGCGGTCGGTGTGCTCCAGGATGGTGCGCCAGGCCACCGCGGTCTCGTTGGCGTCGGCGGGGCGGACCACGTCGAGCCCGGGGATGGCCCGCAACGACGCCACCTGCTCGATTGGCTGGTGGGTCGGTCCGTCGGCGCCGAGGCCGATGGAGTCGTGGGTCCAGACGTAGGTGGTCGGGATCTGCATGAGCGCGGCCAGGCGCACCGGCGGGCGCATGTAGTCGCTGAAGGTGAGGAACGTGGCGCCGTACACCCGGGTGCCGCCGTGCAGGGCGATGCCGTTCATGATCGCGCCCATGCCGTGTTCCCGGATACCGAAGTGCAGCGTGCGCCCGTACGGTCCGCCGGTCCACATCTTCGTCTGGCGGGCCGGGGGCAGGAAGCTGGGCTCGCCCTCCATGGTGGTGTTGTTGCTCTCGGCCAGGTCGGCCGAACCGCCCCACAGCTCGGGCAGCGGGTCGGCCAGCGCGCTGAGGATCTTGCCGGACGCGGCGCGGGTGGCGATCGCGTTGGCCTTGCCGTCCTTCTCGGCCGGGAAGGTGGGCAGCGCGTCTTCCCAGCCCGCGGGCAGCGACCGGGTGACCATCCGGTCGAACAGGGCCTTGGCCGAGCTGTTCTTGGCCGCC
This sequence comes from uncultured Jatrophihabitantaceae bacterium, assembly GCA_964252015.1. Taxonomy (GTDB): domain Bacteria; phylum Actinomycetota; class Actinomycetes; order Mycobacteriales; family Jatrophihabitantaceae; genus CAXSBR01. The sequence goes on along the minus strand of CAXULW010000002.1, from coordinate 65,894 downwards.
CAGGCGTCGAACTTGGGCTGCCACTCGGCGTGCGCCGCACGACCCCGGGTGACGACCTCGCGGGCATGGGCCAGCACGTCGTCGGCGACCGCGAAGGTCTCGTCCGGGTTGAAGCCCAGGATCTCCTTGGTCGCCCGGATCTCGTCGTTGCCCAGCGCGGAGCCGTGGGCCTTGCCGGTGTTCTGCAGGGTCGGGGCGGGCCAGCCGATGATCGTGCGGACGGCGATGAACGACGGGCGGTCGGTCTCGCGCTGGGCCCGGTGGATCGCGGCTTCCAGCCCCTTGACGTCCTCGCCGGAGTCGACGTATTGGGTGTGCCAGCCGTAGGCCTTGTACCGGGCGATCACGTCCTCGGTGAAGGCGATGTTGGTGTCGTCCTCGATCGAGATGTGGTTGTCGTCCCAGAACAGGATCAGGTTGCCCAGCTGCTGCGTCCCGGCCAGGCTGGACACCTCGCTCGACACGCCTTCTTCCAGGCACCCGTCGCCGGCGATGACGTAGATGTGGTGGTCGAACACGGAATCGCCGGGCGCGGCGTCCGGGTCGAACAGACCCCGCTCGCGCCGAGCGGCCATGGCCATACCCACGCCGTTGCCGACGCCCTGCCCGAGCGGTCCGGTGGTGGTCTCCACGCCCAGGGTGTGTCCGTGCTCGGGGTGGCCCGGAGTGCGCGAACCCCAGGTGCGCAGGGCTTCCAGGTCGGCCAGCTCGAGACCGTAACCGGACATGAACAGCTGGTTGTACAGCGTCAACGAGGAGTGCCCGTTGGACAGGACGAAGCGGTCGCGGCCGACCCAGTTCGGGTCCGTCGGGTCATGGCGCATGATGCGCTGGAACAGCAGGTAGGACAACGGGGCCAGGCTCATGGCCGTGCCGGGGTGGCCGTTGCCGACCTTCTGCACCGCATCCGCCGCCAGCAGCCGGCACGTGTCGACCGCCTTGGTGTCGAGATCGGTCCACCAACTGGGGTGGGTGATCACTGGTTCCGTGGGCGAGGTGCTCAACTCGTCTCTCCTAAGCCGGGGGCGGGCGTACTCACAGTCGTGCCAGGCGTCACATTGAGCCTAAACCCCGCCCGCTGCTGTCCGTAACGCGCCTGCAAGCTACGTCGGAACGTTTCCGGAACAGTGCGGTTCGGCCACGGTGGACCGCGCACGGATGCCGTATCTGCCCGGTCTACCCTTGTGCCGTGACACAGACGCCGGTGGCGCCCGCGCCGGCGGGACGGGGACGCGGGAACCCGCCGAACCTGCCGGTGCCGGTACCCCACGGCGACGACGTCCCGGCGCCCCGGATCGACCGCCGCACCAAGCTGCTGGCCTACGTCGCGCTGACCAAACCGCGCATCATCGAACTGCTGCTGGTCACCACGTTGCCGGCGATGATCCTGGCCGCGCATGGCTTACCGAACCTGGCCACGGTGGTGGCCACGCTCGTCGGCGGCACCTTGGCCGCGGGCAGTGCCAACGCGCTGAACTGCTACGTGGACCGTGACATCGACGAGGTCATGCGGCGCACGGGTAAGCGGCCGCTGGCCCGCCACGTGATCACGCCGCGCGCGGCGCTCATCTTCGGCTTAATCCTGGGCGTCGTCGCCGTCGCCGGCATGGCGGTGACGACCAACCTGCTCGCGTCCGGGCTGACCCTGGCCGCGATCGCGTTCTACGTCGTCGTCTACACCATGGTGCTCAAGCGCCGCACCGCCCAGAACATCGTCTGGGGTGGCGCCGCCGGGTGCATGCCGGTGCTGATCGGCTGGAGCGCGGTGACGGGTTCGCTGGCGTGGGCGCCGTTCGTGCTGTTCCTGGTCGTGTTCTTCTGGACGCCGCCGCATTTCTGGGCTCTGGCGATCCGTTACCGAGAGGACTACGCCCGGGCGGGGGTGCCGATGCTGCCCGTCGTCGCCAGCCCGGTGTCGGTGGCCCGCCAGATCGTCGTCTACTCCTGGTTGACCGTGGCGGTCTCGCTGGCCCTCTGGCCGTTGGCCACGGGATGGGTGTACGCGGCCGTGGCCGCCGCCGCTGGCGCGGTCCTGGTGTTCGAGGCGCACCGGCTGCTGCGGGACACCCGCACCGGGGCCACGGCCAAGCCGATGCGCCTGTTCCACCTGTCGAACACGTACCTGGCCGTGCTGTTCGTCGCCGTGGCCGTGGACGCGTTCCTGCACTGACGCCGCCCGGGGCCGACCGTCCAAACCATGACTTCGCGCCCGTCAGGGACGCTGGAGGCGGGCCCTAAGCGTCCCTGACGGGCGCGAAGTCGAGTGTGGCCGGCGACGTCTGCCCTCTTCGCGCCCGCGAAGGACGCTGGAGGCGGGCCCTAAGCGTCCCTGACGGGCGCGGAGTCGGGTCTGTCCGGCGACGTCTGCCGGTCAGCCGGCCGCGACCCGGACGGCGAACGAGTACGAGCCGGAGATGCCGAGGGTGACCCCGTTCTTGTTGGGCGATTCGCTGCCGGAGATGACCACGGTGCCCGAGGTGAACGACGCCGGCACCGGGAACAGGATGTAGAGCTTGTCCTTGTCCGTGGAGTAGTTGCCGGCCGCCACGACCCTGCCGTCGGGCAGGCGCAGTTTCAGCAGTTCAGGCGCAAAGCCGTACGGCCCGTAACTGGCGGCCGCGGTGAACGGTGCCTTGATCGCCTCGGTGTAGCTGTACTCCAGGTCGACGAACAGCAGCGCCGTGGTGGGCGAGGACGCGTGCCGGTTGTCCCCGGCGCGCACCCAATAGCGCAGGTCACTGGCCTGCAGGGACGCCTGGGCTGTGCGGGTGACCTTGTCCGCGCCGGCTGAGATGGTGAAGGTGACCCCCTTCGGACCACCCGTGTTACCCACATGGTGCAGGCGACGGTCCACCGCGATGTTGGTCGCCGCCGGTGTGCCGGTGAGCAACGAGAGCCGTTGCGTCACGCCGGCGTCGGTGACGACCAGGTCGGCGGCCGTGGCCGAGGTCGGCACGGCGACAACCACCGTGGACGTCGTGCGCGGAACCGAGTGGGACTGGCCGGCGACCGACACCGTGATGGTGCCGTCCGGGAACCGGAGGATGCCGTCCTCGTCCGGACCGGCCGTGGTCTTGAACGCGATGAGCTTCTGGCCCGTGGGCGCGCTGCGGGCGTCGTCGCCGCGACCGTAGCGGGTGATCGGGCCGAGGTTGGTGATGTCGACGCCGCCGGTGCGGCTGCCGATCACCGCCGTGGTCGGAGCGGCGGGAATGGTCTGACCGCTGACGTCCGCGGTGGTCGAGAACACCCCGGGCGCCGCCGGCGGCGGTGCCGGTACGGCCAGGTTCGACGTGGATTTCGACGCGAGCTTGTCCGGCCGGGCCAGGGTCTGGCCGGTCGGCGCGCTCTGCGGGTCGGCCGAGGTCGGCGTGGTGGCGGCGGTGAGGGTGACCGCGCCGTCCTTGGTACCCGCCTGACTGATCGGGTAGCTCAGGTAGGTCTGCGCCTTGTCACCGTCGACGAACAGCACCGGGCCGCAGTACACGTGATCGTCGATGTCCGACTTCTTCGTGCCCTTCGCCGGTGCCGTCGCCCGGGCGAAGTAGCAGCGGGTGTCCGCGTTCGAAGCGCCGTGGCGGGTGGTCACGAGTTTGGACGTGGTCGACTGCGCGGCGGTCAGCACCGCCTCGGAGTTGGCGATCTTCTTGCCGGCGAACGTGAACGCCGGTGACGACGACGGCTTCAGGACCAGGAAACCGACCGTCGCCAGGGCCAGGACGAGGACGGCGCACAGGCCGATGATCAGCGGCCGCTTGCTCTTGCCGGGAGCCTGGGCCGACGACACCCCAGCGCTTTGGTAGCCGGGGGCCTGATATCCGGGTGCCTGATATCCGGGTGCCTGGTACCCGGGTGCCTGGTACCCGGGGGCTTGGTATCCCGGCGCCTGGTACCCGGGGTTCTGGTAGCCGGGGGCTTGGGTTGCCGGGGCTTGGGTTGCCGGGGCTTGGGTTGCCGGGGCTTGGTATCCCGGGTTCTGGTAGCCCGGTTGTCCGTAGCCCGACTGGGGGTTGGCCTGGGGGTAGCCCGGTTGCGGGGCGCCGTAGCCCGGCAGATTGCTGCCGGGTTGGTTGTTCGGGTGGGTGGTGCCTGGCTGTGGCGCGCCGTAACCGGGTTGGCCGAAACCGGGCTGCCCGTACCCCGGCGGTGGGGGGGTGTGCGAACTCGGCTGAGGCGACGCCGGGGCGTGCCACGGCGGAGGTTCGGTCGGCGGCACCTGGGCACCCCGCTCCTGCACCGGGCGGATCTGGGTGGCGTTGGGGTCAACGCTGGCGGAGTCGCTCGTGCCGCCGGGCTGATCCGCACCGGTATCGGGCGCGTCGTCCTGAGCCGCGCTGGTGGGTGTCGATTCCGGGTTCTCGGACGTGGGGGGACCAGCCGACCATGGGTCGTGGGGGGTGCTCATGTTCGCTCCTCGATCGACTGATCAGTCGTTGATGTCGGTGGACGGCAGTGGTCTTGTCAGTGGGGGAGGGAGCCCGTCGTCGCCGACATCCCGACCCTGCTGTACCCCGCCTGGGCCGGACCAAACGGATCCGCCCGGACGCATACGCTTCGGCCCATGTCGTCCATCTTCCTCGCTACCTGCGCCGCCCTGCCTGACGGCGAGCCCGACGAGGACGGAAGACTGCTGACGGCGGCGTGCGAGCGGGCCGGTCTGGACGCGCGCTGGGCGGTCTGGGACGACCCGGACGTGGCCTGGGACCAGGCCGATCTGGTGGTCGTGCGATCCACCTGGGACTACACCCCGCGCCGCGACGAATTCCTGGCCTGGGCCGGTGGACTGACCCGGGTGGCGAACCCGGCCCCGGTACTGGCCTGGAACTCCGACAAGACCTACCTGCGCGGGTTGGCCGAGGCCGGCATCCCGATCGTCCCGACGTCCTGGGCCGCGCCCGGCACGGTGCCAGACCTCCCGGCCGGCACCGACTTCGTCGTCAAACCCGCGGTGGGGGCCGGGTCGGTCGGCACCGGTCGGTTTGCCGGCGACGACCCGAACGCGTTCGAGACCGCACGGCGTCACGTCGCGGCCCTGCACGCCCTGGGCCGGACGGTCATGGTGCAGCCGTATCTCGAGGGGGTGGACGAGCACGGCGAAACCGGACTCGTCTTCGTCGGTGGCGAGTACTCGCACGCGATCCGCAAGGCCTCGATGCTGCCCGAGCCGGTGGTGCACGGGGTCAAGGTGGGATCGACCCGCGAGTTGTTCGTGGCCGAACGGATCACCGCCCGCGAGCCGAGTCCGGCCGAACGGGCATTGGCCGAGCGCGTACTCGCCGCCGTCCCGGGCGGGCCGGGCCTGCTCTACGCCCGGGTGGACCTGCTGCCGACGCCGGCCGGGCCGGTGCTCATCGAGTTGGAACTGACTGAGCCGTCGCTGTTCCTGAACCACGGCGACGGCGCGGCGGATCGGTTCGCCCGGGCCATCGCCGGGTCGGCCGCCGAGCGGTCCGCATGAGCCGGCGCCCCACCAGACCAGCGCCTGCGAACCCTCGTCGCGCGCACCGGCCGGCATGAACCAGCCCGGCGAAACGGTATCGACGCTCTTGCGCGGACCGGACCAGGACGCCCAGCGGATAGCCCTGCGCCGGATGAAGACGGTGGCCACCGGCCTGCTGGTCGGCGCCGCCGTGGTGTTCGTGTTGAGCGTGTCCGTGGGCGACGGTCACGGCGCCTGGGGCTACGTCGAGGCAATGGCCGAGGCGGCGATGGTGGGCGGGCTGGCCGACTGGTTCGCCGTGACGGCATTGTTCCGCCACCCGCTCGGGCTGCCCATCCCGCACACCGCGATCATCCCGCGCAAGAAGGACCAGATCGGCGCCAGCCTGGGCAGCTTCGTGCGGGAGAACTTCCTCACCCCGGACGTGGTCGGCAGTCACATCGCCGCGGCCGAGGTGCCGCGCCGGGTGGGCACCTGGCTGGGCGAGCCCACCCACGCCGCGCGGGTGGCTGACGAGACCGCGGTCGGCCTCGCCGCTGCCGCCGCCGTGCTGCGCGACGACGAGATCCGATCCGCGGTGGCCCAGTTCGCCGAGAAGCGGCTGGCCGAGGTCGACGTCGCGCCGCTGCTGGCCCGGGTCATCGACCTCGTCGTCGAGGGCGGTCAGCACCAGGTCGCGCTCACCAGCGGCATCCAGGCTCTGATGCGCTTCCTTGACGAGAACCGCGACACCCTGCGCCGGCGGCTCGCCCAGGAGTCGCCGGAGTGGGTGCCGAGCTGGGTGGACGAGCGCCTGTTCGTCCGGCTGTTTTCGGGCCTGCAGTCGTTCCTGGCCGACATCGCCGCCGACGACGACCACGACTTCCGGGGCCAGTTCGACCAGCGCCTGCGCGCTTACGCCCAGTCGCTGCGCACGGATCCGGCCGCGATCGCCCGGGTCGAGGCGGTGAAGATGCAGGTGCTGGAGCATCCGGCGGTCCGCAGCTGGATGGGCACGCTGTGGTTCACGGTCAAGACCGGCCTGCTGGAGGCCTCCGCCGACCCGGACTCGGACCTGCGCCGCACCGTGCAGTCGCTGCTCACCGGCGTGGGGGAGTCACTGCGCGACGACGCCGAACTGCAGGCCAAGGTCGAGGGCTGGATCCAGACCGCGGTCGGCTATGTATTGGCCCGCTATTCCGAGGACATCACCGGGCTGATCTCAACGACGGTCGCCCGCTGGGACGCCGCGGACACCAGCCGGCGTCTGGAGCTGCAGGTCGGGCGGGACCTGCAGTTCATCCGAGTGAACGGCACCGTGGTCGGCGCGCTGGTCGGCCTGGTCATCCACGTCGTCGCCCAGCTGCTCTGACCGCCCCGCGGCGGCCGAACTCTTCACGACCCCGCGCGGGTCAGCGCCCACCCGCAGCGCGGTGACCAGGGCGGCCACCCACACCGCACACGCGCCGGCGACGTGGACGCCGACCAGCAGCACGGGCAGGCGGGTGAAGTACTGCACGAAGCCGATCACGCCCTGGGACAGTTCCACGACCAGCAGGGCGACCGCGGACCGGTACGCGACCCGGCCGGCGCCCGTCGCGCGCAGCAGCAGCACCAGCCCGACGGTCAGCCCGATCAGGATCATCACCAGGTCGGCGTGCAGCTGGGCCGTGGCGGCCGGGGAGAGCCCGTTGCGGTGGATGTGCCGGCCGTCCGCGCTGACCGACCCGGCGTGCGGGCCGCTACCGGTGACGACGGTTCCGGCCACCAGCGTCAGTGCGGTGAACGCGACCACCAGCCGGGCCAGCAACGGGCCCGGGGCGAGCCGGTCCGGGCGCCGCCGGCTGGACGGGCCGTTGCGCACGCGCCACCACAGCACGACGGTGACGAACAGGATGGCCATCGACAGCAGCAGATGCGCCGACACCACCCACGGGTTCAGGTGGGTGAGGACGCTGATACCACCGAGCACGGCCTGAGCCGGGATGCCGGCCAGCGCCACCGCCGCCAGCCAGATCTGGCGCCGCTGCCCGATGGCGGCGATCAGGGTGGCCACGGCGACGACGAACAGCGCGAACGTCAGCGTGCGGTTGGTGAACTCGATCAGGCCGTGCACGCCGGTTTCCTCGGTGCGGGTCAGCGAGCCGTCGGTGCAGCGCGGCCAGGTCGGACAACCCAGACCGGACGCGGTGAGCCGGACGGCACCCCCGGTGATCACGATGAGCACGTTGGCGGCGATGGACGCCACGGTTGTCACCCGCAGGCCGGCGTCCGAGCGCAGCCACGTCCATCCGCGCCGCGCGGTGCGGGTTACTCCCACCGGAACCACCGAGCCGCCGCCGGGACGGCCAGGGCGGCCCAGACCAGCAACGTCACCAACGCACCGACCGGCAGGCCGTGACCGCGCTGGAGTACGTGGTGCAGCCCGTCGGACAGGGCCGCGGACGGCAGCAGTCGCAGCACGCTGGCCACACCGCCCGGGTACTTGGTCAGCGGGACGGCGATCCCGCCGCAGAACAGCAGGATCAGCCAGCCCAGGTTGGCCGCGGCCAGGGTCACCTCGGCCCGCAGCGTGCCGGCCAGCAACAGCCCGAGGGCGCCGAACGTCACCGTCCCGACCAGGACCAGCACCAGGGCGAGAACGGGATCACCGTGCGGATGCCAGCCCAGCGCAAAACCCAGTGCGGCGATCAGCATCAGCTGGATCGCTTCGAGGCCGAGCACACCCAGCGTCTTGGCCGACAGCAGGGTCGACCGCGACAGCGCCGTGCCGCCCAGACGTTTGAGCACCCCGTACTTGCGCTCGAAGCCGGTGCCGATGGCCAGGCCGGTGAACGAAGCACTCATCACCGACAGGGCGATGATGCTGGGCACGACGAAGTCGATCCGCCGCCCACCGAGGGAGTACAGGATCGGCAGGTTGAAGAACACCAGCAGCAGTAGCGGGATCAGCAGGGTGAGCCCGACCTGCTCGCCGTTGCGCAGCAGCAGCCGCAGTTCCAGCCGGGCCTGGGCCGCCAGCATCCGCCCGCGCGGCGCCGCCCCCGGGGCCGGCGCCCAGTCCATGACCGCGCTCACGCCCGGATCTCCCGGCCGGTCAGTTCCAGGAAGACGTCCTCCAGGCTGCGCCGGCTGACCGACACTTCGGTGATCAACAGGTCGCGCCGCGCGCACCACGCCGTGATCGCGGCCAGCGCCACCGGATCGGCCGGTCCGTCCACCTCGTACCGCCCGGCCGCGGTCTCGCGCACTGCCCGCCCCGGCGGCAGGTCGGCCGACAGACCGGCGGTGTCCAGCCCGGGCACGGTGACGAAGACGATCGGCCCGTTCGGTCCGCGGTGCATGAGCTCGGCCGGGGTGCCCTCGGCCACAACCGTGCCGGCATCGACGACGACCACCCGGTCGGCCAGCCGCTCGGCCTCCTCCAGGTAGTGCGTGGTGAGAACGACCGTGACCCCGGCCGCCTTCAGCTCCGCGAGCAGGTCCCAGGTGCCGCGCCGGGCCTGCGGGTCCATGCCCGCCGTCGGCTCGTCCAGGAAGACCAGCTCGGGCCGCCCGACCAGAGCCAGCGCGAGGGAGAGACGTTGCTGCTGGCCGCCGGACAGCCGCCGCACCTGCACCCGGGCCGAGTCGGCCAGGCCGACCCGGTCGAGCAGCGCCCGCGGGTCGTGCGGACGGGCGGCGAACGACGCGAAGAGCTCCAGCAGTTCGATCGCGCGGGCGGCGGTGTAGCCGCCGACCCCGTCCTGGGGCATGAGCCCGACCCGCGGGCGCACCGCAGCCGCGTCGGCAACCGGATCGAGGCCGAAGATGCGCACCGCGCCGGCGTGCGGGTGCCGATAGCCCTCGCACGTCTCGATCGTGGTTGTCTTACCGGCGCCGTTGGGGCCCAGCAGAGCGAGCACTTCACCGCGGGCGACGGACAGCGACACCCCGTTCACCGCGGTCGTGGTGCCGTAGCGCATGACCAGCTCACGCACCTCGACCGCCGCATCGCTCACCGCACGAGTGTAGGAACCGGCCCGGGGCTCAGGCCCGCCGAGCCCTGAATCGCCCCGCTTTTGGCGGAAGCCGCCGGCCACGCGGCCTGTCCACGTGGCCACCTACCGCCAAAATCGACGCGGTTACGGAGTCAGGACGTGGCCGCCTTGGAGACCGATGCGTAGGTGTCCACGTAGGCCTGCCCGGAGAGGTCCTGGACGGCGTGGCGGATCGTTTCGGTGACCTCGCGCAGCACCCGGGCCTTGCGCTCGTCCTCGGGATGGCCGGAGAAGTCCAGGGGTGGCCCGAACCGGACCGCGACGGGCCGGCGGCGCCACCGGCGGGTGCCCGGGGGCAGGACGGCGTCCGTGCCGACCAGGCCGACCGGAACCACTGGGACGCCGGTGCGCAACGCGATCCGCGCCACCCCGGTGCGGAAGCGGTAGAGGCGCCCGTCGGGGGAGCGGGTGCCCTCCGGATAGATCCCGAACGCCCGCCCCTCGCGGAGCACGTCGATGCACACGTCGACCGAGGCCGCGGCTGCGCGCATGTCCCCGCGTTCGACCGGTACCTGGCCCATGCCGCCCATGAACTCGGCCAGGACCCGACCGCGCACCCCGACCCCGGTGAAGTACTCGGCCTTAGCCAGATACATCACCTGTCGGCGCGCGGCCAACGGGGTGAACACCTCGTCGGCGAAGGAAACGTGGTTGCCGGCGATGATCACCGCTCCGGTGCGGGGCACGTTGGCCACCCCGCTCACCTCAGGCTGGAAGATCGTGCGCAGGGTCGGCGACACGGTCAGCTCCAGCACGCGGTACAACACCGCGGCAACATACCGCCGACGGGCCGCGGCCCGGTGAGAAGCGCACCTCAGAAGCGGACCGGCGACCAGCTCTTGCCGGTGTCATGGCTGAGGTAGACGCCGTGACCGGGCAGCGTCACCGCGGCCTGGGCGGTGGTGGTGAAGCCGAGGTCCGCCCACGGGAACCCGCCCGTCGGTGCGGATATCGCCGCATGGGGCAGCGTCCGGCCGTCGTCGGTGCTGCGCAGGAGGTAGCTGCCGCCGCTGGCCGTGGAGATCAGCAGTACCCCGTGGCCGTTGTCGACCATGCCGGTCAGCTGGTCCGGCACCATCCGGTGCAGCCCGCCGGCCTTCCTCCAGTCCCGACCCGCGTCCGTGGAACCGTAGAGCTGGATCTCGGTCGCTCCGGCCGTTCCGTTGCTCGCGCAGAGCGCGTCCAGGTGCTGGGCGTCGGCGACGGCCACGAGGGGCGGATCGCCCTGACCCAGGTTGGTCGAGCAGGGGTTGGGCGACCGCGTCGGACTCGACGTGCCGCTGGCCCGCAGGATCCCGGCCTGGGTTCCCAGGTACCACGACGAGCCGTGCACCACGAGCAACTGCGATATCGGACCGTGCAGAGTTGTGCTGACGGGCGTCCAGGTGTCCGAGCCGACCTTGGCCGCGTACACCTGCGCCGACTTCGGACACGAACCTTCCCCGCTCGGCGGACACCCCTGAATCAGCGCGTACACCCAGCCGCCCCCGGTCTCCAGCGAGCGCACGGTTCCCGTCGACGGCCCGACCTGCACCAGCCGCCACTTGGCTCCACCGTCATGGGTGACGTAGATACCGCGCCCGGCGGCCCAACCGTCGCTCCGGTCCGCGAACCGCAGGATGTCGACGCCGCCGGCCGGGAGCTTGGCTTCGGCGCTGACCGTGGCTTTCGGTGCCGGGATGCCGTGCCAGCTCCCGCCGCCGTCGGTGGTCCGCACGACCGAGCCGCACGGCGCCTTGGCGCACGGCGCGCTGCCGAGCACCCAACCGTCCGCAGCGCTGACGAACGTCGACGAGTACGGCGTGAACCCCGCCGGTACCGCGCCGCCGGCCGGGCCCACCGGCGCCGGCGTCGAACGGCCGGTGCCGGACCGGCTCGACGTGGCGCTCGAGGTCGGCCCGGCCGAGGACGTCCCGGCGGCAGACCCGGAGGCCGCCGGACCGGTCGGGCCCGACCCGGTGCCCGACGCGGTGCCCGCGGTGCCCGACGGCGATCCGGTGCCCGCCGACGAAGACTTCGGGGTGGAGCTGGCCGAGCACGCCGTCACGCTGACCAAGACGAGCCCGGCGACGATCGCGGCCGGCCTGATCCTCGGGAAACGATCCGGTCGAGAACGTTCGGCTTGAACACCATGTATGTCCACAATGACCTCCAGCGTCGACCTCCAGCGTCACCGTGCTGACCCAGCGACGGCGCGATTGTGTTGCGTTTCAGCGGCGATCGTGGCCTCGCCCGGCGTTGGGTGATGGGGGTCATCGCGGTGCCCGTCCGAAATACGTCATACTGGTGTAGTGAAATTGTCCGGGACCGTAGCCGTAGCGGAATCCGCCCCCGCGGTCCGCCCGGCCGACGTGCTCGGTGAGGGCCGTACCCGCGACCACGTGGCCCAGCTCATCCTGGAACGCGGGCCGATGACCGCGGCCGCGATCGCCGAACGGGTCGACCTGTCGCCCGCCGCGATCCGCCGTCACCTCGACGCACTGGTCGACGAGGGTCGCCTGCGTGAGACCCAACCGCGTCCGGCCGTGCGTCGTGGCCGCGGTCGCCCGGCCCGAACCTATGCATTGACCGACGCCGGCCGGGCCTCCTTCCCGCACGCTTACGACGACCTGGCCACGACCGCCCTGCGCTATCTGCGCGACACCGGCGGGGAAGCCGCGGTCACGGCCTTCGCCGAGCACCGCGCGAGCACGCTGGAGCGCACCCTGGCCGGCCCCGGCCCGGTCTCCACGCCGGCCGAACTCGCCGGAGCACTCACGGCCGCTGGATACGCTTCATCCACGGAGTCGGCCCAGTCCGGGACCCAGCTCTGCCAGCACCATTGCCCGGTCGCCCACGTGGCGGCCGAGTTCCCGCAGTTGTGCGAGGCCGAGACCCGCGCCTTCGAACGCGTGCTCGGCACCTACGTGCAGCGGCTGGCCACGATCGCCCACGGTGACGGGGTCTGCACCACGCACATTCCGCACCGCGACACGCCGCACCGGGCGGTCACGGCAATACCCGTTACGACGGCATCACCTGCAACTACGGCACCGCGCACGACCACGGCAACACCCTCAGCAACACCCTCAGCAACGACGAATGGAGTCACTTCATGACCCAGGCCCCTGAGCGCGCGCTCACCCAGGACGAGCAGATCGACGCCCTCGGCCACTACGCGTTCGGCTGGTCGGACTCCGACGCGGCCGGTGCGTCCGCGCGTCGTGGCATCAGCCCCGAGATCGTCGCCGACATCTCCCGGCTGAAGAACGAGCCCCAGTGGATGCTCGAGTTCCGGCTCAAGGCTCTGGACATCTTCGGCCGCAAGCCCATGCCCAGCTGGGGTTCCGACCTGTCCGGCATCGACTTCGACAACATCAAGTACTTCGTGCGCTCGACCGAGAAGCAGGCCGCGACGTGGGACGACCTGCCGGCCGACATCAAGAACACCTACGACAAGCTCGGCATCCCCGAGGCCGAGAAGCAGCGCCTCGTCTCCGGCGTGGCCGCGCAGTATGAGTGCCTCGACGGCGAGTCCCGGGTGTGGACCGCGAACCGGGGCCACGTGCGGATCAAGGAGATCGAGCCGGGCGACCTGGTCTTCTCCTACGACGAGCAGGCGGAGAAGTTCGTCGTCGCCCCGGTGAAGGCCGCGGCGCAGACGGACACCAAGCAGGTCTACGAGCTCCAGGCCGGCGGTCGGCGCATCAAGGCCACCGACAACCACCCGTTCCTCGTGCTGCGCGACGAGCGCAAGCCGGGCCGCGAGCGAGCCCGGTTCGCGCGCAGCTGGGTGACCCTCGGCGACGTTCAGGTCGGCGACTTCGTGGCCGTGCCGCGCGCCCTGCCCGACTTCGGCGCGTCGTACGAGTTGCCTGCCGCCGACGGACTCACCGCGCCTACCCGCACTTCGGTGGATCTCATGTGGCTGCTCGGGTTGTACATCGGTGACGGCAACCTGCAGTCCGCCGGCCGCACGCACCGCCTCCAGCTGGCGATCCCCGAGACCGACCACGAGTTGCGGGCCGAGATCACCCGGGTGGTCGACGAACTGTTCGGTCTGCGGGTCATCGCCGCCGACGAGTTCCGCCAGGTGGTCAACTCCAAGGCGTTGGTCGACTGGATGTGGAAGCTGGGCTTCGGCGGCACGTCGCACAGCAAGAACGTCCCCGAATGGGTCTTCGGGCTTCCGCGCGACGAGCGCTTGGCCTTCCTCGGGGGCTGGGTGGACGCCGACGGGTATATCAAGCCGGAGACCGCGTCCGGCGTCACGTTGACCTGCGTCAGCGCCTACCTCATCGAGCAGGCCGCCTCCCTGGCTGAACTGTCCGGGCTTCGGGTTGGCGGCCCGTGGGGCTTCACCCAGCCGCACCGGCACGCTCCCGAGCGGATGGGCGGGGCGTTCCGGCTGTCGATCACCGGCGCGTTCGAAGACCTGGGTTGCCGCAACCCGAAGAGATCGGCTCGATTCGGGCGCCGCAAGTACGCGCACTCGGACAAGGGCGCACACGGCACCACGATTCGCGCCCACGTCAACGACCAGCTCGGGTTCGCCCGGGTCGAGTCGATCCTGCCCATCGACGTCGCCCCGGTCTACGACATCGAGGTGGACGGCCCGCACAACTTCATCGCCGAGGGCATGATCGTCCACAACTCCGAGGTGGTCTACCACCAGATCCGCGAGGACCTGGCCGAGAAGGGCGTCATTTTCCTGGACACCGATACCGCGCTGCGCGAGCAGCCGGAGCTGTTCCGGGAGTACTTCGGCTCGGTCATCCCGTCCGGTGACAACAAGTTCTCGGCGCTGAACTCGGCCGTCTGGTCGGGCGGCTCGTTCATTTACGTGCCCAAGGGCGTCCACGTCGACATCCCGCTGCAGGCCTACTTCCGGATCAACACCGAGAACATGGGCCAGTTCGAGCGCACGCTGATCATCGTGGACGAGGACGCCTACGTGCACTACGTCGAAGGCTGCACGGCGCCCATCTACAAGTCGGACTCGCTGCACTCGGCCGTGGTCGAGATCGTGGTCAAGAAGGGCGCGCGCTGCCGCTACACGACCATCCAGAACTGGTCGAACAACGTCTACAACCTGGTCACCAAGCGGGCCAAAGCCGAGGCCGGCGCGACGATGGAGTGGGTCGACGGCAACATCGGCTCCAAGGTCACCATGAAGTACCCCGCGGTCTGGATGACGGGGGAGTACGCCAAGGGTGAGGTGCTGTCGATCGCATTCGCCGGTGAGGGTCAGCACCAGGACGCCGGCGCCAAGATGCTCCACCTGGCGCCGCACACCAGCTCGACCATCATCTCCAAGTCGGTGGCCCGCGGCGGTGGTCGGACGTCCTACCGCGGCCTGGTCCAGGTCAACAAGGGCGCCCACCACAGCCGTTCCACGGTCAAGTGCGACGCGCTGCTCGTCGACGACATCAGCCGCTCGGACACCTACCCCTACGTCGATGTCCGCGAGGACGACGTGTCGCTCGGGCACGAAGCGACCGTGTCCAAGGTCAGCGCCGACCAGCTCTTCTACCTGATGAGCCGCGGCATGACCGAGGACGAGGCCATGGCCATGGTCGTGCGCGGGTTCGTCGAGCCGATCGCCCGCGAGCTGCCGATGGAGTACGCGCTGGAACTGAACCGGCTGATCGAGCTGCAAATGGAAGGCGCGGTCGGCTGACCCCCGTTACAAACCGGATCGGGTGCACAGAGGGACACCCCGTGTCCACGTATGCACCCGATCCGTCAAGAAAAAGGAACTGATGACCACGACATTGCCGAAGCAGGTGCCCGCCGAGCGGATGGGCACCGGCTCCCCCCGCGAGCGCTTCACCTCGCGCGACCCCGGCGCCTTTGCCATCCCCAGCGGTCGGGAAGAGACGTGGCGGTTCACCCCGACCCGCGACATCCGGGCCATGTTCGAGCCGTTCACCCCGACCGGCGCGCTGGTGGGCACGGTGGCGGCCCCGGCCGGCGTCACGGCCGGACCGGTGCCGATGACCGACGCCGTCGTCGGGCAGACGCTGCAGCCCGAGGACCGGGTCAGCGCGCTCGCGTTCGTCGGTTCGACCGAGGCCTTCGCAGTACGCATCCCGGCCGAGGCCGTACTGGCCGCACCGGTCGTCATCTCCGCCCGTGGTTCGGCTGGTAGCGCCTACGCACACCTGGTCATCGAGGCCGGCGCCTACTCCCAGGGCACTGTCGTCATCGACTACTCCGGCAGCGTTTCGGTGGCTGAGAACGTCGAGATCGTGCTCGGCGACGGCGCGCAGCTGCAGGTGGTCAGCGTCCAGGACTGGGACAACGACGCGGTGCAGCTCTCGGCCCACTCGGCGCGGATCGGTCGCGACGCCCAGCTCACCCACTCGGTCGTCAACCTGGGCGGGCGGCTGGTCCGGATCTCGCCCACCATCAAGTTCGCCGGCCCCGGCGGCTCGGTCAAGCTGTCCGGCATCTCCTTCGCCGGGCCGGCGCAGCACTTCGAGTCACGCATCTACGTCGACCACTCGGTGCCGCAGTGCAAGTCCGACGTCGTCTACAAGAACGCCCTGTCAGGACAGACGTCGCGCACGGTGTGGATCGGCGACGTGCGCATCCGCCCGGGCGCGACCGCCACCGAGACGTTCGAGCTGAACCGCAACCTGCTGCTCTCCGACGGGGCCCGGGCCGACTCCGTGCCCAACCTGGAGATCGAGACCGGCGACATCGTCAGCGCCGGACACGCCAGCGCCACCGGACGATTCGACGACCTGCAGCTGTTCTACCTGCAGTCGCGCGGGATCCCCGAACACGAGGCCCGCCGGCTGGTCGTGCGCGGCTTCTTCGCCGACGTGGTGCACCGGATCGGCCTGCCCGAACTGGAGCAGCGCCTGATGAACGAGATCGAAACCCGCCTGAGCAAGACCGAAACGGAGAACACCTGATGAGCACGTTGGAGATCCGCGACCTGCACGTGTCGGTCGAGGACACCGAGATCCTCAAGGGGGTCAACCTCACCGTGTCCAGCGGCGAGACCCATGCCGTCATGGGCCCGAACGGTTCGGGCAAGTCGACGCTGGCCTACTCCGTCGCCGGCCACCCGAAGTACACCGTCACCAGCGGCACCGTCACCCTCGACGGCGAGGACGTGCTGTCCATGACCGTCGACGAACGCGCCCGCGCCGGGCTGTTCCTGGCCATGCAGTACCCGGTCGAGGTGCCCGGCGTGTCGGTGTCGAACTTCCTGCGCACCGCGGCCACGGCCATGCGCGGCGAGGCGCCCAAGCTGCGCACCTGGATCAAGGAAGTCAACGGCGAGATGGCGTCGCTAGAGATGGACAAGTCCTTCGCCGAGCGCAACGTCAACGAGGGCTTCTCCGGCGGGGAGAAGAAGCGCCACGAGATCCTGCAGATGGCCCTGCTGCACCCCAAGATCGCGATCCTGGACGAGACCGACTCCGGGCTCGACGTGGACGCCCTGCGCGTGGTCAGCGCCGGCGTCAACCGCAGCCGTGAGACCGGCGTCGGCACCCTGCTGATCACCCACTACACGCGCATCCTGCGCTACATCGAGCCCGACTTCGTCCACGTCTTCTTCGAAGGGCGCATCGTCGAGTCCGGCGGCCGCGACCTGGCCGATCGGCTGGAGAGCGAGGGTTACGCCCGGTACGGCAGCCCCGAGGTCGCCGCGGTCGAGCCCGGTGTCGTCCCGGACGAGCCCGTGGCCGTGGGGAGCTGACCCTTGTGATGAACGGCTTTGACGTCGAGACGGTACGCAAGGATTTTCCCATCCTGCAGCGTGAGGTGCACGGGGTGCCGTTGGTGTACCTCGACAGCGCCAACACCTCGCAGAAACCACAGGTCGTGCTCGACACGTTGACCGAGTTCTACGCCAACCACAACGCCAACGTCGCCCGCGCCGTGCACACGCTGGGCTCGGAGGCCACCAACGCCTTCGAACTCGCCCGGGACAAGGTGGCCGCCTTCCTCAACGCGCCCAGCCGCAACGAGATCGTGTTCACCAAGAACTCGACCGAGGCGTTGAACCTGGTCGCGTACTCGATGTCGAACGCCGCCACCACCGCCGGGGCGGAGCGTTTCCGGATCGGCCCGGGCGACGAGATCGTCGTCACCGAGATGGAGCACCACTCCAACCTGATCCCGTGGCAGCTCTTGGCCCAGCGCACCGGTGCCACGCTGCGCTGGATCGAGATCGACGACGACGGCCGGCTGGTCGACGAGCAGATCGACGAGGTGATCGGCGCACGCACCAAGGTCGTCGCGTTCGTGCATCAGTCCAACGCGCTCGGCACGCTGAACCCGGCCCGGCGCATCGTCGACCGGGCCCGCGCGGTGGGCGCGCTCACCGTGGTCGACGCCTCCCAGTCGGTGCCGCACCGGCATGTGGACGTGCAGGAGATCGGCGCCGACTTCCTGGCCTTCACCGGCCACAAGCTCTACGGGCCGACCGGCGTCGGCGTGCTCTGGGGCCGCTACGACCTGCTCGCGGTCATGCCGCCGTTCCTCGGTGGCGGCGAGATGATCGAAACGGTCTCGATGGAATCATCCACGTTCGCCGCGCCTCCGCACCGCTTCGAGGCCGGTACGCCGATGATCGCCGAGGTGGTCGGGCTCGGTGCCGCGATCGACTACGTCACCGCGATCGGCATGGACGACATCACCGCCCACGAGCACGCGTTGACCGAGTACGCGCTGAGCGAGATGGCCAAGATCGAGGGGCTGCGCATCATCGGGCCGAGGTCTGCGGTCGACCGTGGTGCCACGATTTCCTTTACGCTGCCGGGGATTCATCCCCACGACGTGGCCCAATTGCTGGACGAGCGGGGCATTGCCGTGCGGGCCGGCCATCATTGCGCTCGTCCCGTCTGCGTGCGCTACGGGGTCCCGGCGACGACCCGCGTGTCGTTCGCGGTCTACACGACGATGGCCGAGGTCGACGCCCTGGTCACCGGAATCCGCAGTGTGCAGAAGATGTTTGGCCAGTCGTGAGCGTTGAGAGCATGTACCAGGACATCATCCTGGATCACTATCGCCACCCGCAGCACCGCGGTCTGACCGACCCGTTCGACGCCGAGGTGCACCACGTCAACCCGACCTGCGGCGACGAGGTCACCCTGCGGGTCCGGCTGAACGGGCACACGATCGAGGACGTCAGCTGGGAGGGCGAGGGCTGCTCGATCAGCCAGGCCTCCACGTCCGTGATGACCGACCTGGTCATCGGTCACGACGTCGACAACGCCCTGAGTTTGCAGCGGGAATTCCTCACGCTCATGCAGTCCCGCGGCCACGAGGACGTCCTCGACGACGCCGCCGCCGAAAGCCTCGACGACGCGATCGCGTTCGCCGGGGTCGCGAAATACCCGGCCCGGGTCAAGTGCGCCCTGCTGGGCTGGATGGCCATGAAGAGCGCAATAGCCGAAGCCGGCACCGTAGAAATGGAGCCCCGCTCATGACCGAGATAGTCGTCGACATTCCGTCCAAGGATGACGTCGAGGAGGCCATGCGTGACGTGGTCGACCCCGAACTCGGCATCAACGTCGTCGACCTGGGCCTGGTGTACGACGTCCACATCGACGACGACGCCAGCGTGGTGCTCGACATGACCCTGACGTCGGCGGCCTGCCCGCTCACCGACGTGATCGAGGACCAGACCGCGGCCGCGCTCACCGGCGGGCCGCGACCGGTGGCCCGCGGGTTCACCATCAACTGGGTGTGGATGCCGCCCTGGGGCCCCGACAAGATCACCGACGACGGCCGCGAACAGCTGCGCGCCCTCGGCTTCAACGTCTAACCCCCGGTTTGTGGTGGCAACTGACCCATTCCGGTGGGTCAGGAGCCACCACAAGCCAGCGCCCGACTCACTGAACGGTTCACCATGATCACGGCAACGAATCTCGAGCTGCGCGCGGGTGCGCGCATCCTGCTCGAACCGACCACGCTGAGGGTGCAGAACGGTGACCGCATCGGTCTGGTCGGGCGCAACGGCGCCGGCAAGACCACGAGCCTGAAGACCTTTGCCGGCGAGACGTTGCCGCACGACGGCCAGATCCTCACCACCGGCCCGGTGGGCTACCTGCCCCAGGATCCGCGCACGGGCGACCTCGACACCATCGCCCGCGACCGGGTGCTGTCGGCCCGCGGCCTGGACGAGCTGCGCCGCGACATCGACAAGATCGAGATCCGGCTGGCCGAGGACCCGGACGACGACGCCGTGCTGCAGCGTTACGGCCGGCTCGAGGAGCGCTTCAGCACCCTCGGCGGCTACGCGGCCGAGAGCGACGCGGCCCGGATCTGCGCCAACCTCGGCCTGCCCGATCGCGTGCTGGCCCAGCCGTTGGGCACCCTGTCCGGCGGGCAGCGGCGGCGGATCGAACTGGCCCGCATCCTGTTCGCCGACACCGCTGGCGAGCCCACGACGCTGCTGCTGGATGAACCCACCAACCACCTCGACGCCGACTCCATCGTCTGGCTGCGCGACTTCCTGCGCCAGCACAAGGGCGGCCTGGTGCTGATCAGCCACGACATCAGCTTGCTCGAGGCGGTCGTGAACAAGGTCTGGTACCTCGACGCCAACCGCGCCGCCGTCGACATCTACAACGTCGGCTGGAAGATCTATCAGCAGCAGCGCGAGGCCGACGAGAAGCGCCGTCACCGTGAGCGGGCCAACGCCGAACGCAAGATCGACTCCCTGCGCGGGCAGGCCGACAAGATGCGGGCCAAGGCGACCAAGGCCCGCGCCGCCCACCAGATGGACCGCCGCGCCGCCGCGCTGTCCGCCGGCCTGGAGGACGTCCGGGTCAACGACAAGGTCGCCCGCTTGCGCTTTCCCGACCCGGCGCCGTGCGGCAAGACACCGGTCACCGCCGAGGGACTGTCCAAGTCCTACGGCTCGCTCGAGGTGTTCACCGACGTAGACCTGGCCGTGGACCGCGGCGCCCGCGTCGTCGTGCTCGGGTTGAACGGGGCCGGCAAGACCACCCTGTTGCGCCTGCTCGCGGGCTCGGAGGCGCCGGACACGGGCTCGGTGATCCCGGGCCACGGCCTGCGTCTGGGGTATTACGCCCAGGAGCACGAAACGCTGGATACCGACGGGTCCGTGCTGGACAACATGCGCACCGCGGCCAATTCCGCCGCCGGCGCCTTTGCCCCGTCTGACACCGAGCTGCGCAAGGTGCTGGGCGCGTTCCTGTTCACCGGTGACGATGTGGACAAGCCCGCCAAAGTGCTCTCCGGTGGGGAGAAGACCCGGCTGGCCCTGGCCATGCTCGTCACCAGTGCCGCCAACGTCCTGCTCCTGGACGAACCGACCAACAACCTCGACCCGGTCAGCCGGGAACAGGTGCTGGACGCGCTGCGCCGGTACGGCGGCGCGATTGTTCTGGTGACCCACGACGAGGGTGCGGTCGAGGCCCTCGCACCGGACAAAGTGATCTTGCTTCCCGATGGGGTCGAAGATATATGGTCTCCCGATTTGTCGGACCTTGTGATACTCGCGTAGCGTTTCAATTGCGCGCTGGCCTCGGGGGTGGCAAAGCCGCTTTATTCGCTGTGTCCGAGGCCAGGAAGCCGGTACCAATCGGGGGATGCCGTCCGCGCTGACACGGGGAGTACCAGCGACACATGGCAGCATTGAAGAAAGGCGTGCGGATCACCGGTCCGGCGCGTAGCCAACTCACAGTTGATCTGACCAAGAAGTACGCGAAAGGCCGCAGCATTCGCGAGCTCGCCAGTGAGGCGGGACGTTCCTACGGGTTCATCCATCGCCTGCTCGTGGAGTCCGGAGCGGATCTGCGCGGTCGTGGGGGCGCTACTCGCAAGAAGGTCTGACCGCACTACCATCGGGCGTCCTGACTTCAAAAGCGGAGGTCGACGGATGATCACGTTCTCCCACGTGCTCGACCTGGGCGCCCACCCACCATGGTTGCGCGTAGCGGCTCTTCCCCCGCTCGCGTACTCCTGATGAGTTCAGCTGGGGTGATCCCCGGGTCGCCCGACTCACTCCCGGACGAGGGCCCCGGGGTCACCTTCACTATCGACGAAGCCCTGGCCACGATCACCCTGAACCGTCCGGACCGGCTCAACGCGCAGACGCCCCTGACCTGGGCCGCCCTGCGCGAGATCGGGTCCACACTGCCCGGCACCGTACGGGTAGTGCTGGTCGAAGGGGCCGGACGCGCCTTCTCGGCCGGCCTCGATCGGCGGATGTTCACCAACTCGCCGCCGGGCGTGCCGTCGCTGGCCAACCTGGCCGCCATGGCTCCGGACGAGGCCGACCTCCTCATCGCGGGCTACCAGGACGCGTTCGGCTGGTTGGCCCGCCCCGACATCGTCAGTATCGCCGCCGTGCAGGGCCATGCCGTCGGCGCCGGGTTCCAACTCGCCCTCGCCTGCGACCTGCGCGTGATCGCCGACGATGCCGTTTTCACCATGGCCGAGGTTGCGCTCGGGCTCGTCCCCGACCTCGGCGGCACCCGCCGGCTGGCGGAGTTGGTCGGCTACTCCCGAGCCATGGACGTCGTCCTTACCGCCCGCCCCATAGCCGCCGATGAGGCGATGACGATGGGTTTGGCCAGCCGACTGGTTCCGCGGGCCGACCTGGGCGCGACGGCGTTACGTTTGGCCGAAGCGATCCTGGCCGGGCCGCGCGATGCCGTCATCGAAGCCAAGGCCCTGCTGCGACAGGCTTCGTCGACCGGTTCGGCTGAGCAGGAAGCGGCCGAGCGGGCCGCCCAACACCGCCTGCTTCAGGTCTTGGCCGCCCGCCCAGAGTGAGCGCGGTTTTGGTCAGTTGACCCCCGTATACGGGGTCAGCTGACCAAAACCGGCCGACGGTGTCCGCTCTCAGCGCATGCCAAAGCGGAACAATGGTTAGACACACCCGGTTTTTTGACGTGGAGGTTTGTCTATGTCTATGCCTGGTGGAGCCAGCGTCTGGCGCACGATGCATTCGATGCGCACGGACCGTTCGGTGCTCGAAAAGACCCTGCCCAAAGGCACCGGGCGGCGGGTGTTGAAGTTTGCCCTGCCCTACCAGCGCGACCTGTTGATCTTCCTGGCCATCATCGTCGTGGACGCCCTGATCGCGGTGGCCACGCCAGTGCTGGCTGGGCGGGTCATCAACACCATCACCGCGCACGGCGAGGTGCGCACGGTGGTGCGGATCGCGCTGCTCATCGCCGGGCTGGCCGTGTTCGACGCCGTGCTGTCCTTCGCGCAGCGGTGGTACTCGGCGCGGATCGGGGAGGGCTTGATCTTCGACCTGCGCACGGCCGTGTTCGGGCAGGTGCAGCGGATGCCGCTGGCCTTCTTCACTCGCACCCAGACCGGCGCGCTCATCAGCCGCCTCAACAACGACGTGCTCGGCGCGCAGCAGGCGTTCACCAGCACCCTGTCCGGCGTGGTGTCCAACGGGGTCAGCCTGGTGGTCACGGCGGCGGTGATGTTCTCGTTGTCGTGGCAGATCACCGCACTGTCGCTGGTGATGCTGCCCGTTTTCGTCATCCCCGCCCGCCGGATCGGCAACCGGCTGCAGGCGATCACGCGCGAGTCCTACAACCTCAACGCGTCGATGAACAACACGATGACCGAACGGTTCAACGTCTCGGGGGCCTTGCTGGTCAAGCTGTTCGGCCGCCCGAGTGATGAGTACAGCTCCTTCCGCGACCGGGCCGGGCGGGTGCGGGACATCGGTATCACGTCGGCCATGTACGGGCGGGCGTTCTTCGTCGCCCTCACCCTGGTCGCGGCGCTGGCCCAGGCTCTGGTCTACGGCCTCGGCGGCTACTACGCCCTGAACGGTCAGCTCAGCACCGGCACCGTGGTCACGTTGGCGCTGCTGCTGACCCGGCTGTACGGGCCGCTGACCGCGCTGTCCAACGTGCGGGTGGACGTGATGAGCGCGCTGGTCAGCTTCGACCGCGTCTTCGAGATCCTCGACCTGCCGCCCATGATCGCCGACCGACCCGACGCGATCGAGCTGCCCCGCGACGCGCGCAGCATCGAGTTCCGCGACGTCCGCTTCGCCTACCCCAGCGCCAGCGAGGTGTCGCTGGCCTCGCTCGAGGACGTCGCCCGGCTCGACTCCGACCCGACCCAGGAGGTGCTGCGGGGAATCACCTTCACCGCCGGACCCGGGCAGATGGTTGCGCTCGTGGGGCCGTCCGGTGCGGGCAAGACGACGATCAGCCAGCTGGTGCCGCGGATCTACGACGTGCGCAGCGGCGCGGTGCTGGTCGGGGGAGAGGACGTCCGCGCCGTCACCCAGGAGTCGCTGCACGACGCGATCGGGGTGGTCAGCCAGGACGCGCACATGTTCCACGACTCGATCGAGGCCAACCTGCGCTACGCCCGTCCCGGGGCCACCGACGAGGAGCTGTGGACCGTCATCCGGGCCGCCCAGATCGCCGAGCTCGTGGAATCGTTGCCGGCCGGGCTGGAGACAGTGGTCGGCGACCGCGGCTACCGGTTGTCCGGCGGCGAGAAACAACGTCTGGCCATCGCTCGGCTGCTGTTGAAGGCGCCCGGCATCGTCATCCTCGACGAGGCCACCGCCCACCTGGACAGCGAGAGTGAGGCCGCGGTGCAGGACGCCCTGGCCGCGGCGCTGGCCGGGCGCACGTCGCTGGTGATCGCGCACCGGCTGTCGACCGTCCTGCAGGCCGACCAGATCCTGGTCGTGGACGAGGGCCGCATCGTCGAGCGCGGCACGCACACCGATCTGCTGGCCGCGGACGGTCTCTACGCCGAGCTCTACCGCACCCAGTTCGAACGCCAGGCCCTCAGCCCCCTGCCCGCCGACGCGTCCTGAGCTGACCGCCTCGCCCGTCGAGCGTTTGCCTCCCTGCTGTCGGTGCGTCGGCGTGTCCGACGGCTCCGCGGCCAACGCTCCCGGGGCGGCTGACTCAGCGACTGGGTCAGCGCACCGCCGTTCGGAGCGCAGCGTCGAGCGGACGGTGGGCCAGCGCGGTCTCGACCGGGTGCTCGAGCAGGTCGGCGAAGGCGATCTCGGCCGCGCCGAGCAGCGGCGCGTCCACCCCGAGATCGCCGACACAGACGCGCGCCGGTTCCCCGGGCGCCGATCCCATCAGCTGGTCCATGGCGGTCTGCACCTGGGCACCCCGGGTCTCCAGCAAACCGGCCAGCGACCCACCGACGACGATGAGCTGCGGGTTGACCAGGTGGGACAGCCCGGCCAACCCGACCGCGAGCCAGGCACACACGTGGTCGATGGCCTCCTGGGCCCGCGCGTCCCCGGCCTCGGCCGCGCGGACGACCTGGATGATGCCGTCGGTGTCGGAGACCCCGGTCATTCCGGCTCGGGCGAAGAAGGCCCGTTCGCCCACCACGCGCTCGAAGCAGCCGCGGTTGCCGCAGTAACAGGCCGGTCCGCCCGGCTCGACGATGACGTGCCCGATCTCGCCGGCCAGCCCGCTGACCCCGTGCAGGGGCACGCCGTCGGCCAGGATGCCGGCGCCGACACCCACCCGGGCCAGCAGGTACACCACGTCGTCGATGCCGCGGGCCACGCCACGGACGTGCTCGGCCAGTACACCCAGGTTCGCGTCGTTGCCGATGCGAATGGGTAGTTCGTCGCCGAGCTCGGCCCGCAGCCCGGCGATCAGGTCGACGTCCACCCAGTGCAGGTTCGGCGCCACCAGGACGCGTTCGTCCCGGCGCCGCACGGTGCCGGGCACGCTGACACCCACGCCGGCGGCCCAGCTGTTGGCCGGCACGCCCTGGGTCAGGCTGTCCGCTCCGAGCACCGTGGCGGCGACGACGTCATCGGGGGCCGCGCCCTCGGGCAACTGGACCACGTGCCGGGCCAACACCTGACCGCCGATCGCCACGGCCGCGACGGTGAGGTGTGACACCGCGATGTCTACGGCGAGGGCGTACGGGCCGTCGGCGCGCGGCCCCACCACGTGCGACGGTCGACCGGCGCCCACCCGCGTTCCGGGCGCATGCTCGGCCACCAAGCCGCTGTCGCACAGTTCGGCGACGAGATCGCCGATGGTGCTGCGGTTCAGGCCCAGGTCACGGGTGAGCTCGACCCGCGACAACGGGCCGTTGTGGTGCACATCGGCCAGCAGTACCTGCAGGTTGTGCAGGCGGATCGCGTCCGGGCGGGTGGCTTGCCGGCGAGCCATCGTCTGCCGTGACGTAGGTGACTACAGGCCGGTTGATCCGGCCCGGCGCCTGGACAGCGCATCGACCGCGGCGGCCAGCATGAGGACGAGGCCGGTGACGACGTACTGCACCGACGAGCTGTTCGTACCCTTGACCAGGTTCGACATGCCGTTGTAAATGACCTCGACCACGGCTCCGCCGATGAGCGCGTCGATCATCCGGCCCTTGCCGCCGAAGAGGCTGGTGCCGCCGATGACCGCCGCGCCCACCGCGAGCAACAGGGTGTTGCCGCCGTAGTTGGCCACACTTACCGACTGCACGTTGGATCCGATCATGATGCCGCCCACCGCGGCCATGCCCGAACACAGCACGAACACCGAGATTCGGATGCGGTCGACCGGGATGCCGGCGCGCCGGGCCGCTTCTTCGTTGCCGCCCACGGCGTAGACGTGGCGACCGTAGCGGGTGCGGCTGAGCATGAACGTCCAGACCACGAAGAACGCGAGGATCACGAGCACGACCCACGGCACGCCCTCCAGCGCCGGCGGTTTCACCAGGACCAGCTTGCCGTCAACCGACTTGGGGACCGCGGTCTTGTTGATGGACCGGTTCTGGTTGAGCGCGTAGATGGCAAGAAAGGCGCCTATGGCGAGCGCGCCGACCTTGAACGCCATGACTGCGGCCGGTTCGCCGTGCAGTCCGCGCTTGCGGCGGCCACGCTGCGCACCTAGTTTCACCGCGGCATACCCCGCGACAATGATCACGCCGAGCAGCCAACCGGCCCATAGCGGCATCTGGTTGCCGTCGAAGCCGTTGACGACCTTGTCGGTGATCGAGATGTCACCCTTCTGGCCCGCTCCGTTGTTGGCGATGTAGAGCGCCACACCCTGAAAGGCCAGGAAGAACGCCAGCGTGACGACGAAGGACGGGATACGCACCTTGGCCCGCAGGACTCCGATCAGGAATCCGATGATGACGCCGGTGAGGATGGCCGCGCCGATCGAGACCGGCGAGGGGGCGTGATAGCCCACCATCAGCCGGACCATGACGCAGGCACAGACCCCGGCGGCAAACCCGGCCGACAGGTCGATCTCGCCCAGTAGCAGCACGAAGACCAGACCCATGGCGATCAGAATGGGTCCCGCGCCTTCGGTCAGCATGTTGCCGAAGTTGAACAGACCGCTGAAGGTCGGCTGCAGGATGCTGAACAGGATGACCAACAGGATCAGCCCGGTCACTGCCGGCAGTGAGCCCATGTCCCCGCCGCGCAGGCGCTGGACGTAATTCCTGACGTAGTCCGATATCGTGTTGCCGACCGGAATGGTCGACGCGGCCGCGGCCAGTGAGCCGGTCTTGGGTTCTTCCAGCTCCGCCGAGTCGGTCGCCGCCTGTCCCACCTGCTCGGTCTGTCCCACCTGCTCGGTCATGCGCCCACTCCCGCGTTCATGGCCGGTACGCCTGAAGTGCGGCCGGTGGTGATCAGCTCGACGAGCTGGGTCTGATTGACCGCAGAGCGGTCGACGATGGCCGCCATCTGGCCCAGATAGAGCGCCGCGATGCGGTCGGACACCTCGAGCACGTCGAGCATGTTGTGCGAGATGAGGACCACGGCCAAGCCGCGGTCGGCCAGACGCCGGACCAGCGCGAGCACCTGCGCGGTCTGGGCCACACCCAAGGCCGCGGTCGGCTCGTCCAGGACGACCAACTTCGAGTTCCACAGCACCGCCTTGGCGATGGCCACCGTCTGGCGCTGACCGCCGGACAGGCTCGACACCCGTTGGCGCACCGACTTCACCGTGCGCACCGACAGCGACGCCAGGGTCTCGCCGGCGGCCTGCTCCATGGAGTTCTCGTCGAGCACCGTGTTGTGCACGCGCTCGCGACCCAGGAACATGTTCTGGACGATGTCGAGGTTGTCGCACAGCGCGAGATCCTGATAAACGATTTCGATCCCGAGCGCGGAAGCGTCCCGAGGGGTGTGGATCGACGTAGGTGCCCCGTCGAACAGGTAGTCACCTGAGTCGATGGAATACGTGCCACTGATGCACTTGACCAGTGTCGACTTGCCGGCGCCGTTGTCACCGACCAGCGCCGTCACCTCCCCGGCGCGGGCGGAGAAATCGACGTTCTGCAGGACGTGGACGGGACCGAAGCTCTTGTTGATCCCGCGCAGTTCCAGAAGCGGATGGTCTGCCACTGCCGGCTACCCCCTAGACGATTGGTGTGCAAGGAACGACACGAGACCGACCGCGCGTACTTGGCGCGCGGCCGGCCTCGTCAGTGCTGGGTCCTACTAGTTGACGCCGTTGGCCTTGCACAGGGCCACGTAGGCGCCCGTGCAGACCGTGTTCTTGGGCACGTACTTGTCGTTCAGCGGCTTGGCCACGTTGGCCTTGCTGATGGCGGTCGGTGTAGCCAGGATCGACGGCACCTTCCTCTTGGTCAGCGGGTCCACTGTGGTCGCGTTCGTCGTCGGCACCGTGCCGGTGACCAGCTGAGCGATTGCGTTGATGGCTGGGCCGGCTTCAGAGGTGGTGGGCTTGTAGATCGTGAAGCACTGCGTCCCGCTCATGATCCGCTGCAGAGCCGCCGCCGAGGCGTCCTGCCCGGAAACCGCGACCTGACCCGACAGCTTGGAGTTCTTCAGGTCGGTGATGACCGCGCCGGCCATCGTGTCGTTGGCGACCATGACCGCCTTGACCTTCGGGTGGGCGGCCAGGATGGTGCCGAACTCACGGCCGGCGGTCGGGGCGTCCCAGTTGCCGTTGACCTTGGCGACCCGGGTCCAGCCCGGGGTCTTCAGCAGGACACTCTCGTAGCCCTGGCGGAACAGGGTCGCGTTGTTGTCCGTGGCCGCTCCGTCGATCTGGGCCCATTGGATCCCGGTCTTGCCCTTGACCTGCGGGCACTGTGTCAGTGCTGTGCCCTGGGTGACGCCGACCTTCACGTTGTCGAAGGAGACGTAGAGCGAGGCGCCGCCGCCGGGGGTGAGCCGGTCGTAGTCCACGGTGATGATGCCGTTCTTCTCGGCCGCCTTCTCGATGGCCGCACCGGACGCCGGGTCCAGGTTGACGATCATCAGCACCTTGATCTTCTTGGCCGACATGCCCTGGGCGATGGTCTTCATGTTCGCGGCCGAGCCGTTGGCGTTCTGGATGTCGCAATCCAGGTTGGCCGCCTTGCAGTCCGCCTTCAATGCGGTCGGGTCGGCGGTGATCCAGCGGGGCGACGAGGTCGTGTCGGGCAGGATGATGCCGACCTTGGCGCCCTTGCCGTCGACCGTCCCGGCGGGGGCGGCGGAGGTGGTGGTCGCCGCGGCCGAGGCCGACGAGGTGGTGGTCGCTGCCCCGCCGGTCGTGGCTGACGAGCCGGTAGCACTCTTCTTGCTCGACGAACAGCCGGTCAGAACGACCGCTCCCGCCGCTGTTGCGGCGATGAGAATGTTCACGCCTTTGCGCATTGATTCCGCCCTTCGCGGGTAACCGGTCCCGACCATGCGAGGCCGGGTCCCCAAATGTTGTCGACGGGAACATATGCCTATCGCTGGGTTTCAGCAATGTGTCGCACTCATGTCGAGATCATTCCGTTACGAACAGCCGCTGAGGGCAACCGGTCGCCGTGACGGGGCCGCCGAAGGCCGGCCGCCTACCCAGCCGCCTATCCAGCCACCCTGAGCAGGTGTTCGATGGCCAGTCGTTGGATCCGGGCGAAGCCGTAGCCCTTGGTACGGGGCGGCTCTGGGTCGAAGTCCTCGAACGAGCTGCGGTCGGCGGTGAACGACTGCCACGTCTCGTCGGCGTCGAGGCTCGGCTGACTCAATTCGGCCACCTCGGCGACGGCCAGGGCTTGCTGTACCCGCGGGTCGGCGCGGAAGGCGTGCGAGCGTTCCTTCAACGTCAGGTAGAGCTCCATGTTGGCCAGGGCAGACTCCCACACGCCGTCCATGTTCTCGGTGCGCAGCGGCTTGTAGTCGAAATGGCGGTCGCCGTCGTAGGTCGGTCCGCCACCGGGGGCGCCGTTCTCCAGCAGGTCGACCGTGGAGAACGCCTGCAGCAGGTCGCCGTAGCCGAAGACCAGATCCTGGTCGTAGCGCGGGCCCTTCTGACCGTTGAGGTCGATGTGGAACAGCTTGCCCTGCCAGAGCGCCTGGGCGATGCCGTGGGTGTAGTTCAGGCTGGCCATCTGCTCGTGCCCGGTCTCCGGGTTGATGCCGACCATGTCGGCGTGCTCGAGCTGGGTGATGAACGCCAGCGCATGCCCGATGGTGGGCAGCAGGATGTCCCCGCGGGGTTCGTTCGGCTTGGGCTCGATGGCGAAACGCATGCCGTAGCCCTTGTCGATGGAATACTGCGCCAGCAGGTCGATGCCTTCGCGGTAGCGGTCCAGCGCCGCGCGCACGTCCTTGGCGAAATCGACCTCGGAGCCCTCCCGGCCGCCCCAGAAGACGTAGATCTCGGCGCCGAGCTCGGCGGCCAGGTCCATGTTGTGCATGACCTTGCGCAGGGCGTACCGGCGCACCGACCGGTCGTTGCTGGTGAAACCGCCGTCCTTGAACACCGGGTCGCCGAACAGGTTCGTGGTCACCATCGGCACCACCAGCCCGGTATCGGCCAGGGCCTGCTTGAACTCGTCGATGATGCGCGCCCGATCGGCCGCGGAACTGCCCGGCGGTACCAGGTCATCGTCGTGGAAGGTGATGCCGTAGGCGCCGAGCTCGGCCAACTTGTGCACCGCCTCGACGCCGGCGAGCACCGGCCTGGTGGCCTCGCCGAAGAGGTCCCGGGCCTGCCATCCCACCGTCCAGAGCCCGAAGCTGAACTTGTCCTCGCGGGTGGGTTTGAGCGCCATGCAGTGCCTCCAGGATCCGCGCCGTGTCGTGCGGTACTGCGACCGAAAGGTAGCAACACCCGAGCGGGGGTGTGAAGGCCCAGCGCGCAGGCTAGACCAGCGAGCGCAGGACGTACGGCATGATGCCGCCGTGGCGGTAGTAGTCCGCCTCGCCGGGGGTGTCGATGCGCACCTTGGCCTGGAAGACCGTGTCGTCGGCGTGCACCGTCACCGTCGACGGAACCGCACCGTTGTTCAGCGCGTCGATCCCGGTGATGGTGAACGTCTCTTCGCCGCTGAGCCCAAGCGAAACGGCTGATTCGCCGTCGGCGTACTGCAGCGGCAACACGCCCATGCCGATCAGGTTCGAGCGGTGGATGCGTTCGTAGGACTCGGCGATGACCGCGCGGACGCCGAGCAGCATCGTCCCCTTGGCCGCCCAGTCGCGCGAGGAACCGGAGCCGTACTCCTTGCCCGCCAGGATGACCAACGGCGTGCCGGCGGCCAGATAGTGCTCGCTGGCCTCGAAGATCGACGTCACCGGGGCGTCGTCCTGGCTGAAGTCGCGGGTGACACCGCCCTCCGTGCCCGGGGCCAGCTGGTTGCGCAGCCGGATGTTGGCGAACGTGCCCCGGATCATCACCTCGTGGTTGCCGCGGCGGGAACCGTAGGAGTTGTAGTCGCGCCGCTCGACGCCGTGCTCGGCCAGGTAGTGCCCCGCGGGTGAGTCGGCCTTGATCGATCCGGCGGGGGAGATGTGGTCGGTGGTGACCGAATCACCCAGCTTGGCCAGTACCCGGGCACCGGCGATGTCGGCGACCGGCTGTGGCTCGGCCGGCATGCCCTCGAAGTACGGGGGCTTGCGGACGTAGGTCGACTGCGGGTCCCAGGCGAAAGTGTCGCCCTCCGGGGTGGCCAGCGCCTGCCAGGTCTCGTCACCGCGGAAGACGTCGGCGTAGTCGCGGCTGAACATCTCCGAGGCGATGGCGGTGTCGACCACTTCCTGCACCTCGGCGCTGCTCGGCCAGAGGTCGGCCAGGTACACCGGGCCATCAGTGCCTTCGCCCAGCGGCTCGGTGGTCAGGTCGAGGTCCATCGTGCCGGCCAGGGCGTAGGCGACGACCAGCGGCGGCGAGGCCAGGTAGTTCATCTTGACGTCCGGGTTGATCCGGCCCTCGAAGTTGCGGTTGCCCGAAAGCACACTGACCACGGCCAGATCGGCCTCGTTCACCGCGGCCGACACCTCCTCGGGCAGCGGGCCCGAGTTGCCGATGCAGGTGGTGCAGCCGTACCCGACCAGGTTGAACCCGATCTTGTCCAGGTACGGCGTCAGGCCGGCCCGGTCGTAGTAGTCCATGACCACCTTGGAGCCCGGGGCGAGCGTCGTCTTCACCCACGGCTTGCGGTTCAGCCCGCGCTCGACCGCCTTCTTGGCCACCAGCGCTGCGGCAACCATGACCGACGGGTTCGAGGTGTTGGTGCACGAGGTGATGGCGGCGATGGCGACGGCGCCGTGATCGATCTCGTAGTCCTCGCCGTTGCTGCCGTGGACGCGGGTGGGTTTGGACGTGCGGCCGGCGAGCGGCGCGGCGGCGGATACCGGCACCGGCGCGCCGGTGTCGGCGAGGTCGGCCGGCTCTTCCTGGCCCGGCGCCCCGGTGGCGTCCGACGCCGGGAACGTTTCGGCCACCGCCTCGTCCGTCGGGTCCTGGATCGAGTCGCCGACCACATAATCGGTCAGGGCCGTGCGGAACATCTCCTTGGCCCGGCTCAGCGGCACCCGGTCCTGGGGCCGCTTGGGGCCGGCCAGCGACGGCACCACAGTAGAGAGGTCGAGTTCGAGTGACTCGGAGAAGGCGGGTTCCACCGACGCGTCGTGCCACAACCCGTTGGCCTTGGCGTAGGCCTCGACCAAATCGACCTGCTCCTGCTTGCGCCCGGTGAACTGCAGGTAGCGCAAGGTTTCCTCATCGATCGGGAAGATGGCGCAGGTGGAGCCGTACTCCGGGCTCATGTTGCCGATCGTGGCCCGGTTGGCCAGCGGCACCGCGGCCACGCCGGGGCCGTAGAACTCCACGAACTTGCCGACCACGCCGTGTTTGCGCAGCTGCTCGGTGATCGTCAGCACCAGGTCGGTGGCGGTGGCGCCCTCGGGCAGTTCGCCGGTGAGCTTGAAGCCGACCACGCGGGGGATGAGCATGCTCACCGGCTGGCCGAGCATGGCCGCCTCGGCCTCGATGCCGCCGACGCCCCAACCGAGCACCCCCAGGCCGTTGACCATGGTGGTGTGCGAGTCGGTGCCGACCACCGTGTCCGGGTAGATCAGCCCGTTGCGCTCGAACACCACGCGGGCCAGGTACTCGATGTTGACCTGGTGCACGATCCCGGTGCCGGGGGGCACGACGGCGAACTCGTTGAACGCCTTCTGGCCCCAGCGCAGGAACTGGTAGCGCTCGCCGTTGCGCTCGTACTCCAGCTCGACGTTGCGGGCGAAGGAGTCCGGTGCGCCGAACAGGTCGGCGATGACGGAGTGGTCGATGACGAGCTCGGCCGGCGACAGAGGGTTGATCTTGCTCGGATCACCGCCGAGGTCGCGCATGGCCTCGCGCATCGTGGCCAGGTCGACCACGGCCGGCACGCCGGTGAAGTCCTGCATCACCACCCGCGAAGGGCTGAACTGGATCTCGGTGTCGGGTTCGGCGTCCGGGTCCCAGCCGGCCACGGCCCGGATCTGCTCGGCGGTGACGACGCTGCCGTCCTCGGTGCGCAGCAGGTTCTCCAGCAGGATCTTGAGGCTGAAGGGCAGGCGCGCGGATCCGTCGACGGCGTCGATGCGGAAGTAGTCGAAGCTGGAATCTCCGACGGTGAGGGTGGCGCGGGCGTCGAAGCTGTTGACACTGTCGGGCACGATGGGCTCCTCGCTAGATGTCTTGACGTCAAGATATCATGCGTCCGCGGGCCGACCTGCTGGCCCGGGCCGCATCATGATCAGACCAAGTCTTGCTCTCGCTGACTACGCTGCCCACCATGTCAACGGGCAGCGACGGATCGCTGGACGCCGACACCGGTCCCATCCCCAAGGTCGAGCCGGGATCGCCGTCAGCGGGATCGGCGCCGCTGGCGCTGCCGGCGGCCGCTGCCGTGCGGTCCCCGGCCGAGGAGGAAGCCCGGTGGCGCCGGATCCGGCGCCTGGTGGGTATCGGGTACCTGGTGCTGGTCGTGCTCGAGGTGGCGCTGATCGGCATCCCGACCGACCGCGGCAGCCTGACCCTGCTCGTGCTGGCCGGTCTGGGCATCCCGTGCCTGGGCCGGGGCTGGGCGGCGTTTCGGCGGGTGCTGCTCGACTGGCTGCCGTTCACCGCCGCGCTGATCGTCTACGACTACAGCCGCGGTCTGGCCGACCTGGCCGGGCGACCGCTGCACGTCGGCGACGTGGCCGACATCGACCGGGACGTCTTCGGCGTGATTCCGACGGTGTGGCTGCAAGAGCACTACCTCAGCCCGGGAGCGGTGCACTGGTACGACGCCGCGGCCACGCTCGTCTACGTCACGCACTTCCTGGCCACGCCGGTGATGGCCGCAGTGCTGTGGCTGCGTAACCGTGAGCTGTGGCTGGCGTTCGTGCGTCGCGTGCTCGGCCTGGCCGTGGCCGGCCTGATCACCTACGTGCTCTACCCGGCCGCGCCACCGTGGTACGCGTCGCGCACCGGGGACATCGGGCCGGTGGTACGGGCATCAGGGCGCGGCTGGTTCTGGCTGCACATCAACCACGCCGGCAACCTGCTCCAGGAAGGCCAGGCGGCGTCGAACCCGGTCGCGGCCATGCCGTCCCTACATACCGGTTACGCCACGATCATCGCCCTGTTCGTCCTCAGCACGGTCAGCAGCCGATTCGCGTGGCTCATGCTGCTCTATCCGGCCGCGATGGCGATATCGCTGGTGTACCTCGGTGAGCACTACGTCATCGACGTGGTGGCCGGAATCGTCTACGCCGTCGTCATCCACACCGCGATCAGCTGGTGGGAGAGGTGGTATGAGACCTGGCAGCGCAAACGGGCGGCGCGGGTCGAAGCCGGACCAGAAGTGGCGGCACGGGCGGCCTAATACACCATCGAGCGGTATCTGAGCGGTGAGCCGCGCCGCAACACATCCAATCTTGCGTCCGTTGTGACTTGTGGGACTGGTGTTACTCGTGCTTCCCTTTGTTTACCCCCCCGGGCATCACGTGTCCCGGACCCGATCGACGCGAAGGACATTCGTGCAGCCCAGTCACACGCGCGCACCGCAGCTCTCGGGGCCGGCTCGTCCGAATGACCGATCGCTACGCGCCGTGCGGCCGAGCCGGCGTCCGGCCCGCGTCGCCTTCCTGGTGACGATCGCTTTCGCCGTCAGCACTGTCCTGGTGGGGTATGCGGGGTCGGCCACCGCCGCTGCGAAACCACCTGTGGCCAAGGTTGCGGCCGCGAAGGCGCCGGTGGCCACGACGCCGCCGCACAGCAAGGTCCCGCCGGCCAACCCGAGCAACACGCAGATCAACGCGGCCGCAGCGGCCAAGAGCAAGGCGGCGGCCGACGTGGGTCGGCTGTCCGGTCTCATCGTGGGCATCAACGCCCGGATCGGTCACCTCAACGACGTGGCCGAACTGGCCGGCGAGAGGTACCTGCAGGCCCGCTGGAAGCTGGGGCTGGCCAAAACGTCGGCGACGAAGGCCCAGCAGGCGGTCGTCACCGCGGAGAAGAACTTCGACCAAGCCCGTACCCGGTTCCGGCTGTACATCGCCGCGGCCTACATGAATCGCTCGGGTGACTCCAGCGGCCTGCTGACGGCGCCGAACCCGAACGCCCTGCTTCAGCGCAGCGACCTCGGCCGGTACGCCTCCGCGCATCAACTGGACGCTATCGGCACCATGACCCGGGCCACGGTGGCCAAGGCCAACGCCGTCTCCCGGGCCCGGACCGCGGTCGCGCTACGCACCAAGCTCACCGGCGAGGCCAACACGGCTCGGCTCGCGGCGGCTCGAGCGGTCGCGAACGCGAGGGCCCAGCGCGTCACGCTCGTCGCGCAACGGGGCGGCTATCAGCGCCAGCTCACCGTCGCCGGGGAAGCCCTGACCGGGCTGAAGAACAAGCGCGCGGCCTACCTTCAGTGGCAGAAGATCGAGGCGCAGATCAAGGCCGCAGCCGCACGTCGGGCCCGGATCGCGCGGGCCAAGCTCCTGGCCGCACAGGCGCGGGAACGCCAGCGCCTGGCTCGGCTCGCGACCCAACAGGCCCAGGAATTGCGGGCTCGCCAGGCGTCGCAACGCCGGGACGCTAAGCGCAAGTCGTCGAACCCCCCCTCGAACTCGTCGTCGAACAACCCGCCGAGCAACTCCGGTGGTGGCGACAATTCCGGTTCCAGCAATGGCATCTGGAGCCCGGCCAAGGGCCGGGCCGCGGTCGAGCGGGCCATGCGTTGGCTCGGGACGCCGTACTCGTTCGGCGCCGGAAACTACAACGGCCCGACGTATGGCGTGTGCTCGTACAGCAACGCCTGCCACGTGAAGGGCTTCGACTGCTCAGGGTTGGCCTTGTACGCGTGGGCCGGGTCCGGGGTGTTCCTGGACCACTACTCGGTGAGCCAGTACTTGAGCGCCGGCAGCGTGCACCCGAGCATCGACGATCTCCAGCCCGGCGACCTCACCTTCTGGAGCACCGGCGGGGTGAGCGGGATCCATCACGTCGCGATCTACATAGGCAACGGCAACGTCGTCGAGGCCCCGCACACGGGTGACGTCGTGAAGGTCGCCCCGCTGTGGATGGACGGGTACTACGGCGCGACCCGCCCCGGCACCTGAGCCGACCCGTTCCGTCGTCGCCTGCCGGCTCGGCTTACTCAGCTCCTGCCTACCGTCCGTCCCGACGGGCTCGCCCGCGCTCACGTACCGTGATCGGAAGACGTACCCGATCCGAACGCGGAACGATCGTGCTGACATCCGGTCGGGGTAATGGCCGCGCACCCCCCGACAGGAGACACCACGTGACCGCAGAGCCATCCCCGGGCGTGCCCGTGCGGACGACGACCCCGGCCGAGGACGCGACCGCGATGGAACGGGTGCTGTTCGAGGTCAAGCGCGTCATCGTCGGCCAGGAACGCATGGTCGAACGGATGATGGTGAGCATGCTGGCCCGCGGCCACTGCCTGCTCGAAGGCGTGCCGGGGGTGGCCAAGACCCTGGCCGTGGAGACCCTGGCCCGCACGGTCGGCGGCACGTTCGCCCGGCTGCAGTTCACCCCCGACCTGGTGCCCTCGGACATAGTGGGCACCCGGATCTACCGCCCGGGGCGCGAGCAGTTCGACACCGAGCTCGGCCCGGTGTTCGCCAACTTCGTCCTCGCCGACGAGATCAACCGCGCGCCGGCCAAGGTGCAGTCGGCCCTGCTCGAGGTCATGGCCGAGCGGCAGGTCAGCATCGGCGGCATCCGCCACCCCGTGCCGCTGCCGTTCCTGGTGCTGGCCACGCAGAACCCGATCGAGAGCGAAGGCGTCTACCCGCTGCCCGAGGCCCAGCGCGACCGGTTCCTCATGAAGATCAACGTGGGCTACCCGTCCGCGGCCGAGGAGCGCGAGATCGTCTACCGGATGGGCGTCACCCCGCCGGTGGCCTCCACCGTGATCAGCACCGATGACCTGCGCCGGCTGCAGGACTCCGCGGGACGGGTGTTCGTCCACCACGCCATCGTCGATTACGTCGTGCGCCTGGTTCTGGCCACCCGCGCGCCCCGCCAGGTCGGGCTGAACGACGTGGCCGGCTGGGTCTCCTACGGCGCGAGTCCCCGGGCCAGCCTGGGCCTGATCGCTGCGGCCCGGGCCATGGCCCTGCTTCGCGGTCGCGACTACGCGCTGCCCCAGGACGTGCTCGACATCGCCCCGGACGTGCTGGCGCACCGCCTGGTGCTGTCCTACGACGCGATCGCCGACGGTGTGCCCGCCGACCACGCGGTGCGTCGGGTCCTCGAGACCGTGGCGCTGCCCCAGGTCGCCCCGCGGCAGCGGGCCGGCGGTGCCGCACCGGCACCCGGCTATCCCGGTCAGCCCTACCCGGGCCAGGCCTATCCCGGCCAGTCCGGTCCCGGCCAGCCGGGCCCCGGCCAGGCTTACGGCGGGCCGTCGCAGCCGGAGCAGCCGTATCCGGGTGTGCCCGCGCCCGGTCCGGCCTCGTTCGGTCCGCCCAGCCAGCAACGTTCCGCCTGAGCATGGTTGCTGGCATCAGCCCGCGGCCCGGGTCGGGCGGAGCTGCGTGGTGAGCGATCCGGGCAAGAGCGGGGGAGCGGCCCCGCTGAGCCTGGTGACCGAGACGAGCGCGCCGCTGCTGCGCCGGCTGGAACTGGTCGTCCGGCACCGCCTGGACGGCCTGTTGCAGGGCAACTACCTGGGCCTGATCCCCGGGCCGGGCAGTGAAGCCGGCGAGTCGCGGTTGTACAACCCCGGCGACGATGTGCGCCGGATGGACTGGGCGGTGACGGCACGCACCATGAGCCCGCACGTGCGCCAGACCGTCGCCGACCGGGAACTGGAGACGTGGCTGGTCGTCGACCTGTCACCCAGCCTGGACTTCGGCACCGCCCTGAGCGAGAAGCGGGAGCTGGTGTTCGCGGCCATCACCGCGATCGTGCATCTGACCGTGCGCGGCGGCAACCGGGTCGGCGCCATCGTGACCTCGGGCGAGCAGACCTACCGGATACCGGCGCGTGCCGGGCGGACCGACGCCCGCCACCTGATCGAGCGGATCGCGGCCACCCCGCGGGCCACCACCAGCCGCCGCGGTGACCTGGCCCTGGCTTTGGAACAGGTCCGCCGCCCGCCGCGTCGGCGCGGCCTGGTGGCCGTCATCTCCGATTTCCTCGGTGACACCGACTGGGAACGGCCGCTGCGCGCGCTGGGCCAGCGCCACCAGCTGCTGGGCATCGAGATCGTCGACCCGCGGGAGCTGGAGCTGCCCAACGCCGGCCTGGTCACGTTCGTCGATCCGGAGAGTGGCCAACAACTCGAAGTGCAGACGGCCCGCGAGGACGTGCGCGCCCGCTACGCCGAAGCGGCCCGAACGCAACGGGCCGAGATCAGCTCCCTGTTGCGCCACGCCGGCGCCGGGCATCTACAGCTGCGCACCGACCGGGACTGGATCGAGGACGTGGTGCGCTACGTGACGTCACACCGCGGCGTGACCATAGGGAACCGTCGATGAGCCGGCACCCTGACCGGGAGGCATCGTGAGTTTCTCCTCGCCGTACTGGCTGTTGCTGTTGCTCGTCGTCGCCGTGGTCGCGCTCGCCTATCTGGCCGAGCAGTTGCGCCGCAAGCGCTATGTCGCCCGGTTCTCCAACACCGCCCTGCTGGCCTCGATCGCGCCCAAACGGCCGGGCTGGCGCCGCCACGTGACGTTCGCGTTGCTCGTGGCGGCACTGGCGGTGATGTCCGTCGGCGCGGCCCATCCGAACAAGAAGGTGCGCGTGGCGCGCGACACCGCGACGGTGATGTTGGCCGTGGACGTGTCGCTGTCGATGAAGGCCACCGACGTGCTGCCCGACCGCATCACCGCGGCCAAGAAGGCGGCCGACCGGTTCGCCGACCTGCTCCCGCCCAAGATCAACCTGGGCCTGGTCGCGTTCTCGGGCAACGCCGACGTCAAGGTGTCGCCGACGATCGACCGGGACAGCTTCAAGATCGCCGTCGATGGTCTGCAGCTGGGCGAGCAGACCGCCATCGGCAGCGCGGTGTTCTCTTGCCTGGACGCGATAGCCACGTTCTCCAAGGCGACCACGCCCAAGGGGGAGAAGCCCGCGCCGGCCCGGATCGTGCTGCTCAGTGACGGTTCGAGCAACACCGGCCGCACACTCACCGATGCCGAAAATGCCGCCAAGACGGCCAAGATCG
This sequence comes from uncultured Jatrophihabitantaceae bacterium, assembly GCA_964252015.1. Taxonomy (GTDB): domain Bacteria; phylum Actinomycetota; class Actinomycetes; order Mycobacteriales; family Jatrophihabitantaceae; genus CAXSBR01. The sequence continues at coordinate 26,591 of CAXULW010000002.1, read as the reverse complement.
CCGTGTCGACCATCGCGTTCGGCACCCCGGACGGCACGGTGGACATTCCGCCGTACGGACGGCAACTGGTGCCGGCGAACACCGCTCAGCTGCACGCGCTGGCCGACGCGACCGGCGGCTCGTACCACACCGCGGCGTCGGTGGAGGAGCTGACCAGCATCTACAAGAACATCGGCTCGCAGATCGGCTACACCACCGCGCGTAAGGACATCTCCTATCGGTTCCTGATGGCCGGGTTGTTCTTTGCCTTCGCCGCCGCGGGGACTTCGTTGCTCTGGTCCGGACGGATAACGTGACCCACGTCGCCAATCCTGCTTGAACGAGAGCCATCGCCCGGTTCCGCCTAAGCCGAATTAGTGGCCGAGGAAGTAATTGAGCGCAGACCTGGGCGCAAAGGACTGTAAGAGCAGGGACGCGGCATCCGGAACGATGTTGACCACCACCGCCAACCGCGACGTCATGCTGAAATTCAATTTCGGCAACAAGCACGTGAGCGGATACGGAAAGAATTGGGCGATGTTCGGGTTGTATGACGACCTCCGCCCGACCTCCGCCTGGAACAAAGCCGTGGCCGCAGACATAACCAAGGCGACGACGAGCGCAGGCGGCAAGCTACTCAAATGGTTTGCGCACGCATTCGCTCCGCCAACGGGATTACCCAGACGTTACGGGTCCTACCTACGGTCGCTGCAGACGCCGGTTCGGCGCCTACTCGGTTCCGGGAGGACAGGTCATGCCCCCTATGCGCAGCACCATCATCTCCGTGTTGGCCGCGTCGATATCAGCGCTGGCTCTGAGCGGATGCTCGTCCTCGAGTTCCGCCGCGAGCGGCAGCACGGCCGCTAAGACGTCGGCGGTCTCGGCCGGCACGACCGCCGCCACGGCTACGTCGCCCGCCGCTACGTCGCCCGCCGCTACGACGGCCTCGGATACCGACGCCACCAGCCCCACCTCCGCGACCATCACGGCGCCCGCCGCTAACTCGACACCCGCCCCGGCGTCCGCGCCGGGAAAACTGAACGGTTTGCCCAAGACCTGCCCGTCCGCCGCTGAAGTCATGTCCAAACTCAACCTGACGGCGCTGGTCCTGGGCGGCACCGACCCGCGTTTCTGCCGGTACCTGTTCCACGGAGCCAGCGGTGCGCCCCATGTGGTCATCACCTTCGACGCGGCGTCCGGTATGACGCACGCCGCATTCGAGGCCGGGTTGAAGCAGGACCAGAGCGACGTCAAGCCCGTTCCCGGATTGGGCGACGCCGCCTACACCTGGGCCGGGATCGCTGACTCCAGAGGGCTGTCGACCCTCAGCGGGAGCACGGTCTTCTCGATCTTGACCACCGTGCCCACCGCCACGGCCGGTCAGATCGCCCTGGCCCAAGCGATCATCGCGGGCTGACCGCCCCCTCCTCGCGCGCCGGGCCAAGTTGTTCGACGTCAAGCGGGTTCTGCTCCGTCGAAGGTCGAACAACTGTGGAGCTCACGGCTCGATGACGAGCTTTCCCGTGCTCGTGCGTTCGAGCAGGGCTCGGTGGGCGTCGGCGACGTCGTCGAGGCGGTAGCGGCCGCCGATGACCGGCCGCAGCTCGCCGGCGTCGATCATGGCCAGCAGGTCGTTGACGGCTTGGGCCAGCAGGGCCGGGCGCTGCACCAGATGAGCGAGCCAGAAACCGATCACGGCTGTGCTGCGCGCCATCAGCTGGCTCGGTTCCACGGGCTTGGGCGGGGTCCGCGACGCCATCCCGAACGTGGCCAGCCGACCCAGCGGGGCCAGCGCGGCCAGGCTCTGGTCGAACACCGGACCACCCGTCATCTCCAGCACGACGTCGACCCCGCGGCCGTCGTTGGCCTCGCGCAGCGCGCCGCGCAGATCGTCGACGGTGGAATCCACCGCGACGTCGGCGCCGAGGTCGAGCGTCAGTTGGCGCTTCTCGTCGCTCGAGGCGGTGGCGATCACCCGACCGGCGCCCCAGCGCTTGGCCAGCTGGATGGCGATCGTGCCGACCCCACCGGCGCCGGCGTGCACGACCACGGTCTCACCGGGCGCCAGGTGCGTGCTGGTGCGCAGCAGGTGCCAGGCGGTGGCGCCCTGGACCAACGTGGTCAACGCGGCCGCGTCGTCCACCCCGTCGGGCACGGCGAAGCTGCGCGCCGGGTTCAACGCGATGCGCTGCGCGTAGCCGCCGCCGTTAGCGGTGAACGCGAGCCGGCGGGAACCATCGGCGGTGCGGATGACGACCTCGCTGCCCGGGATCAGCGGGAGCGTCTGCTTGGCCAGGTAGGAGTCCTCGGTCTGGTGGGTGTCGGCGTAGTTGATCCCGGCGGCGACGACGTCGAAGACCTGCTCGCCGTCGCCTGGGGTCGGGTCGGGCTGGTCGGTGACGTGCAAAACCTCGGGGCCGCCGAACTCGGTGATCTGAATTGCGCGCATAACGGCGACCCTACGACCGCCCTCAGCCGCGCAGTCCCGCGTCGCGGTGACGACCTGACCGGGCTGAGTGCCCGGCTGGGCTAACGTGCTCGGCGTGAGTCGTTCCGTTCTCGTCACCGGTGGCAACCGCGGCATCGGCCTGGCCATCGCCCAGGCGTTCGCGCGGAACGGTGACCAGGTCGCCGTCACCCACCGCGGCAGCGGTGCCGCCGAGGGACTGTTCGGCGTGCGCTGCGACGTCACCGACGCGGCCGAGGTCGATGCCGCGTTCAAGGCGGTCGAGGCCGAACAGGGCCCGGTCGAGGTGCTGATCGCCAACGCGGGCATCACCGACGACACGTTGCTGCTGCGCATGAGCGAGGATTCCTTCACCCACGTCATCGACGCCAACCTGACCGGCTCGTACCGGGTGGCCAAGCGCGCGGCCAGCGGGATGCTGCGCGCGCGCCGCGGGCGGATGGTGTTCATCTCCTCGGTCGTGGGCCTGATGGGCGCGCCCGGGCAGGCCAACTACGCGGCCAGCAAGGCCGGTCTGGTGGGGCTGGCCCGTTCCATCGCCCGGGAACTCGGCAGCCGCAACATCACCGCCAACGTCATCGCGCCCGGTTTCATCGCCACCGAGATGACGGCGGCGGTCGGCGAGGCGCGGACGAAGGCGATCCTCGACGCGGTGCCGCTGGGCCGCTACGGAACCGTCGAGGAGATCGCGGCCACGGCCGTCTTCCTGGCCAGCGACGCGGCCGCTTACATCACCGGCGCCGTCCTGGCCGTCGACGGCGGAATTTCGATGGGCATCTGAAGGGATTCACAAGATGGGACTGCTCGACGGCAAGAGGCTGCTGATCACCGGCGTCATCACCGACGCCTCCATCGCCTTCTCGGTGGCCAAGGTGGCGCAAGAACAGGGCGCCACCGTCGTCCTCACCGGCTTCGGGCGCATGTCGCTGGTGGAACGGGTGGCCCGCAAGTTGCCCGCCCCGGCACCGGTGGTGGAGCTCGACGTGACCAGCGAAGAGCACCTGGCCCGGCTGCCGGAGCTGGTCCGCGAGCATGTCGACGGCATCGACGGCGTGCTTCACTCGATCGGATACGCGCCGCCGTCCTGCCTGGGCGGCGACTTCCTCGAGGCGCCCTGGGCCGACGTGTCCACCGCGATACAGATCTCCACCTACTCGCTGGCGTCGCTGGCCAAGGCGGCCCTGCCGCTGTTCGGTGACGGTGGCGGCGCGATCCTCGGCCTGACCTTCGACGCGACCGTGGCCTGGCCCGCCTACGACTGGATGGGTGTGGCCAAGGCCGGGCTCGAGTCCACGTCGCGGTATCTGGCCCGCGAGCTCGGCCCGAAGGGGATCCGGGTGAACCTCGTCGCCGCCGGCCCGGTCCGGACCATGGCCGCGAAGAGCATCCCCGGCTTCAGCGCGTTCGAGGACGCCTGGGACGGCACCGCGCCGCTGGGCTGGGACGTCAACAGCGCCCTGCCGGTCGCGCGCACCTGCGCGGCGTTGCTGTCGGACTGGTTCCCGGCCACCACCGGCGAGATCGTCCACGTGGACGGGGGCTTTCACGCCGTCGGCGTGTAGCGCCTGGCCCGGCCGCGGGGAACCGTGGCAAGCCGTTCGCGGAGGCGGGTCGTCCGGCCGGCCTCGGGCAGGATGGACGACGTGGACTTCGACGCGTTCCTGCTGCTGGGCTTCGGCGGGCCGGAAGGCCCGGATGAGGTCATGCCGTTCCTGCGGCAGGTGACCGCCGGGCGCAATGTTCCGGACGAACGCCTGCTCGGCGTGGCCGAGCACTACCAGCACTTCGGCGGGGTCTCGCCGATCAACGACCAGAACCGGGCGTTGCTGTCGGCGTTGGAGGACGAGTTCAGTGCCGCCGGCATCGAGTTGCCGCTGTACTGGGGCAACCGCAACTGGCGCCCATGGCTCACCGACACCGTTGCCGAGATGGGGGCCAACGGGGTGCGCCGGGCGTTGGTGCTGGCCACCAGCGCGACCGGCGGCTACTCCGGATGTCGGCAGTACCGGGAGAACCTGCGCGATGCCCGGGCCGAGGTCGGCGACCCCGCCCCCGAGTTGGTCAAGCTGCGGCACTTCTTCAACCACCCGGGCTTCATCGCGGCAACGGTCGACCGGGTGCAGGAGGCCCTGGCCTCGCTGCCCGCCGCGGTGGCCGCCAACGCCAGGCTCGTCTTCACCGCGCACTCCATCCCCAGCTCCGCCGACGTCAGCGCCGGGCCAGCCGGCGGGCTGTATTCCACCCAGCAGCACGAGACAGCCCGGCTGGTGGCGACGGCCGTTCGGGGCGAAGGCGCCGAGTTCGACCTGGTGTGGCAGTCGCGCTCGGGCCCGCCGCAGGTGCCGTGGCTCGACCCCGACGTCAACGACCACCTCCGCGCGCTGGCCGCGGCCGGCGAAACCGCCGTCGTCCTCATCCCGAGCGGCTTCGTCTCGGACCACCTCGAGGTGTTGTGGGACCTGGACACCGAAGCCCGCGAGACTGCTGACGAGCTCGGGCTGACGATGGTCCGCGCGGGAACCGTCGGCACCCATCCGGCGTTCCTGCGGGCGATCCGGGAGCTGGTGCAAGAGCGTCTGCGGGGCGAGCCGAAACAGTCACTCGGGCCGATGGGACCGTCGTGGGACGAGTGCCCGTTCGAGGCCGGGTGCTGCCGGCCCTTCCCGGACCGGTCCCAGCTCTAGCTCTGTGCTTATGCGTTCCGTTGACGTGCCGGTTGCTTCGGATGCATGATTTTGTTCGCGGGCAGTGGATGGAGGCGTGTCGGTGAATGTTGATGAGCACGGTTCCCCCGCTTTGAGCGGCACCTCCGTCGCCGCAACCAAAGGGGCCGGCTTTACACCGCGCAGAAGGTGGGCGGTGGTGAACATGGACAGCCAGTACCACAAGACCGTGCTGGTTACGCGGTGGCGCTGGTATGCCGGTTGGTGGGCGGCGTCGTTGCGCATCTTCGACGGCGACGACATGAGAATCGTGCGTACCACCGATCAGCACCGCGCCCCCACCTCCGCAAGAACGGCCGCCGCCACCGGCGCCGCAGCGGTCACGTCCCGCAGAAGGTGGGCGGTGGTGAACCTGGACAGCCAGTACCACAAGACCGTGCTGGTTACGCGGTGGCGCTGGTATGCCGGTTGGTGGGCGGCGTCGTTGCGCATTTTCGACGGCGACGACATGAGAATCGTGCGCACCGGGCCAACCACTTCGTCCCGGTAGCTACCTGCCCGGCCGCATGGGTGATCGTAGGGACGGGCGGTACGCGGTGTGTCTCGACGCGGGACGGTAAAACTTCGGTCAGCCGCTCTCGCTTTCAGGTGAATCCACCTGGGTCAGGTGCGGCCGGCGTTGTATCCCGCCAGCCGCGCCCGGCGCACGGTGGTGCCCAACTGGGCCAGCGCGTCCGCCCGGGCCTCGACCCCGCCGCGGTCGATGGCACCGCCGTGCACGTCCCGGGTGGCCAGGCTGACCATGGCCTGCAGCCGTTCCGCCGAGGCCAACAGCGCCGCGGCGCGCGGCGGGAACCCGGCCGGCAGCCGCAGTCCCTCGCTGGCCCGCCGGACCCGCTCGAGGTCGCGGGCATCCGGCGGCCGACCGCCGGTGAGATCACGGTCCCGCAGCAGGGTGGCCGTCTCGCGGACGGCGACGGCCAGGTCGTGTTCGGCCTCGGATAGCTGCAATGGATCGGGCGCGGCCGGATCGACGGGGAACGCCCGCCATACCGTCACCGGCGGCGCGCTGCTCGGTGAGTCAGCGGATGGGCCGGGCACGAGGCCGATCCCGCCGCCGAACACGCCTTGACCCGCATCCAGCGCCGCGGCCCGGAACGCCGGTGACGTCGGCGTGCCCCTTACGTCCCCGGGCACCGGCAGACAGGCGCGGATCGGACCGCGGGCGGCGCGCCAGGCGATGAGCACGGCGCCCAGCCGGGTCGGCGCAGGACGGGAGCCTTCCCGTTCGAAGCCGGCGGAACCGTCGCCGCGACCATGGCTCGCGTTCTGGGAGGCGGGCAGATCGACGACCACGTGGGCCTCGGCGCCCACGGTGACGGCGTCGAGCACGTCGTCGAAGGCGACGGCGCCGTCGAGCCACGCGTTCGCCCAGACGGCGAGCGTGGCACTGACCGGTGGACGCATTCGACCAGGCTAATCACGAACCGGCCCGGCCGCGTCTCCAAACTGGGGCGATCGAGGAATGGCGGAGGAGGGTGACGAGGCCGACCCGGCGCGCATCCACCTGATCATGGCGCCGCCCCGTTAGCGTCCTGCGTCGTGGACCGCTACGCCGACGACGTGCTGAGCTCGGACTGGCGCCGCCGTAAGCGCATCGCCGAGGTCGCGGCCGAGCTCGGTCTGGTGGCCGAGGACGCGGCCAGCGGGTTCTGCGGCGCCGTGGTGGCCACGGCGAAGACCGGCGTTCGGCTCGAGGACGGCCGGGGCCGGGTGCGCGAGTTCCCGTGGCGGGCGGCCGGCTTTCTCATCGACGGCGTGCCGACCACGCTGACCCAACCGGCGCCGATCGCCGCAGCGCCGACCGGCCGAACCCGTACCCCGTCGGGGTCGTTCGCACTGCCGACGGCTCCCGCCCGGGTCGCCCGGGCCAGCCGGATCTGGGTCGAGGGCGACCACGACGCGGCCCTGGTGGAACGGATCTGGGGCAGCGACCTGCGCGTCGAAGGTGTCGTCGTCGAACCCATCCGAGGTCTCGACCACCTGCCCGACCTGGTGGCCGAATTCGCGCCGGGCCCGAGCCGGCGCCTGGGCGTGCTGGCCGATCACCTCGTCGTCGGCAGCAAGGAGACCCGCATCGCCGACCGGGTCCGCTCGCCGCACGTGGCCATCACCGGGCACCCCTACGTCGACATCTGGCAAGCGGTCAAACCGACGAGCCTGGGCATCGCGGCGTGGCCGGTCGTCCCGCGCGGGCAGCCCTGGAAGGAGGGCGTGGCCGCGGCGCTGGGCTACGCCGACCATCGCGACGTGTGGCGGCGCGCCCTGGGCAGCGTGACCAGCTACACCGACGTCGAGGTGCCGCTGTTACGCGCGGTCGAGGAACTGATCGACTTCGTAACGGCGGGCGCTTAGAGCGTCACCCCCGGGTCGGAGGAGGCAGCGTCCCGGCCCTGCCAGGTGCAGATGCACACCTCGTTGCCCTCGACGTCGGCCAGGACCCAGAACGAGGGTGCCTGGGCGTCGGAAACGAGGGTCCCGCCTGCGGCCAGGGTCGCGGCGAGACGGGCCGGGGCCGCGTCGTGGGCGACGATGACGTCGAAGTGGATCCGGTTGCGCTGCGTCCGCGGCTCGTCCATCTGCTGGAACCACACCGGGAAGCCGCGCCGGCCGGGGTCGTACAGGCTGCCGTCCGGCGCGTCGACGTAGCCCATCACAGCGCGCCAGAACGGCCGAACGGCCTCGATGTCCATGGCGTCGACCGCGAACTCGACCCCCTGCACAGCGAGTTGCGCCGGGCCGACACCCTCGCTCCCGGTCTCGGCCCCCAGCTGCGCCGCCGCGGCGGACACCGCGCGGGCCAGGTCGACGTCGGGCTCAGCGACGGCTCGATCGGTCGGCTCGATCGTGACCATGACGGCACCCGGTCGCAGATCGAAGCGGATCGAGCTCTCGTTCGCGGGCACGGATCGCTCGACGAGCTGGGCGATCAGCTGCGCACCCGCGGCCACGGACGCCACCGCGATTACGGTCTCGAGGCGGTTGAGGATGAGGCGCCAGCCGACGCCGGATACGGCGTCGGAGACGGCGTTGTGGGTCGGTTTGGTCGTCATGGCGCGATGATGGCACGGCCCACCGACAGTTCCGCCGGGAAAACCGCCGCCGCGGCACCCGGCCCGAACGCGTCGATATCCGATCGACTCATACGGGCGCGCGCGGGTCGCGAGTGCCACAATTGGAGCATGCCGGCCTGGTTGTTGTGGCTCATCATCGCCGCCGCGCTCGTGGGCGCGGAGGCGCTGTCGCTCGACCTGGTGCTGGTCATGCTCGGCGGCGGAGCAGCGGCAGCCGCGATCACGGCGCCCTTCGCGCCGCCACTCGTGCAGGTCATCGTCGGCCTCCTCGTAGCGACCGGTCTGCTGGTCGGCGTGCGGCCGATCGCGCAGCGCCACCTCAACGCCCACCCCAGTACCGCCACCGGCGCCGCGGCGCTGGTCGGCAAATCGGCCGTCGTGCTCGAACGTGTCGACGCCCGCAGTGGCCTGGTTCGGCTCAACGGCGGGCAATGGTCGGCCCGCTCCTATGACCAGCACCAGATCATTGCCGCCGGGTCGACGGTCTCGGTGATCGAGATCGACGGCGCCACCGCGGTGGTGTGGGACGGCCCTTGACGCGCGGACACGGTCGGCCCACCGGCCGGCTGCCAATCCGCGTTGAATGGTCGTAGCACTGACTCACTGACCGTCCGCGACGCCGTCGCGAGCTGGGGCAGTACTCGCAACAAAGGGAGCTGGGCATGAGCGTCGGTCTGATCGCGCTAGCCGTGATCATCATTCTGTTCGCGATCGTGCTGGTCCGCAGCGTGCGGATCGTGCCGCAGGCGCGCGCCGCGGTGGTCGAGCGGCTGGGTCGTTACATCCGTACGCAGGGCCCGGGCCTGACGTTGCTGGTGCCGTTCGTCGACCGGATGCGCCCGCTGATGGATCTGCGGGAACAGGTCGTGTCGTTCCCGCCCCAGCCGGTGATCACCTCCGACAACCTGACCGTGGCCATCGATTCGGTCATCTACTTCCAGGTCACCGATCCGCGCGCGGCCACCTACGAGATCCAGAACTACATCCAGGCGGTCGAGCAGCTCACCATCACCACGCTGCGTAACGTCGTCGGCTCGCTGAACCTCGAGCAGGCGCTCACCAGCCGCGACGCCATCAACACCCAGCTGCGCGGCGTGCTCGACGAGGCGACCGGGCCGTGGGGCATCCGCGTCGCCCGGGTGGAGATCAAGGCCATCGACCCGCCGCCGTCCATCCAGGACGCGATGGAGAAGCAGATGCGCGCCGATCGGGACAAGCGGGCCATGATCCTGCAGTCCGAGGGCCAGCGCGAGGCGTCGATCAAGAGCGCCGAGGGCCAGAAGGCGGCCCAGATCCTGGCCGCAGAAGGCCAGAAGCAGTCGGTCATCCTGGCCGCCGAGGCCGATCGTCAGTCGCGCATCCTGCGGGCCGAAGGCGAGCGGGCCGCTCGCTACCTGGCCGCGCAGGGCCAGGCCAAAGCGATCGAAACCACGTTCGCGGCGATCCACACGGCCAAGCCCGACCCGGCGTTGCTCGCCTACCAGTACCTGCAGACGTTGCCCCAGATCGCGCAGGGCGACGCCAACAAGATGTGGATCGTGCCGAGCGAGTTCAGCTCGGCCCTCGACGGCCTGGCCAAGCTCACCGGCAAACTGAGCGACAGTGACGGCGACCAGATTCCGGCCTGGCTCAACACCGGTCCGACCGTCGACGCCACCGAGGGTCCGGGCATCGACACCAGCGGATGGTTCGATTCCAACCTGCCCCCGGCGGCCGAACTGCCCGAAGCCATGAACCTGCGCGCCTCGGACGACGATCCCGACACCCGGGAAGCGCACTCGCTGCTGCCGGCCGGGCCGGGGTCGGACGCCGACCCAGGGCCGACCCCGTCGATGCCGACCACGGCACCGGCGGTGCCCACCCCGCCGCCGTCCTACGCCTACCCGCAGCAGCCGCCCTACCAGACGCCGACGGCCAACCACCCGGCGCAGAACCAGCCTGCACAGAACCAGTCGCCGCAGAACCAGCCGCCCCGGTACCAGCCGCCGGGAGGCGCTGGCGCTGGTGGCTATGCCGGGCCGTCGCCGTGGAGCACCCCCGGGCCGGGCTATCAACCGCCCCCGCAGAACCCGTCCGGCCCGCAGCACGCGTCCAACCAGCCGCCGGCACCACCGTCCGGTCACCCGGCGCAGAACCCGGCCCAGAGTCCCGACGAGCGCCGCTGGCCCCCGCCTGAGCAACACTGACCCAGGCGGCCGGAGGCTCGGATGGCGCCGGAACCGGGGCCGCTACCGCCGCCCACCCGGCGGCCGACGATCGTCGCCCACCGGGCCAACTCGACCGGAAACAGCCCGAACCCGAACGGACTGGCCGAGAACACCATCGCGGCGATTGAGGCGGCCGCGAAGGCGGGGGCGGACGCCGTCGAACTCGACGTACGGCAGACGTCGGACGGACTGATCGTTCTCGCCCACGACCCGGTGCAGTGGCAGCGCTGGCCGGGCGTGCCGCTGCCCGTCCGCTGGAGCCGGCGCCGGTGGCTGCCGGCGCTGGCTGACCTCGACGCCGGGCTGGACGCTGCGTTCGGCGCCGGCCTCGACGTCAAGCTCGACGTCAAAGCCGCAGCAACAGCCCCCGCGGTCCGACGCCACTGCCACGACCGGAAAGTCGATCCGGCCCGGGTGGCCTTCTGGTGCCGGTCGCCGGCCGAGGTGGCCGAGCCGGGCAATCACGACGTGTTCGGCGAGGTGGCTCTGCTCGCCGACGGCCAGAGCGCTAGGGGGTATCTGAGCGACGCAACCAGGTCGCACGCGACGGCGATCAGCCTCAACCCGGACCTGCTCGGCGCCGCCAGCGTGTCAGCGGCGCACGAGCAGGGGCTCACGGTCTACGCGTGGATCGTCGAGCCGGGCCGGGCCGGCAATGCGCTCGGGCTCGGCGTCGACGGCGTGGTCACCGATTGGGTCGCCGAGGCCCGGCAGGCGATGCCGTAGTTCAGCCTCGTCCTGCGCGGCGCCCGCGGCCCGGACGACACCGCCGCCGGGGTGTTGCCTTCTGCTCAGGTGCTCACTGGTTCCGGATCGGAACCGAGCAACCGGGCCCGTTGCCACCAGGTTCGTCCCCCGAGGTACCAGATCGCCACCAACGTGACGGTGAGCCCACCCGCGCCGATCAGCGTGTTCACGACGAAGGTCCACACTGAGTAGTGGTAGGCCGGCGGCTTCGGGATCCAGTACGGGCCGCCCCAGGACAGGTCCAGCGGCTTGGGATGGATCCACCGGGCGCGGATGAACCAGGCCCAGATCCGGCAGGCCCCGTAGAAGAAATAGGCCCGGTACATGGCCAGCATGATCCCGTCGGACAGCTGGAATTTGCGACGGAACCAGGCCCAGACCCGGTCGTCCGGAACCACGGTCGAGAAGAAGTATTTGCGGGTGAGAACCTCGCGGTGGAACAGCACGATCACCAACCACAGCATGTCCCAGATGCCGCCCAGGCTGGAGTAATAGGAGATGCCGTCGCCGGTCTGTCCTTCCTGCGCCGCGTATCCCCACATCCCGTTCGAGTAGTGGAACGTGGTGAACGGGAAGAACAACATGGTGCCGACGCTGTCGCAGGTATCGGTGAGAACGTGCGCCGCCGTGCCGATGATCAGGCCAAGGAACCATTCCCGGCTGCGGAACTTCCACAGCACGAAGAACGCCACCAGGATGCCGAACAGCAACGAGTGGGTGAAGCCCACGCCGGGCCAGCCGCGGTGATAGATCCACGGATCCTTCGGCGCCCGGATCCGCACCGGCCCGACGTGAATGCCGTAGACGAAGATCTTGGTGATCAGATCAGGCACGTAACAGCCGAGCAGGATGGCCAGGTAGGACACCCGGAAGTGCTTCTTGGCGTGCTTCTGGAGTACGTAACTCTCGAGCTCGTGCGCCGCCCAGCTCACCGGTTTCGCGCCCGCCGCCGGCGCGCGATCGCCTTGGTCAGCGCGACCGACGCGATCACCGTGGCCGGGCCGAAGATCCAGTTCACGATCGGGCCGAGGAAGAACGCGCCGACGACGATGATCAGGACGGTGGCCAGGACGTAGCCGGCCAGCTCGTCCGGGGGCGTGTCCCGAAGCAGCGCGCGCATGGCTTCCCTTCGTCTGCGCGACTCTCACCTGGCCGCTGGAACCGTTGGGAACCTATCAAGGCGGACCGGCCAACGCGGGGAGGAACGCCCGCTCTAACAGAACTGGGACCAGAATTGGGACCAGAACCGGGATCAGAACTCGGTGCCGACCCAGGGCGTCAACGGCGTGGCGAACAGGACGTCAGCTCGGGCCACCGCCCCGGGCGTCAGCTCGTCGACCTGGCCGGCGGTCTGCTGGGTGCGCAGTGACGGTTGGCCGAGGTAGACGCTGGCCAACGCCCGTTGGGACAAGCGCAGATCGGGCGTGGCCGACGGCGCTGGACGGCACTCGGCGCCGTCCGGGCCCGCGTCGAGCAGGTAACGGCCGGCAGCGTATCCGCCCGGCGCGTCGTCGACGACGTCGAGCACCAGCCGCCCGACGCCGGCGTACCCACGCGCCGACAGTGCCGCCGGCACGTCGAGCAGCCGCAGCCAGATCGCGTCGACGAGCTCGGTCACCTGCCAGGTCCGCCCGTCCTCGAGCAGCCACGGCAGTGGTTCGTCGAGCGGCCGGGTGTGGAAGCGCACCTCGTCGACCATGTCAAGGTCGAGCAGGTAGCCCCACAGGGCGCTGTAGGCGTCCTGGGTGGTGGCGAACAGATCGTCCAGCGCGACGCCGCCGCCGTGCTGCAGGGTGAACTCCGTGGTCGGGTGCCAGCGCAGGAACCCGTCGATGCCGTCCGCACCTTCGTGAACGATGGCGACGGCCGGTTGCGCGCCGTGACCCAGCAAGGCGGGGTCGAGGTGACGTTCCCAGTCGAGTTCGGTGCGATCGATGTGGCCCGCGCGGGCGGTGCGCGCCGCGGCGAAGATCTCCGGAGCGACGCGGCGCAGCTCCTCCGATTCCACGCGACGCAACGACCCCGTGCTGGGGGTCCGCAGCCGAGCGCCCGGCCGCCGCCGGTCGAGCCAACCACCGGCGAACTGGGCCGCCGGTGCGTAACCGAAGCGACCGTAGATCGGCCACTGCGCCGCGATGAGTCCGGCCACCGGGTCGCCACGATCGTGCGCCGCGGCCAGTGACTCGGTGATCATGGCCCGCAGCAGACCCCGGCGCCGATGCGTGGCGCTGACCGTCACCCCGGTCAAGGCGTCCAGCGCGACGTCGACCGTCCCGGTGGAGCCGGCCGGAACGGACAGCCGCCGCTCGAGGGTGCGCAACGTGGCGACGATGTCCGGCCCGTCGCTGGCGCACCACGAGCGCCCGGGGACGTGCGAGCGTTGCCAGAAGTCGACCCGCTCCGGGGTCGGGTCGGGGTTCTCGAGGAACGTGATGATCTTCGACGACTGGTACTCGGTCAGTTCGGAGGGTTCGATCTGCCTGATCCGTACGTGATCACCCATGGCGGTCAGGGTTTCATGCCGGGCAAGCCCCTCAGGTCGCCTGCGCGGTCGACTGCACCGGCAGGTCGAACTATCGGCGGCACCGCGACGGGCCGTCTGGTCCTGTGCGCCGCCACCGGCCCCTATTCCGTCTTCTCCGCCGGGCTCTTCGCATGGTCACCGCGGAAGTAGTCCGCCGTCAGATCCAACTGATGTGCGGGCTGAGGTAGACGTAACCGACGAAGCTCACCGTGTCGATGATGAAGTGCGCGATCAGCAGGGGCAGCACCCGCTTGGTCCGGGTGAACCACCAACCGAAGATCAGGCCCATCACGGCGTTGCCGGCGAAGCCGCCGAAGCCCTGATACAGGTGGTAGCTCCCGCGCAGCACGGCGGCGGCCAGGATGGAACGTTCCCGCGTCCAACCGAGCTGGGCCAGCCGGGTGAGCAGGTAGCCCATCACGATGATTTCCTCGGACGTGGCGTTCTGCAGGGCCGAGGTGACCAGGATCGGGATGCGGTACCAGACGTCGGGCAGGCCGCTGGCCACCAGCTGGGTGTTGAAGCCGAAGCGATGGGCGGTGTAGACGAGGCCGAGGCCGGGGATTCCGATGAGGGCGGCGAACCCGGCGCCCAGCAGCACCTCCCGGCCAAGACGCAGGCGATCGAAGCCGATCCCGAACCCGCGTCCGGCCGGGGAGCGGGCGAGCAGGAACAGGGCCAGCGCGGGGGCGACGAAGCCTTCCGCCTGCCCGACGACCTGGTAGATGAAGTCGAGCCACTCCCGGTCCTGGACGTACGTGCCGTTCAGCACCGAGGTCTGGCTTCCGAGTGCGGTCGGTTGGGTGAGCCGGTCGATCAGGCTGACCACCGCGTCCACGCCGGACTTGCCCAGGGAGAGCCCCAGGACCAGCATGACCTCCAGCCCGTAGCGGGGCGGGACCGCCGCGGCGGGCGCGGCGGCGCCGGACGACGCGGCAGCCGCGCCGGACGAGGTGGCCGGTCCGGCGGTCAGCTCGATGGGGCCGTCGTACGCGGCCTGTGCTCCGGGCGCTGACACGGCGGCTACGGTACCTGCGCAGTCCGAGTCGAAGGTGAGAAGCGATGCCGCAACCGAACGACGTACCCGGTGCCCTACCCGACCAGCCCCCCGGTGATCTACCCGGCGGGCCCGCCTGGCGGACAGCCGAGTTCGACCGGTTGCTCGACTTCGCCGAGGCCGCGCTGGTGCCGGGACACGGTTTCGGATGGCTCGACGACGACGGTCGACTCGACCCGAACCACCCGTTCGAGCTGTGGATCACGACCCGGATGACCCACGTCTTCAGCCTGGCCGCGCTGCGCGGCCGGCCCGGCGCGGACGGGTTCGCCACGGCCGGGGTCCAGCTGCTGCACCAGAGTTTCGCCGACGCTGAATACGGCGGCTGGTTCCGTTCGGTGGACGCCGCCGGCCGGCCGGTCGATGACGCCAAGGCCTGCTACGAGCACGCGTTCGTCCTGCTGGCGTCGTCCAGCGCGACGGCGGCCCAGGTCCCCGGGGCGGACGAGTTGTTCGCCCAGGCGAGCGAGGTCGTCGCCCGGCGGTTCTGGCGGGCGCAGGAGCAGGGATGCGTCGAGCATTACGACCGCACCTGGTCCGAGCTGGAGCCCTACCGCGGCGCCAACAGCAACATGCACAGCGTCGAGGCCTTCCTGGCCGCCGCCGGGGCTGCGCCGGACGAACCGTGGCTCGATCGCGCGCTGGGCATCGCCACGCACCTCATCGACGGCGCCGCCCGGGCCAACCGCTGGCGCCTGCCCGAGCACTACGACCCGCACTGGCAACCGCAACCCGAGTACAACCGCGACCGTCCCGGCGACCCGTTCCGGCCCTACGGAGCCACCCCCGGCCACGCCCTGGAATGGGCGCGGCTGTGTGTGGAATTGGATGCGGCCCGCCCGGACTCGCCGCCGTGGCTGGTCGAGGCGGCCCAGGCGTTGTTCGCTACCGCCGTCGACACCGCCTGGGCCGTGGACGGTCGCGACGGCTTCGTCTACACCGTCGACTGGTCCGACCGGCCGGTGGTGTCCGAGCGGATGCACTGGGTTGCCGCCGAGGCCGTTCTCGCCGCCGACGCCCTGTACCGCCGCACCGGCGACGACCGGTACCGAGGGTGGTCCGAGCGGTGGTGGGCGCACATCGAACGCGCCTTCGTCGACCGCGAACGCGGTAGCTGGCGCCACGAACTCGATCGCGATCTGCTCCCGTCGAGCTCGGTGTGGTCCGGAAAGCCCGATGCCTATCACGCCGCCCAGGCCGTGCTGCTGCCCGACTTGCCGCTCGCCCCCGCCGCGGCCTGGGCGTTGCGCGTCGGCTGACCAAGCCGGACGCTGCCGGTAGATTCCCGGCGTGGATGTTGCCGTCAGCAGGCACAGCGCGGTCGACCAGGTCGCCGACCGGTATGTCGACCGGCGGGCCGCGCTGGACCCGATCGCGGCCACCGGGCTCGGCGTGCCCGGTTACGACGATCAGCTGCCCGACCTCTCACCGGAGGGCCACGCCGCCCGGGCCGAACTCGACCGGGCCACTCTGCGCGAGCTCGTTCAAGCCCAGCGCAGCACACCCGCGGACGCTACCGACACGATCACGATCGCGGCGATGCGGGAACGGCTCGGGCTGAGCATCGAGCGGTACGAAGCCGGCGAGGCGAGCCGCGACCTGAACGTGATCGAGAGCCCGGCGCAGCGCCTGCGCGATGTGTTCGATCTGATGCCGACGCACACCGAGGCGCAGTGGGCCACGGTGGCCGCCCGGCTGCTGGCGGTGCCCGCGGCCGTGGCCGGCTACCGCACGTCGCTGGCTGAGTCGGCCCGGGCCGGGGACGTCGCGGCCCAGCGGCAGGTCGAGCAGGTGGCCGCACAGTGCGCGGGATTCGCGGCCCGCGGGGGATACTTCGCATCGTTGGTCGGGCAGTGCGAACGGGCGGAGGAGCCGGTCGGCGCGGCGGTGCTGGCCGACCTGCGCCGGGGGACAGCGGCCGCGGCCTGCGCGTACGACGAGCTGGCCCGCTACCTGCGTGACGACCTGCTCGGCCGGGCGCCGCAGGCCGACGCGGTGGGACCCGACCGGTACGCCTTGGCCTCCCGCGAGTTCCTGGGTGCGGTGATCGACCAGCGCGAGACCTACGACTGGGGCCGGGCCGAACTGGCCCGGATCGAGGACGAGATGCGCCTCGTCGCCCGCGACCTGACCGGAACCGACGACGTAGCCGCCGCCATGACGGCCCTGGACGACGACCCGGCCCGGCGCATCCACGGCACCGATGCTCTGCAGGCGTGGATGCAGGAGCTGTCCGACCGCACCCTGAGTGAACTCGCGGCCACGCACTTCGACATCCCCGAGCCGATCCATCGCCTGGACGCCCGGATCGCCCCGACCCACACCGGCGGCATCTACTACGTGGCGCCCAACGAGGACTTCTCCCGGCCGGGCACGATGTGGTGGTCGGTGCCGGACGGGGTCGAGGACTTCGTGACCTGGCAGGAGATCACCGTCGTCTTCCATGAGGGGGTTCCCGGTCACCACCTGCAGTGCGCCCAGACGGTCTACCGAGCGGCCGAGCTCAACCGGTGGCGGCGGCTGGACTGCTGGGTGTCCGGGCACGGCGAGGGGTGGGCGCTGTACGCGGAACGGCTGATGGGCGAACTCGGCTACCTGGACGATCCGGGCGCCCGGATGGGCATGCTCGACTCCCAGGCCCTGCGAGCCGCGCGGGTGGTGGTGGACATCGGCGTGCACCTGCGTCTTGCCGCACCGGACGAGGTCGGCGGCGGCACCTGGGATGCGGACAAGGCCTGGACGTTCCTGCGCCGGCACACCCGGGTCGGCGAGGCCCAGCTGCGCTTCGAGCTCGACCGCTACCTGGGTTGGCCCGCGCAGGCGCCGTCCTACAAGGTGGGTGAACGGTTCTGGCTCCAACTGCGCGCGGAGGCGCGGGCCGTGGCCGGGTCCGATTTCGACCTGACCGCGTTCCACCGGCGGGCATTGGACGTCGGCTCGCTCGGGCTCGACGTGCTGCGCCAAGCCTTGGCCCCGCCGTCGATGCCGCCGCCACCGTCGACGCCACGGTCGTCGTCGCCGATCGGCGGTCGCGGGTCACCTTTGCCGGCCGCGTAAACCGGGCAACGGTGACCCAGGCCAGCCTCACCTTGCTGGTGGCGCGCGTCCGGGTACGTTTCAATCGACGGCATGACCAGCGCCGACGCCACCGTGCTACCGGCCGACGAGCCGCATACGCCCGGGCTCAGCGGGCGCTTGAACTGGCTGCGGGCGGCGGTCCTCGGCGCCAATGACGGCATCGTCTCCGTCGCCGGGATCGTCGTCGGCGTCGCGGGCGCCACCGGTGCCCGCACCGCGATCGCCACGGCCGGCATCGCCGGGCTCGTGGCCGGGGCCGTCTCCATGTCGTTGGGCGAGTACGTCTCGGTATCGAGCCAACGCGACAGCGAGCAGGCACTGCTGGCCCTCGAGGTCAGCGAACTGCGCGACTTCCCGGACGAGGAGCTGGCCGAGCTGGCCGCCATCTACCGGTCGAAGGGGCTCACCGCCGAGACCGCCCAGCGGGTGGCGGTCGAGCTGACCGAGCACGACGCACTGGCGGCCCATCTCGACGCCGAGCTGAACCTGGATCCCGACGACCTGGCCAGCCCGGTGCACGCCGCGGCGGCGTCCGCGGCCGCGTTCATCCTCGGTGCCCTGCTACCCCTGATCGCGATCCTGCTGCCGGCGCCGCACTGGCGGGTCCCGGTCACCTGCGTCGCGGTGCTGCTCGCCCTGGCCGCGGCCGGCGCCGTGGGGGCTCGCATCGGCGGAGCCCAGCGTGGCCCGGCCGTGGCCCGGATCGTCATCGGGGGAGCGGTCGGGCTTGCGGTGACCTACGGGATCGGCCAGTTGGTTGGTGCCGCACTCTCCTGAGCGGCGCGTTGTGTTGGTCCTTCTGAACGTGGCACCGCCCGTGTAGCGTGCCATCCACCCGCCGAAGCGCATCAGCTGACGGGACTCGGATCCTCGGCCAACCGCGAAAGATCGGCGGCTCGTTACCTGATGTTCAACCGGTGTACGCATTCAGGGAATCGACGTGGGTCACGGTATGCACGGCGGCCTGAGCACGCAGCGGCGTGTTGTCAGGCCGTCCCTTCACGCCGCCCGCACCTGCGCAGCGGTGGTCTGCATGTTTCGGAACAGGAGACACACGTGGGAGTAGTTCGGTTCGGTCGCCGCGGGGCGGTGGCCACGGTCGCGATGCTCATGGTCGTCGGCGGCTTGGGCGCGTGCAGTAGCAGCAAGAAGTCGTCAGACGGGGGCAGCTCGAGCGCCGGCGGCAGCGCGAGCGCGACCGCCAGCGCGACGACGGCGTCGTCCGCCAGTACCGGCACCAAGTCCGCCGCACAGGCGCAGTCGGCTGCGGACATGGGCGGGCTCGACGCGCTGGCCGCGGCGGCCAAGAAGGAGGGCACGCTCAACATCATCGCCGTCCCGCGTACCTGGGCCGGTTACGGAGCCATCATCGACGCCTTCGCCGCGAAGTACGGCATCAAGATCAACAGCGAGAACCCGAACGGCGCCAGCGGCGACGAGATCAACGCGATCAAGACGACCAAGGGTCAGGCCAGCGCGCCGGACGTGGTCGACGTCGGCAACTCCTACGCGGTCAGCGGCGCCCAGGACGGTTTGTTCGCCCCGTACAAGGTAGCCACGTGGGCCGACATCCCGGACGGCCAGAAGGACCCGGGCGGCCTGTGGTACAGCGACTACGGCGGCTACATCTCGATCGGCTGCGACGCGGCCAAGGTCGGTGGCACCTGCCCGAAGACGATCAAGGAGCTGGACAACCCGGCCTACAAGAACAAGGTCGCGCTCAACGGTGACCCGACCAGTGCCAACGCCGCGTTCGAAGCGGTGTGGGCGGCGGCCCTGGCCAACGGCGGTTCGGCGACGAACATCCAGCCCGGCATCGACTTCTTCGGCAAGCTGAACAAGGCCGGAATCTTCAACAAGACCAAGGTCACCCCGGCCACCGTGCAGTCCGGTGTCACGCCGATCGTGCTCGACTGGGACTACCTAAACGTCGGCAACGCCGCGACCCTGAAGAAGTCCGGCATCACCTGGACCACGACCGTCCCGTCGGACGGCCTGGTCTCGGCCTACTACGCCCAGGCCATCAGCGTGAACGCCGCGCACCCGGCGGCCGCGCGGCTGTGGGAGGAGTACCTGTACAGCGTGGCCGGCCAGAACGGGTGGTTGCAGGGCTACGCCCGCCCGATCACCCTGGTGGCCATGCAGAACGCCGGTACCGCCGACAAGGCCGCGGATGCCCTGCTGCCAAAGGTGAACGACCCCA
Source organism: uncultured Jatrophihabitantaceae bacterium (assembly GCA_964252015.1). Taxonomy (GTDB): domain Bacteria; phylum Actinomycetota; class Actinomycetes; order Mycobacteriales; family Jatrophihabitantaceae; genus CAXSBR01. The sequence goes on along the minus strand of CAXULW010000002.1, from coordinate 6,532 downwards.
AGCCGTTCCTCCCGACGCAGGATCAGATCACCAAGGCCAAGAACACGGTGACCCAGAACTGGGCCAAGGCCGTCGGCTGAGGCACGAGTCGGCCAAGGCAACCGTGGCGCACATCCGGACGCACCGGTGAGCGAGTCCGCGGCGCAGTACGACGGCGGGGCCGGCACCTCCCGGCCCCGCCGCCGGCTGAGCTTCAGCTGGCTCGGACTGGTGCCGTTCTTCCTATTGCTCGGCGCGTTCTTCGTCCTGCCCATCGTCGTGTTCCTGTACACCGCGTTCCGGCAGCGGACCAACGTGCGGGATCCGAAGACCCAGCAGTTCGTGCACACCACGGACTACACGTTCAACAACGTCACCAATTCGCTCCAGGGCATCTACCGCACGTCACTGGCCAACAGCGTCGAGGTCTCATTGATCACCGCCATCGTGGCGTCGGTCTTCGGCATCCTGCTGGCGTACGCAGTGGTCAACAGCAGCAGCCAGTTCCTGCGTCAGATCGTGATCGCCGGGGCGGCGGTGACGGCCAACTTCGGCGGCATTCCGCTGGCGTTCATCTTCATCGCCACCCTCAGTAGCGCCGGGTTGCTGACCACCACGCTGCAGGATCATCTGAACCTCTCCTTGCAGGACGACCTCGGCTTCCAGCTCACGTCCACCGCCGGCATCGAGTTGGTGTACCTGTACTTCCTCATCCCGTTGATGGTGCTGGTCATGTCGCCGGCGCTGGAAGGTCTGAAACCGCAGTGGGGCGAGGCAGCTGAGAACCTCGGCGCCAGCCGGTGGCAGTACTGGCGCTACGTCGCCGGGCCGGTGTTGCTGCCCAACTTCCTGGGGTCAGTCCTGCTGCTGTTCTGCTCGGCCTTCTCGGCTTACGCCACCGCCTACGCCCTGGTCGGCGGCTCGTTCCCGCTCATCCCGTTGCAGATCGCCAACGTGCTGTCGGGCAATGTCTTGTCCGGGCAGGAGAATCTGGGGGCGGCCATGGCCCTCGACATGGTCATCCTCGTCATCCCGCTCACGCTCGTCTACCAGTTGCTGCAACGCCGCACGTCGCGGTGGCTCGGATGAGTGCCCCGGCGATCGGCGGCGCGCCCACACTGGCCGTGGCCCAGACGCTGGCCGTGCCGCCGACCACCCGCGGACGCAGGGCCCGGTCCAGGCCGTGGGGGCGCTGGCTCATCCTGGCCATCGCGGCGGTCTACTTCATCGGCCCACTGCTGATCGCGTTCCTGTTCACCATCCAGAACCACAAGACCAATACGACGACGCACAAACGCATCGGCGGTCCGTTCACCCTGGACGCCTACACATCGATCTTCGCCAAGGCCGCCACCGGCCAGCAGACCTTCTCGTCGTCGTTCAAGATCTCCATCATCCTGGCCGTGCTGACCATCGCGCTGACGCTCGCGGTCATGTTGCCGACGATGCTGCTCATCCACCTGCGCTACCCGAAGGTGCGCGCGGTGGTCGAGATCCTCACCCTGTTGCCGCTGGTATTCCCGCCGGTCGTGCTCGTGGTCGGGGTGTCGGACTCGCTGGGCTGGATGAAGTCGAACTTCCACGGGTGGAGCATCGCGTTCGTCAACAACCACCTGCTGTCCGAGAACGTGCCGTTGATCCTGGTGTTCCTGTACATGATGTTGTCGCTGCCGTTCGTGTTCCGTGCCCTCGACGCCGGCATCCGCTCGATCGATTCGCGCACCCTGGTCGAGGCGTCACGCAATCTCGGTGCCGGCTGGTTCACCACCTTGTTCCGGGTATTGATCCCGTGCCTGAGCACAGCCATCGTCAACGCCACCTTCCTGTGCTTCGCGCTGGTGATGGGCGAGTACACCATCGCCAGCATCCTGCTGTTCCACCCGTTCCCGGTGTGGCTGGAGAACCTGCCGACGACGTCGGGCCAGGTGCAGGCGGCCACGTCCGTGCTGAGCCTGTTCATCGTCGAGGCCCTGCTGCTGATCATCGGTGCGGTCAACGGCCGCCGAACCTCGCAAGCGAAGGGCTGATCCATGACCACCGCCGCGAAGACCTCACCGTCAGACCCACCGGCCGACACCCGTGGATCGATTCCGGTGACCGACGGGATCAGCAAGATCGAGGGCACCGAGGTCGAGTACCGCGACGTGCACCGCGTCTACGGCGCGATGCATGCCCTCGACGGGCTGAACCTGCGCATCGAGCCCGGTGAGATGCTCGCGTTGCTGGGGCCGTCCGGGTGCGGCAAGACGACCGCGTTGCGCATGCTGGCCGGCTTCGACCAACCGACCACCGGCTCGGTCCTGGTCGGCGGCCAGGACGTCTCGCGGGTGCCCGTGAACAAGCGCGACATGGGCATGGTGTTCCAGTCCTACAGCCTGTTCCCGACGATGAAGGCGCTCGACAACGTCGGCTTCGGGCTCCGGTTGCGCAAGCAGTCCTCGGCCCAGCGCAAGGCCCGCGCCCGCGAACTGCTCGAGCTGGTCGGGCTCAGCGCCCACGCCGACAAGTACCCGCACGAGATGTCCGGCGGCCAGCAGCAGCGCGTCGCCCTGGCCCGGGCGCTGGCCATCTCACCCCGGGTGCTGCTGCTCGACGAGCCCCTGTCGGCCCTGGACGCGAAGGTGCGGGAACAGCTGCGCGAGGAGATCCGCCGGATCCAGCTCGAGCTCGGCGTCACCACGGTGTTCGTCACCCACGACCAGGAGGAGGCGTTCTCCGTCGCCGACCGGGTGGGGGTCATGCGCCTGGGCAAGCTCGAGCAGTGCGCGGCTCCGGCCGAGTTGTACGATCGCCCGACCACGGCGTTCGTGGCCGAGTTCATCGGGTCGATGAACCATCTGGGAGGCATCGTCGAGGCCGACGGCAAGGTCCGCATCGGCCGGCAGGTGTTGCCCGCCGACGGCGAGGCCCGGCGGGTGGGCAGCTCGGTGCAGGCGCTCGTCCGCCCTGAGGCGGTGGTGGTCAGCCGCGACGACCAGGGTGACTCGGTGGTGACCGTGTCGACGTTCCGGGGTTCGTCGGTGCGGCTGCAGCTCCTGCGGACCGACGGCGTCACCTTGTTGGCCGACGTGCAGTCCCACCGCGGCGGCGACTTCACGCCCGGTACGCGGGTGTCGTTCAGCCTGCTCGACCGCCCGGTACTGCTGGCGGCCGAGGACGAACTGGCCGCGCTGGCCAGGGAACAGCTCGACGAACAAGCGACGCTGGCCGGGCAATAGCTTCGCGTTCGCCCGATGAGCACGCACCTGCGCCGGCTGGGCGGTGGCGATCCCAACCCCGGTGGTTACCGGACGTTGCGCTTCGGGCCGGGCGAGCCCCACGTCGTTCGCGGGGGCGCTATCGGGGGCGACGGGGTCACGCCTGCACTCGGGGACGACGCCGACGTGCTGCTGTCGGTGGCCCACCTGTCGGACCTGCACATCTGCGATTCCCAATCGCCCGGGCGGGTCGAGTTCCTCGACCGCTTCGCCGACCCCGATTCACCCCTGGTCGAACATCTCGACGAAGTCGGCACGTACCGGGCCCAGGAAGGACTGACTGCACACGTGGTCGACGCGATGGTGCGGGCGGTGAACGGCGTGGCCGCCGGACCGGTCGGCGGCGCCGCCCTCGACCTGGCCATCATCACCGGCGATCTCACCGACAACGCGCAGAGCAACGAGCTCGGCTGGTACGTGAACCTGCTCGACGGCGGCGAGGTGCGACCCGACTCGGGCGATCCGGACCGGTACGAGGGCGTGTGCGACGACGTGGACTTCGACGAACGTTTCTGGCATCCGCAGAGCGTGTGGCCGGACCTGCCGCGGACCAAGTTCGGCTTCCCCACCGTGCCCGGTCTGCTCGACTCCTCCCGGCAACCGTTCCTCGCGGCGGGGCTGCGCGCGCCGTGGCTGGCGGTGCACGGCAACCACGATCAACTGCTGCAGGGCACGCTGGCCGCGCCGGGCATCCTCGGCCGGTTCGTGACCGGATACCGCAAGCCGGTGCAGGTTCCCGGCCACTGGTCCAGCGACGAGGTGCTCGGCCTGCTCGTCGGTCTGGCCGGATGCGACCCGGTCGCCCTGGCCCGGCTGCGGGAAGCCGGCCATCGCCGGGTCACCCGCGATCCCGCCCGGCGCGCGATCACCCGGGCCGAGTTCGTCGCCGCCCACTTCCGCGCCGGTGCGCGCCCGCATGGTCACGGCTTTCCGGCGGCCGCGCGGGGGAGCGGTGCTGCGTTCTACCGCTACGACCACGGCCCGGTGACCTTCCTGGTCATGGATTCGGTCAACGAGTACGGCGGTTGGGAGGGCTCGCTCGACCTGGAACAGTGGCAGTGGCTGCAGGACGAGTTGAGCGCGGCCGATTCCGAACGGCGCTACGTCGTGCTGGCCAGCCACCACCCGCTGCGGCATTTCGTGAACGACTACGGGTCCGGCGGCCGGGTCCTGGCCGCCGAGTTCGAGGCCGGCCTGGACCGCCATCCCAGCGTCGTGCTGTGGTTGAACGGCCACTCGCACAAGACCACCGTCGTCGCGCATCCGAGCTGGTGGGAGGTCACCTCCCCCTCACTCATCGACTGGCCGCAGCAGGGTCGGATCGTCGAACTGATCCGCCAGGGTGGCTCGTTGATGGTGGCGACGACGATGCTCGACCACACCGGAGACGCGCCGTGGTCAGGAGATGCCGACCGGGTGGACGCGATCGCGGGCTTGTCGCGCGAGCTGGCCGCCAACGACTGGCAGTGGCGGCGGGATCCACTCGAGGCACACCCACGCAGTGGTCCCCCGGAAGACCGTAATGCGCTGCTGTACCTGGCCGATCCCTTCGCCTGAGTGCGGAACCGCGACCAGGGTGCGTTCCAGCCCGTGGCGGTTGCGGGGAGCTCGCGCTAGCTGGGCACGACCGTGACCGGACACCTGATTCCGCACGCGTGACTGAGCCTCACGTCAGCGGTGAGCACCGCGCAGTCAAGGGATTCGGCCGTGCTAGCTCAGCTCCGTGTTGTACAAGCGTTATGCCGAATCGTACGATGGCGAGATGGCGACGATGAACATCAGCGCGGCGCGGGAGAATCTAACCGACGCGGTCGAACTTGCTCGCACGGAGGCGGTTTTCCTTGAGCGGTACGGGCGACCGGCGGCCGTACTCGTAAGTCCCGAACAGTACGGAAAGCTGATCGAGGCACTGGAGGATGCCGACGACGTCGCGGCGTTTGACGCGGCGATGGATGAAGAAGGCCCGAACATTCCCTGGGAGCAGGTCAAGGCCGATCTCGGCTGGACGTGAGCGTTTACCGGATCGAGTTGCGACCCGCGGCCGTCCGCGCCCTGGGCAAGCTTGATCCACCGGTACGTCGTCGTCTGCAGGGCGCCATTGCGATGTTGGCGCAGGACCCTCGTCCACCGGCCGCTCGCGCTCTTCAAGGCCGGCCGGGTTTCCGTGTTCGGGTGGGTGACTACCGCGTCATCTACTCGCTCGACGACGAGATCCTCCTCGTAGTCGTCGTCGCCGTCGGGCATCGCCGGGACGTCTACGACCGATAACCTCGGTCCTGGTAGGGCGTTGCGAGCACGCCGGTCGCCCGGACCTGGCTGATCCGGCACGCCGGCTCGACCGCCGGGCTCCAGTTCCGCGAAACAGACGGAGGTCTGACATGGAATACCGCAGGCTCGGACGGCTCGGGCACTCCAGCTCCGTGCTCATATACGGAGCGGCCGCCCTGGGGTCCGTCGATCAGGACACGGCCGATGCCTCGATCGCCGAGGCGCTCGCTGCCGGCATCAATCACTTCGACGTCGCGGCCAGCTACGGTGACGCCGAACTGCGCCTGGGGCCTTGGATGCCGCGCATCCGGTCCGACATCTTCCTGGCCACCAAGACCGGGGAGCGGAGCGCCGACGGTGCCTGGGCCTCGATCAACGCGTCGTTGGAAAGGCTGCAAACCGACCGGGTCGACCTCCTGCAACTGCACGCCGTCGGCGATCTGGCCGAGCTCGACCGGGTGACCGGCCCGGACGGGGCGTTGGAGGCGGCCGTACGAGCGCAGGAAGAGGGACTGGTCGGCGCGGTCGGCATCACCGGACACGGCACCGAGGCGGCCACCACCCATCTCGAGGGGCTGCGGCGCCATCCGTTCGCCACCGTGCTCACGCCGCTAAACCCGGTGCTGTGGCGTGACCCGGTCTACCGGTCGGGCTACGAGAGCCTGGTCGAGGAGGTGCGCGGCCAGGACGCGGGGCTCATGACGATCAAGACGGTGTCGCGCCGCAACTGGCCAGAAGGTAGCGACGAGAACTACTCGACCTGGTACGAGCCGTACCACGATGCCGCGCGCATCCGGGCCGCGGTCTCGTGGGTTTTGTCCCACGAGGAGATCACCGGGTTGGCCACGGCGGGCGACGTCCGGCTCCTGGGCATGACCATCGCGGCCGAAGCCGGCCGAGCCGATCCGCACGCCGCCGAGGCAGCGTTGACGGACGATCCGGAGTACTCCTCACCATTCCTGCACATGACGATCTAGTGTCGTGAGTCAATAATTTAGACGTAGTTTAGTAGGCTTGGTTGATGCCGG
>CAXULW010000001.1:183597-258126 GCA_964252015.1 uncultured Jatrophihabitantaceae bacterium | reverse complement strand
TGTGTTAAGCACGCCGCCAGCGTTCGTCCTGAGCCAGGATCAAACTCTCCGTGAATGTTTATGACTACCCGCCGACCCGGAGGTCGGCGGAGTGTCGACACAGAAAGCATCGCTCTCGCGATGATCGATCGCTGGTCCATACGAGCTGACATTTCATTTGCTCGATGTACCAAAGGAATCGTTCAGACAGCGCACCGATCGAAACCGGCCCGCCGAGTGGACGAGGTATTGCTTATGGCACTAACTTTCGGCACACTGTTGAGTTCTCAAGGAGCGGACGCACACCGTTGAGGCCTTTTCAGGCGTCTCGGGGGCAACCTCGTAAACACTACCCGGTCGGTTTCGCGCCGTCAAACGGCTGCTCCGCCCGGTTCCGGCGACCGTGGGCGCGCGATTCAGCGGCGCTGCCTGGTGCTCCGGGGCGGTTCGGCCGGTATCACCCGCATCGTGCCGGTGTGACGCTCGGGCCGAACAAGATGAACTGTAGTCAAAGCGTCCCGGTGACGTCAAATCTCGTACGCCTGGCGTGTCGCGCCTTCGAATCAGGGTCCCTATAGGCAATTGAACCGCTGAATCGACAGCGCGCCATCGCCGCTGGCGCTGCTCGGGGCCGGTCAGGACTGCAGCCGGACCAGCCGGCGCTTGCCCACCGACAGCACCGCACCATCCAGGGTGGCTCGGGCGAGGTCGAGCTCGCCCGGGGTGATCACCCGACCGTCGATCCGCACCGCCCCGCTGCTGATCAGCCGGCGTGCGGCACTGGACGACTCAGCCAGGCCACTGTCGACCAACAGCGCCGGCAGGTGCAGCGGGTCGCCCTCGGGGAGCGGGTGGGTCGCGACGTCTACCGGCTGCTCGCCGCGCTTGAACACGGCATCAAAACGTTCCTCGGCCTGCACCGCAGCCAGCCCCCCGTGGTAGAGACCGACCACCGCGCGGGCCATCGCCCGCTTGGCCTGGTTCGCAGCCGGCCCACCGGCGGCGGCTTCGGCGGCGAGCTCGGCGACGACCCGCGGATGCAGGCCGGCGCAGAGCTGCGCGTACATGCCCACGACCGAGTCCGGGATGCTCATCAGGGCACCGAACTGCTCGGCGGCGGGTGCGTCGATGGCAATGAAGTTGCCCAGCGACTTGCCCATCTTCTCGACGCCGTCGGTTCCGACCAGCAGCGGCAAGGTGACTACCGCCTGCGGCGCCTGACCCCGGCTGCGCTGGAGTTCGCGGCCGACCAGGTTGTTGAAGGTCTGGTCGGTGCCGCCGAGCTCGATGTCGGCGTGGATCTCCACCGAGTCGATTCCCTGCAGCAGCGGGTAGAAGAACTCCGACAGCGTGATCGGTTCGTTGGCCTTGAACCGGCGGGCGAAGTCGTCGCGCTCGAGCAGTTGGGCGACCGTGACCTGACGGGTGTAGCCGAGCAGGTCGCCGAGCACCATCGGGCTGAGCCACGATGCGTTGTCCACGACCTCGCACCGGTTGCGGTCCAGGATGCGCATCAGCTGCTCGAAGTAGCCGGTGGCGTTGGCCATCACCGTCTCGGCGCTCTGCGCGACCCGGGTGGCGGTCCGCCCGGACGGGTCGCCGACCTGCCCGGTGAAGCCACCGACCACGAGGACGGCGACGTGGCCGGCGTCCTGGAACTGGCGCAGCTTGCGCAGCACGACGGCGTGGCCGAGGGTGAGGTTCGACCCGGACGGGTCGATGCCCAGCTTGACCCGCAGCGGGCGGTGCTCACGGTGCGCCGCGGCCATCCGTTCGGCCAGCCCGTCGGCGGGCAGGACGGCCGCGGTCCCGGAGACCAGCACCTCGTAGGCGTCACGGAGCTCGGGCGGCAGGATGTCGGGCACGGTTGATTCGCTCACAGATCGATCGGTCACGGGGGCTAAGTCTGCCTGGCCGGGCCAACCCGCTTGCGCACCGCCGGGCGGTAGGGCGAGACGCTGGGTTCGCCCGGCAGCCAGAAGCGCAACGGCGCCTCGGCGGCAACGGCGACCCCGACCCGCGGGCCGGCCGCCCAGGTGGGTGCCGGCGTCCGGGGCAGGTCGAGACGGACGGTGGAATCGGGGGACAGCAGGTCGGTGCCGTTTTCGGATCGGGTCAGGCCGAGGGCCTGGGCCAGGCGGGCCGGGCCGCGGGCCAGGTCCGCGTTGCGCCGGGCGGCCGGGCGGCGACCGGTGGCGACGTCCGCACCCTCGACGACCTCGCCAGCCCGGATCAGCACGGCGCTGGCCACGTCGGCGGGCCCGCAGACGACGTTGGCGCACCAGTGCATGCCGTAAACGAAGTAGACGTACAGGAACCCGGGCGGGCCGAACATGATCGCGTTGCGTTCAGTCGCCCCACGGAAGGCGTGCGAGGCCGGGTCGTCTGCGCCCTCGTACGCCTCGACCTCGGTGAGTCGGACGGTGACGTCCGCTCCGCCCACGGAGCTGGTCAACCGCGCGCCCAGCAGCCGCGGGGCGACGTCGACGGCGCGCGCCCTCAGCAGCCGGCGCGCCGCGGGTCCGTTCACGCGCCGGGGACGACCTCGGCCCAGCGGGCCTGGTCGTCGCACCGGGCCCGCAGCCGGTCGAGCTGCTCGACCACCCGGACCGGCGCGGTGCCGCCGTACCCCGAGCGCGAGCCGATCGAGCCCGCGACCGTGAGCACGTCGCGCACGGCCGGCGTCAGAGCCGGTGAGATCGCGGCGAAGTCGGCGTCGCTCAGCTCGGCCAGCTCGATGCCGCGTTCCTCGCAGGCGCGGACACAGGCGCCGGCGACCTCGTGTGCGACCCGGAAGGGGACGTGTTGACGCACGAGCCACTCGGCGATGTCGGTGGCCAGGGAGAACCCTTGCGGGGCCAGCTCTGCCAGCCGTTCGGGGTGGAACTGGAGGTGGGCGACGAGCCCGGCCAGGGCGGGCAGCAGCAGGTGCAGGGTGTCCACCGCGTCGAAGACCGGCTCCTTGTCCTCCTGCAGGTCCCGGTTGTAGGCCAGCGGCAGTCCCTTGAGGGTGGCCAGCAGGCCGGCGTGGTCGCCGATGAGACGACCGGCCTTGCCCCGGGCCAGCTCGGCCACGTCCGGGTTCTTCTTCTGCGGCATGATCGACGACCCGGTGGAGTAGGCGTCGGGCAGCGTGACGAACCCGAACTCCCGGGTGGCCCACAGGATGATCTCCTCGGCCAGCCGGGACAGGTCGACGCCGAGCATGGCCGTGACGAAGGAGAACTCGGCGACCACGTCACGGGACGCGGTGGCGTCGATCGAGTTCTCCTCGGGGCCGTCGAAGCCGAGGTCGGCCGCGACCAGGGCGGGGTCGAGGCCGAGCGACGATCCAGCGAGCGCACCGGCGCCGTACGGGCTGAGCGCGGCCCGGCGGTCCCAGTCCTGCCAACGGGCGACGTCGCGGCTCAGCGCCCACGCGTGGGCCAGCAGGTGGTGTGACAGCAGCACCGGCTGGGCGTGCTGGAGGTGGGTGCGCCCGGGCATGGCCACACCGAGGTGACGTTGCGCCTGGGCCAACAGGGCCTCGATGAGCGCGCCGACCTCGGCGGCCAGGGTGCGGGCTTCGTGGCGCAGGAACATCCGCACCAGCGTGGCGATCTGGTCGTTGCGCGAACGGCCGGCCCGCAGGCGCCCACCGAGTTCGTCACCCACCCGGTCGATCAACCCGCGTTCCAAGGCGGTGTGCACGTCCTCGTCCGCGGGGACGGCGGCGAAACGGCCCTCGGCGACGTCGGCGGAGAGTGCGTCCAGGCCGTCGGTGAGGCCGGCCAGTTCCGCGTCGTCGAGCAATCCGGCCGCGTACAGCGCGCGGGCGTGTGCCTCTGACCCGGCGAGGTCGTAGGGCGCCAGGCGCCAGTCGAAGTGGGTCGAGCGCGACAGCGCGATCAACGCGGGCGCGGGACCATCGTCGAAGCGGCCGCCCCAGAGCGCCAGGCCCGGAGCGCGGTCGGGATCAGTCAACGCCCGACTCCATGGCCGCGCTGTCCAGCACGGTCTCGTCGGTGCCCACATCCGAGGCTGAACGCGGATTGGCCGTGATCTGGTCGGCGCCGTGCTCGTCCAACCCGGCCGTGGCGAGCGCACCGAAGAGCTGCGTGCGTCCCGTCAACAGCTCGGACTTGGCGGCGTAGCGCTCCAGCTTGGCCCGGGAATCGGCGATGTCGAGGTTGCGCATCGTCAGCTGCCCGATCCGGTCGACCGGGCCGAAGGCGGCGTTCTCGGTGCGCTCCATCGAGAGCTTGTCGGGGTGGTAGGACAGGGCCGGTCCGCGGGTGTCCAGCACGGTGTAGTCCTCACCGCGGCGCAGTCGCAGGGTGACCTCGCCGGTGATGAGCGAGGCCACCCAGCGGTCGATCGACTCCCGCAGCATCAGCGACTGCGGGTCGAACCAGCGGCCCTCGTACAGCAACCGCCCGAGCCGGCGGCCCTCGGCGTGGTAGTTGGCGATGGTGTCCTCGTTGTGGACCGCGTTGAGCAGCCGTTCGTACGCCGTCCACAGCAGGGCCATTCCCGGTGCCTCGTAGATGCCGCGCGACTTGGCCTCGATGATCCGGTTCTCGATCTGGTCGGACATGCCGAGCCCGTGCCGGCCGCCGACCGTGTTCGCCTCGTGGACGAGCGCGACCGGGTCGGTGTAATCGACCCCGTTGATCGCCACCGGCCGGCCATCGGCGAACGCCACGGTGACGTCCTCGGGGGCGATGTCGACGGCCGCGTCCCAGAACTTCACCCCCATGATCGGTTCGATGGTTTCCAGGGACACGTCGAGGTGTTCCAGCGTCTTGGCCTCGTGGGTGGCGCCCCAGATGTTGGCGTCGGTGGAGTAGGCCTTCTCCTTGCTGTCGCGGTAGGGCAGGTTGCGTTCGACCAGCCACTGACTCATCTCGGCCCGCCCGCCCAGCTCGTGCACGAACGCGGCGTCCAACCAAGGTTTGTAGATGCGCAGCAGCGGGTTGGCCAGCAGTCCGTAGCGGTAGAACCGCTCGATGTCATTGCCCTTGAACGTGGAGCCGTCGCCCCAGATGTTGACCTCGTCCGAGCGCATGGCCCGGACCAGCATCGTGCCCGTGACCGCCCGCCCGAGCGGGGTGGTGTTGAAGTACGTCCGCCCGCCGGAGCGCACGTGGAAAGCGCCGCACGCCATCGCGGCCAGGCCCTCTTCGACCAGCTCGCGGCGGCAGTCGACGGCGCGGGCGATCTCGGCGCCGTACTGCATCGCCCGGGTGGGGACACTGTCGATGTCGGGCTCGTCGTACTGGCCGATGTCGGCGGTGTAGGTGCACGGAACGGCGCCCCTGGCCCGCATCCACGCCACCGCGACGGACGTGTCGAGGCCGCCGGAGAAGGCGATGCCGACCCGCTCGCCGACCGGCAGCGCGGTCAGGACTTTGCTCACGAGGGTGCGTCTCCCACCTGGTCATCGATCGGGGCCTCATCGATTGGGGCATTGTTTGCGTGGTCGGTCAGTTTAAGGAAGCGCCGGGCGAGGGCGGGACCGCCGTCGGGGGTCCGGGCGATGACGAGGATGGTGTCGTCGCCGGCGATCGTGCCGAGTACGTCGGGCAGGCCCGCGCGGTCGACGGCCGAGGCCAGGAAGTGGGCCGCCCCCGGCGGCGTCCGCAGCACGCACAGGTTCGCGCTGGCCTCGGCGGAGACCAGCAGTTCGCCGGCCAGCCGGGCCAACCGGACCGGTGGCGCGTCGTCGACGGCGCGGTGGGCCAGCGGGGAGCCGTCCTCGGGGATGACGTAGACGGGCAGCCCGCCGTCCGGGGTGCGCAGCTTGACCGCACCGAGCTCGTCCAGGTCGCGCGACAGGGTGGCCTGCGTGATCCGCACGCCGGCGGCGGCCAGGTGGGCGGCGAGTTCGGCCTGCGAGCGGACCGACCGGTGGGCCAGCGTCTCGACGATGCGGGCGTGGCGCGACGCCCGGCCGGCGCCTTCGGTGGGCGCGGTTTTCTGGGGCGTGCTCAAGACGTTCGCGCCAGGAGCCAGATGAGCAGGGCCTTCTGGGCGTGCAGGCGGTTCTCGGCCTCGTCCCAGACCGCGGACTGGGCACCGTCGATGACGTCGGCGGCGATTTCGGCGCCGCGGTAGGCCGGCAGGCAGTGCAGCACGACCGCCTCGGGGTGCGCCCGAGCTAGGTTTTGCGCGGTGACGCTGAACTGTCCGAACACCCCCTGGCGTTCTTCTTTCTCGTCCTCCTGGCCCATGGAGACCCAGGTGTCGGTGGCGACCACGTCGGCCCCGTCGAAGCAGGCAACGGGTGAGTCCGACACGGTGATCGATCCGCCGGTGTCGGCGGCAATGCGCGTGGCCGTGGCGACGATCTCGGGGTCGGGCGGATAGGACGACGGTGTGCCGATCCGCACGTGCATGCCCGCGGCCGCACCGCCGAGCAGGTAGGAGTGGGCCATGTTGTTGGCCCCGTCGCCGGCGTAGCTGAAGGTGAGCCCGGCCAGCTTGCCCTTGCGCTCGCGCACGGTCTGCAGGTCGGCCAGGATCTGGCACGGGTGGAACTGGTCGGTGAGGGCGTTGACGACCGGCACGTGGCTGTACCGGGCCATCTCCTCGATCCGGTCCTGGCCGAAGGTGCGCCAGACGATCGCTGCGACCTGCCGTTCCAAGACCCGGGCGGTGTCGGCGATGGGCTCGCCCCGGCCCAGCTGGGACGTGGCCGAATCGATCACCAGCGGAAAGCCGCCCAGTTCGGCGACGCCGACGCTGAACGACACCCGGGTGCGGGTGGAGGTCTTGTCGAACACGAGCGCCACAGCGCGTGGGCCTTCCAGCGGGCGGTGCTTGAAACGGTCGGCCTTGACCTCGTCGGCCAGGTCGAGGACGTCTACCAGTTCGGCCGGGCTCAGGTCGTCGTCGCGTAGGAAATGCCTGGTCATGCGTCGGCCCCAGTCGTGGCCCCGACTTCGGCCAGGGCGTCGGTGAGGATCGCGACGGCGGCATCGACGTCGGCGATCGTGGCGATCAGGGGCGGGGCCAGGCGCAGGACGTCCGGCTTGACCGCGTTGACCAGCAGGCCGCGCGTGCGGGCCGCGGCTTCCACCTGCACGGCCACGGGTTCGGCCAGGACCACGCCCAGCCACAGCCCGGTGCCACGGACGCTCTCGACCAGCGGGCTCTGGACGGCCGTCAAACCACCGGCCAGGTGGGCGCCGACCTCGCGCACCGAGGCGAGCAGGTCGTCCTTCTCGATCGTGTCGAGCACGGCCAAGGCGGCCGCGGCCGATACCGGGTTGCCGCCGAAGGTGCTGCCGTGCAGACCCGGGTGGAACAGCTCACCGGCCGCCCCGAGGCCGATGCACACCCCGATGGGCAGGCCACCACCCAGCCCTTTGGCCAGGGTGATGACGTCGGCCCGCACCCCCATGGCCTGGCTGGCCAGCCACTGCCCGGTGCGCCCGATGCCGCTCTGCACCTCGTCGATGACGAGCAAGGCGCCGGAGTCGTCACACAGCCGCCGGGCCAGGGCCAGGTAACCGGCCGGGGCGGGCACCACTCCGGCTTCGCCCTGGGTGGTCTCCAGGAACAGCGCCGCGGTCTGCGGACCCACCGCGGCTCGCAGCGCGTCCTCGTCACCGAACGGAACGAAGCGCACCGGACCGGGCAGCGGTTGGAACGGCTCGCGTTTGGCCGGCGTGCCGGTCAGTGACAGGGCACCGATAGTGCGTCCGTGGAAGCCGCCGTCGGTGGCCACGACCTCGAGCCGGGCGCCGGACGGGTCGAGCGCGCGACCGTGCAGACGGGTCAACTTGAGCGCGCATTCGTTGGCCTCGGCACCGCTGTTGGCGAAGAACACCCGTCCTGGTGCGTCGACCAGACCGAGCAGCCGTTCGGCCAGCGCGATACCCGGTTCGTGCATGAACAGGTTGGACGTGTGGGCCAGCCGGCCCACTTGGTGGCTGACGGCATCGACGATGGCCGGATGCGCGTGGCCCAGCGACGACACGGCGATCCCGGCGATGAAGTCGAGGTATTCGCGCCCGTCCACATCCCATACGTGCACGCCCTGGCCGTGATCGAGCGCGACCGACGGCGTGCCGTAATTGGGCATCATCGCCTGCTGCCACCGCACCTGGAGCGCCTCGGTGTTGGACGTGATCATGACGTGGCCTCTCTTACGAACGCATCCGGCACAACCATGGTGCCGATGCCGGCGCTGGTGAACACCTCGACCAGCAGGGCGTGCGGGACGCGGCCGTCCAGCAGGTGGGCGCTGTGCACGCCGCCCTCGACGGCGTCGAGGCAGGCCCGCATCTTCGGGATCATCCCGGACACCAACGACGGCAGCAGGCGCTCGACCTCGGTGGCGGTGATGCGGCTGATGACCTCGTCGCTGGCCGGCCAGTCCGCGTACAGGCCGGCGACGTCGGTGAGCACGACGAGCTTCTCGGCCCCGACGGCGGCGGCCAGGGCGGCGGCCGCGGTATCGGCGTTGACGTTGTAGCTCAAGCCGTCCGCGCCGCGGGCGACCGTGGCCACGACCGGGATGCGTCCGGCGTCGAGCAGCTCCAGCACGGTGCCGGGATCGACGGCGACGATGTCACCGACCTGGCCCAGGTCGACCGGCTGGCCGTCGGCTTCGGCGTAGCGGCGGGCGGCGGTGAGCAGTCCCCCGTCCTCACCGGACAGGCCGACCGCGAACGGACCGTGGTCGTTGATCGAGTTGACGACGTCGCCGTTGACCTGGCCGACCAGCACCATCCGCACGATCTCCATCGTTTCCGGGGTGGTGACCCGCAGCCCGGCCCGGAACTCGCTGCGGATGCCGAGCCGGTCGAGGTGGGCGTTGATCTGCGGCCCGCCGCCGTGCACCACGACCGGACGGATGCCGGCGTAACGCAGGAAGACGATGTCCTCGGCGAAGGCGCGGGCGAGCTCGGGCGAGACCATGGCGTTGCCGCCGAACTTCACCACCACGACCTTGCCGTGGAACCGTTCCAACCACGGGAGCGCGTCTATCAGCACGGCCGCCTTGTCCAGGGCGTCGGCGCGGCTTATCGCGCTGGTCAGGTCGAGTTGAGCGATCTCGCTCATGTCGAGTAGGCCGAGTTCTCGTGTACGTACGCGTGGGAAAGGTCGTTGGTCAGCACGGTGGCTGTCTCGTCGCCGGCGTGGAGGTCGACCAGGATGTGCACGGCCCGCCCGGTCAGGTCGACCTGGTCCGGGTCGTCGCCGACCCCGCCGGCCCGGCACACCGCGACCCCGTTCATGCTCACGTCGAGCTGGTCGGCCTCGAACGCAGCCCTAGTCGTGCCGACCGCGGCCAGGACGCGGCCCCAGTTCGGGTCGGCCCCGAACAGCGCGCACTTGAGCAGGTTGTTGCGCGCCACCGCCCGCCCGACCTCGACCGCGTCGTCCTCGGTCGCGGCGTTGATCACCTCGATGGTGACGTCCTTGGTCGAGCCCTCGGCGTCGGCCAGCAACTGGCCGACCAGATCGGCGCAGAGTGTGCGCAGCGCCGTGGCGAAGGTTCCCGCTGACGGCGTCACCTGCGACGCCCCGCTGGCCATGAGCAGAACGGTGTCGTTGGTGGACATGCAGCCGTCCGAGTCGACCCGGTCAAAGGTCGTCCTGACCGCGTCCCGCAGCACCCGGTTGGCTGTGGCAGCGTCGATGGCGGCGTCGGTGGTGATGACGCAGAGCATCGTGGCCAGCGACGGGGCGAGCATGCCCGCGCCCTTGACCATGCCGCCGATACGCCAGCCGTCCACTTCGACCGCGGCCTGCTTGGGGTGAGAGTCGGTGGTGCAGATGGCCCGGGCCGCGTCCTCGCCCGTGCCGTTCGGTAGGTCGGCCACTGCCGCGGTGACGCCATCTAGCAGTTCAGGCATCGGCAGCCGGCGACCGATCAGGCCGGTCGAGCAGACGACGACGTCCCCGGCGCCCACGCCGAGCTGTGACGCCACGTATTCGGCCGTGCGGTGGGTGTCGGCGAACCCGTCCGGGCCGGTGCAGGCGTTCGCGCCGCCCGAGTTGAGGACGACGGCCCTGACCCGACCGTCGGCCACGACCTGCTGCGACCACAACACGGGCGCAGCCTTGACCCGGTTGGCGGTGAAGACGGCCGCGGCGGCGGCGGACGGGCCGTCGTTGACGACCAGGGCGACGTCGGGATCGCCGGAGGACTTCAGCCCGGCCGCGACGCCGGCGGCACGAAAGCCTTGTGCGTAAAGGACTCCTGTCATCTGATGCCGTCCACGCTCAGGCCGGCGGTCTCGGGCAGGCCCAGCATCAGGTTGGCGTTCTGCACGGCCTGCCCGGCCGCACCCTTGCCCAGGTTGTCGATGGCACTGGTGACGATGACCCGGCCCGAGCTCACGTCGACGTCGACCTGCAGGTGGACCGAGTTCGAGCCGAACGTGGCCGCGGTGTGGGGCACCAGGCCCTCGGGCAGGAGGTGGACGAACGGGGCGTCGGCGTAGGCCGCGCCCAGCACCTCGCGCGCGTCGTCGACCGTGACCGATCCGAGCGGGCGGGCGGTGACTGTGGCCAGGATGCCGCGCGGCATCGGGGCCAGGATCGGCGTCATGCTCAGCGTCCGGGCACGGGTGGCCTGCAGGATCTCGGGGACGTGCTGGTGGCGGCCGACCTTGTAGGCCGACAGGTCGCCCATGACCTCACTGCCGAGCAGGGACCGCTTGGCCGCGGTACCGGCGCCGGTGGTGCCGCTGGCCGCGACCACAACGACGTCGTCCACCTCGACGATTCCGGCGGCGATCAGAGGGGCCAGCGCGGTGATGATCGCCACCGCGTAGCACCCGGTGTTGGCCACCCGCAGGCTGCCGGCGATCGCGTCCCGCTGGCCGGGCAGTTCGGGCAGGCCGTAGGTCCACGTGCCGGGGTGCGGCGCCTGGTAGTACCGCTCGTACGCCGCGGCGTCGCGCAACCGGTGGTCGGCGCCGAGGTCTACGATCCGCAAATCGTCCGGGAGCTGGGCCGCGAGCGCGGCCGACGTCCCGTGCGGTAACGCCAGGAAGACGACGTCGGCGTCGGCCATCGCGTACGGGTCGGCGTCGACGAACTCGACGTCAGCCAGCGACCGCAGGTGGGGATGCACGGCGCCGACGCGCTGTCCGACCTGACCGTGCGCGGCGGCCAAAGTCAGGTCCAGGTCGGGGTGACCCGAGACCAGGCGCAGCAGTTCGGCGCCCGCATAACCACTGGCGCCAGCCACTGCCACCCGATATCCCATGTGGACGATTATGCACGATGCTGCAAATAAATACGGCAACGCTTCACGGTTTGTACGGTTGAGCGACGTCGAGATGCGCGAGCAAGCCGCGTTGCCCGCCCAGCGTCACGGTGAATCCCGCCCGTTCCAGGGTTCGCCAGACGATGGTTGCCGTTCTGGTGGTCCCCGCACCCCAGACCCTTTGCACTGCGCGCGGTCGGCGGGCCGCGCGGCACCTACCCGTGGAACGCGTCAACGACGCGACCATTCCGGATGAACACGGTTATGCGACCTTCCCTGAAGTCAGCTGTCAAACCGTCGTTGGGGCCCACGACGCGAAGCTGGATGTTCCGATTACGGTCTCGGACAAGCTTGCGGGCCGCGCCGGCGGTGAGCCCGATCAGCTGGGACGTCAGCGTCGGCGCGGGTTTGTCGGCTCCTACAGCTGGAGGCTCGGGCCAGGGGGGACACGACGATGCCCCGTCGACCGCGGCGGCTCAGGATGCGTTGCTTCGACCGGGCCGACCGACACGTAACCGTCGTCGCTTTGTGTGTGCGTCACGAGCCACCTCAGCCTCGAAGGACGGGCGACCATCCGTCGCCGCGCGAAGCGCACGACCTGGCTCGTCGTGTCGGCCATACATACGATCGGTAGGAAACTGTCAGCGCCGATCCCTACGCTGTCGGGCTGTGACGGCCACCCCGGACGAGCGTCTAATCCAGGAGATCCGGAACGCCCTGCGCGCGGCGGCCGAGCCGGCGCTCGCTCCCGGCATGCAGGCCTACATGAAATCAGCCATGCCCTACCTCGGCGTGCGGGTGCCGACCGTGCGGGCGCTGACCCGGGCGGCCGAGAAGGGCCACCCGCCGGGCGACGCGGCCACTCTGATGGCCACCGCAGGTGCGCTGTGGCGCTCGGCCGGCCACCGCGAGGAACGTTACGCGGCGACGGCTCTGCTCGACACTCGCACGGCGCGGCGGCTGCGCGACGTCAGCGTGGTGCCGCTGCTGGAGGAGATGATCCGCACCGGGGCGTGGTGGGACCACGTCGACGAGGTCTCGCACCGGGTCGGCGACCTGCTCGTGCTCGATCGGGCCGCCATGACTCCCCGGCTGCGCGCCTGGAGCCGTGATGACGACCGTTGGGTCCGGCGCAGCTCGATCATCGCCCAGCTCGGCCACAAGTCGCAGACCGACCTGGGATTGCTGACGTTCGTCATCGAGGCCAACCTCGACGACCGCGACTTCTTCGTCGCCAAGGCCATCGGCTGGGCGTTGCGCGAGTACGCCCGCACCGACCCGGGCTGGGTGCGCGTCTTCGTGGACGCGCACTACGACCGCATGGCCCCGCTGTCGCGCCGCGAAGCGCTCAAACACCTCGCCTGACCCGGCTGTTGCGCACCTGTGGCCGCTCACCTACCGGTCGTGGCTGCCGATGAAACCCCAATGACAGTATCGACGGTGGCCCGGCCGCTGCGGTCGCCGCGGGGGCCGATGCGGCCTCGGCGCCTGATCAGCGTCCGCGCCAGGCAGGGCCGACGGCTCAGCTCGCACGGGTTCCGAGTGGTCGACCTGTCGGCGTTGGCCCTCGTGACCGCCGTGGTGTGTGCCCGCCAGTCGTCGGCGTCGTTGTTGCGGATGCCGGCCGGCGATGTGCTCCCGTTCGTGTTGGCGGCGGTGGTCTTCGGCCGCGCGTTGCATTGGTTGCGCCTGTACCGATTCGTCCGCAGCGAGGGCGTCGTCAGGCATTTCACCCACCTGACGGGCGCCTGGCTCCTCGGCGTGCTGACCCTGCTGCTGTCCTACCGGCTGGGCCACGACCGCGCCGCCATCGAGGCGTGCTGGCCGTGGGGCGTCCTGGCCGCGGCCACCTTGGTCGGCTTGCACACGGCGTGGTGGGGCACGGTGCGAGCCTGGCGGACCGCCGGCTGGCTGACCCCGAACCTGGTCATCGTCGGCGCCACCGGCCACGCCGAGCAGCTGATCAGCGAGGCGCTCGCGAGCGGCCACGTCAACGTCGTCGCAGTGTTCGACGACCGCCGCGAGCGCAGCCCCCAGTCGCTGCTCGGGGTGCCGGTGCTGGGGAACATCGACGCGCTCATCGGCCACCGGATCATTCCCTACGTCGATCGGATCGTCGTTGCCGTCGAACCCGGCGACGAGCCGCCTTCGTGAGATAACGACCCGGCTGGCGGTGTTGCCCAACGAGGTCACGCTCGTCCTCGACCCCGCCGACTCGACGGGTGGGGCGGCGGCGCGGAGCCGGCTCGAGGACCTTCCCCTGGCCAGTCTGGACGGCGGGGCCGACATCGAGCGCAGGGCGTACGCCAAGCGGCTGCAGGATCTGTCCATCGCCGGGCCGGCGCTGCTTCTCGCCAGTCCGCTGCTCGCCGTCATCGCCGTGCTGATCAAGCTGGACAGCCGGGGACCGGTGTTCTTCCGGCAACGCCGCCACGGATTCAACAACGAGGAGATCGTCGTCTGGAAGTTCCGATCCATGCGGGCCGACGCCGCCGACGCCCGGGCCGAACGACAGGTCGTAGCGGGCGACGACCGGGTCACCCGGCTCGGGCGCCACCTGCGCAGATCCAGTCTGGATGAACTGCCGCAACTGTTCAACGTGCTGCGCGGCGACATGTCACTGGTCGGCCCACGCCCGCACGCCATCGGTATGAAGACGGGCGAGGTCGAGTCGGCCGGACTGGTGAGTGCCTACGCCCACCGACACCGAATCAAACCTGGGCTCACCGGCTGGGCCGCGATCCACGGATCACGCGGCCCCCTGCACACGCCGGCCGAAGTGCACCGCCGGGTGGCCCTGGACATCGACTACATCGCCCGCCAGTCGTTCGGCCTCGACCTCAGGATCATGGCCGCCACCCTGCCCACACTCATCAGCGACCGCCGCGCCACCCGCTGACCGCACCCTGACCAGCCGTCCGGTTCGACCGCCGGCGCCCCCAGGACGCGCCCACGGTCGAACGGGTCTGACGGTTCAGGTTCGCAGGCGGGCGCCCACCCGGGCATGGGCCTCGGCTACCGCGCGATCGCGGGCCGCCGTGGCCTCCTCGATCGTCAACGTCCGGTCCGGGGCGCGGAAACGCAACGCGAAGGCCAGTGAGGCCAGGCCTGGGCCGAGCCGCTCGGCGTCGGCGTACCGGTCGAACAGGCGCGCCGACTCGAGCAGCTCCCCCGCCCCGTCGCGCACCGCGGCCAGGACCTCGGCCGCTGACACGTCGGCCGGGACGACCAGGGCCAGGTCGAGCAGGACCGGCGGGAACCCCGACACGACCGGGGTCTTGGCCGGTGCGGGGACGTCGAACGCGTCGAAGTCCAGCTCCATGGCGACGGTGCGCTCGGGCAGGCCGAGGGCGGCGACGACGCGCGGATGCAGCTCGCCGGCGTGGCCGATGACCCGGCCGTCCAGCGCCAGGGCGGCACAACGGCCGGGATGCCACGGCGCGGTATGAGCCGCGCTGACCGCCAGCTCGACCCGGAACTGCCGACCGACCACGCGGGCCAATTCGACCGCGTCGGCCCAGTCATAGGCCCGGCCCGGTCCCCACCAGCCGGCCCGCTCGGCCGCGCCCGCAGCGACCGCGGCCACGTGGCGCGGTTGGTCGGGCAGGGCGGCGTTCTGGGCGGCGATCTGGTCGTCAGTGGGACGGTGCTCGACGCCGAGCGTGGGCGCGGCCGGGCGGCCGTCACGGTCGCGGAACACCCGTCCCAGCTCGAACAGGGCGACGTCGCGCAGACCGCGGCCGGTATTGCGCACGACGGTGGCGAGCAGGCCGGGCAGCAAGGAGGTGCGCAGCTCGGGCTCGGCATCGGACAGCGGGTTCACCACGACCATCGGACGGTGACGCGGATCGTCCGCGGACCAGCCGAGGACGTCGTGGACGCTGCTGGGCACGAACGGCGTGGTCAGCACCTCGGTGTAGCCGGCCGCCGCTACCGCCCGTGACACGGCTCGGCGCAGCTTCTGCGCCTCGGTCAGGCCGTGGCCGGGCGGCGCGGACGGCAGGGTGGCCGGGATGCGGTCGTAGCCCTCGAGCCGGACGACCTCCTCGACCAGGTCGGCCGGGTCACGCAGGTCGGGACGCCACGTCGGCGGCGTCACGACGAGCGGGTCACGTCCGGCGACCGTGCAGCCCACCTGTTCCAGGCGCAGCACCACGGCGTCGGCCGGGATGGGCAGGCCGGCGATCCGCTCGGGCTGATCAGGCGGCAGCCGGATCGCGACCGGGGCGGGCACTTCGCCGACCACGGTGAAGCCCGGTGCGGCGGTGGCGCCGCCGTGCTCGACCAGCAGGTCGACACACCGGGCCAGCGCCACGGCGGCCATCTTCGGGTCGACGCCGCGTTCGAACCGTTTGCCCGCCTCGCTCGGCAGCTTGTGCCGGCGGACTGCGCGCAGGATCGAGGCCGGGTCCCAGTGCGCCGCCTCCAGCAGCACCGCGGATGTGGCGTCGTCGATCTCGGTGGACGCGCCGCCCATGACGCCAGCCAGGCCGATGGGGCCGGTGTCGTCGGTGACCACGAGGTCGTCCGGATCAAGCGTGCGCTCGACGTCGTCCAGCGTCTTCAGGGTCTCACCGTGCGCGGCGCGCCGGACGCCGATCGGGCCGGTGAGCTTGCTCTGGTCGAACGCATGGAGGGGCTGGCCGGTCTCGAGCATCACGTAGTTGGTCACGTCGACGATGAGCGAGATCGGTCGCATTCCCGACTGCCGCAGCCGCTGGCTCATCCAGTCCGGCGTGGGGCGGGTGGCATCGACGCCCGTGACCGCGCGGGCCGCGAACTGGTCGCAACCCGCGCCCGGTCCGGACACCGAGTCGCTGACCTCGACGTCGTAGGCGCCGCCGTCGACGGCCGGGACGGTGACCGTGTCGGCCACGTCGTGGAAGTCGACCGACAGCGCGATCGACGCTTCTCGGCCCAGCCCGCGCATCGAGAAGCAGTACCCGCGGTCGGGGGTGACGGCGATGTCGAGGACGGCGTCGCGCAGGCCGAGCGCATCGAGGGCGTCGGCGCCGATCTTGCCGTCGGCCAGCACCGACTCGGGCAGGACCAGGATCCCGGCGTGGTCGTCGCCGATGCCCAGCTCGCGGACCGAGCAGATCATCCCGTCCGAGATGTGGCCGTAGGTCTTGCGGGCGGCGATGGCGAACCCGCCGGGCAGGACGGCCCCGGGCAGCGCGACGACGACCAAGCCGCCCGCCTCGACGTTGGGTGCGCCGCAGACGATGCCGCGCGGGTCGTCCTCGCCGACGTCCACCGTGCACCAGCGGATGGTCTTGCCGTTCTTCTGCGGCTCGGGTTCGGCCGAGAGCACCCGTCCGACGACGATCGGTCCGCTCAACCCGTCCGCGGCGGATTCGACCCGCTCGACCTCGAGCCCGACCCGGATGAGGGCGTCGGACAGCTCGGTGGGTGTGGTGGCCGGGTCGAGATCGGCGTACTCACGCAACCAGTTCACCGGAAGGCGCACGGCTCAGCCCTCCGTTCCGAAGGCCTGGGTGAACCGCTGGTCGCCCTCGACCATGTCGCGCATGTCGGCGGCGTCGTTGCGGAACATCATCGTGCGCTCGATCCCCATGCCGAACGCGAAACCGGAGTACCGCTCGGCGTCGATCCCGCAGGCGCGCAGCACACGGGGGTTGACGATGCCGCAGCCGCCCCACTCGATCCAGCCTTCGTTGCCGCAGGTGCGGCAGTCCCAGTCCGGGTTGCCGACGGACCGGCCGCGGCACACGAAACACAGCAGGTCGGGCTCGGCGCTGGGCTCGGTGAACGGGAAATAGGACGGCCGCAGCCGGGTGACGATGCCCTCGCCGAACATGGCCGTGGCCAGGTGGTCGAGCGTGCCCTTGAGGTCGGCCATGGTGATGCCCTCGTCGATGACCAGGCCCTCGACCTGGTGGAACACCGGCAGGTGGGTGGCGTCGAGTTCGTCGGTGCGGAAGGCCTTGCCCGGGCAGATGACGTAGATGGGCGGGGTGCGGCTCAACATGGTCCGGGCCTGGACGGGTGAGGTGTGCGTGCGCAGCACCAGTCCGCCGTCCTCGGCATCTTGATAACTGCCCCGGACGAAGAAGGTGTCCATCATCGAACGGGCCGGATGGTCGGCGTCCATGTTCAGCGCGTCGAAGTTGAACCACTCGGTCTCGATCTCGGGGCCCTCGGCCACCTCGTAACCCATGGCGACGAAGTGATCCTCGATGCGCTCCTGGATGGTGGTCAGCGGGTGCCGGGCGCCCGTCGGGCGGCGGTCATAGGGCAGGGTGACGTCGACGGTCTCCTCGACCAGAACGGCCTGGTCTCGTTGCACTTCGAGCTCCGCGCGGCGGTTCTCGTGCTCGCTGCGGACCAGCCCGCGGGCCCGGTTGACCCGCTGGCCCGCCTCGGACCGGGCCGCCGGCGGGAGCGCGGCGATCTCGCGGTTGGCCAGGGCCAGCGGGCCGCGGTCGCCGACGTGGGCGACGAACACAGCGTGCAGGGCGTCCAGATCGGTGGCGGCGTCGATCGCGGCCAGCGCCGCCGCCACCGCGGCGTCGACGTTCTCCTGCGACAGGACCGCTACCCGTTTGGGGTCGTACTGATCGTTGGCCCCGGACATGGGCAGCGTCGCTCCAAGCTCAGCTCGGTGTGGATGTCGAGGCGAGTCTATCGACGCCGCCCTCACCGTTTGTGGTGGCAACTGACCCAGCTGGATGGGTCAGGAGCCACCACAAACTGGCTCGTTCAGGCTTCGGACTTGACCTCGGCGCCTTCGGATTTGCCCTGGGCGGCGAGCGCGGCGAGCCGGTCGGCCCGGCGCTGGGCGACGATCTTGGTCGCCTCGTCGATCGTGTCCTGGTCCAGCGGCAGGCTGGGCACCTCGTCCACGCCGTGGTGCTTGGCGATGTAGGCGTCCAGTTCCGGGCCGGACTCCCACGAGGTGATCAGGCAGTAGCGCGGCTCGTCGCCGGGGTGCCAGACGGCGTGCCACAGGCGCTGGGTGTCCACGATGAGCTGAGCGCCGGCCGGCAGCGGGATCCGCGACTCGGTGGAGGGGTCGTCACGGTCTTCACGCAGGATCATGACCGAGTTGGGGTTGTCGGTGAGGTTGAAGAACCCGCGCACGATCCAGCCGGTGCCCTCGGGATTCAGCCGGTTGTTGTCGTCGCGGTGCAGGTTGTAGATGCAGTCGCTGTACTTGTTCGGCTGGAGTTCGATGACGCGGCATCGGCCGACGTTCGCGCCCGGCTCCTGGGCCCGCTCGGCCAACTTGGGGGCCAGGCCGACGTTCTTGGCCACCCAGACACCGTCCTTGTCGGTCTTGGGCGGGGTGTGGTTCCAGAACCCGTTGCACTCCATGTCGCCGTAGGCGCTGGCCAGCGGCGCGAACCGGGTCTCCCCCGAGGACTTCCAGTCGACGTACTCGATGTCCTTCCACTCCTGCGGATCCGCGGCCTGGTCGTAACGGTCGAGCACGACGTAGCCCGTCTTCTCGAACTGGGGCAGCTTGACGTAGTCGGCGGTGGGATCAGTCAACGTGGCGGTCATGGGTGACGCGGTCCTTTCGGATTCGAGAATTTCGGTGTTGTTTCGGGCGCTCGTCGAGCGCGCTACTTAGGCGACCCTATCCCCCGTGGACGGGCCTCTCCCGCATCCGTGGCGTGTCGGGTCGCCCCGGTCGGGACGTTCACAGCCGCCCCTGACGCCGGGCCCGGGCGCTGGCGTAGAGGCAGACGGCGGCGGCCGCGGACAGGTTCAGGCTCTCGGCCCGGCCGTGGATCGGCACCCGCACACAGAGGTCTGCCGCGGCCAGCACGTCCGCGGGCAGGCCGTGGGCCTCGTTGCCGAACAGCCACAACGTGGGCCTGGCCAGTGCTCCTTCGTCGACGAGCCGGTCCAGGTCGGCGTCGGCGGCGCCGGTGGTGGCCAGCACCTGCAACCCGGCGGTCCGGGCGGCGTCCATCAGGGCGGTCGGGTCGACCGCGGTGACCACGTCAACATGGAACAGGCTGCCGGCGCTGGCCCGCACCGCCTTGCCGTTGTAGACGTCCACCCCCGAACCGGTGAACACGACGGCGTCGGCCCCGGCCGCGTCGGCGGTGCGCAGGATGGTGCCGGCGTTGCCCGGGTCGTTGGCCTCGACCAGGCCGGCGACAAGGCCCGGCCCGCGGGCGAACACATCGTCCAGCGTGACGTCGACCGTCCGGCAGACGGCGACCAGACCCTGCGGGTGGACGGTCTCGCTCAGCTCGGCGGCCGCGCGCGGGCTGATCTCGGAGACCGTCACGTCGGCGATGAGCGGCGGTTCGAGCAGCTCCCGGTGTCGATCGATCGCCGGCGCGGTGGCGAACAGCTCGACCACGGCCCCGGCCGCCAGCGCCTCGCGGACGGCCTGGACGCCCTCAGCGAGGAATCGCCCGGCCTCGCGACGGCCCTTGCGACTGGTGAGTCGACGGGCGGCAGCGAGCCGGGCGTTGTCGTCGGAAAGCACCGACGGTGGTCCTGGTAAGGAAACCGGTCAGGCGGCGGCCGTGTCGGTCGAGGCGGTGTCAGTCGCAACCGGGCCGCCGATACCCTCAGCGGCCACGGCTTCCTTGGCCACCGCGACCAGGGCGGTGAAGGTGGCCTCGTCGGAGACGGCGAGCTCGGCCAGCATCTTGCGGTCGACCTCGAGGCCGGCCAGGCGCAGGCCCTGGATGAACCGGTTGTAGGTCATTCCGTTCTGGCGAGC
The DNA here is from genome assembly GCA_964252015.1 of uncultured Jatrophihabitantaceae bacterium. Lineage (GTDB taxonomy): Bacteria > Actinomycetota > Actinomycetes > Mycobacteriales > Jatrophihabitantaceae > CAXSBR01. Next base: position 238,228 of record CAXULW010000001.1, on the reverse strand, counting down.
GGCGGCGTTGATGCGCTGGATCCAGAGCTGACGGAAGTCGCCCTTGCGCGCTTTGCGGTCGCGGTACTGGTAGGTCGCGGAGTGGAGCAGCTGCTCCTTGGCCTTGCGGTAGAGCCGCGAACGCTGGCCGCGGTAACCGCTGGCTGCTTCGAGAGTGCTCCGACGTTTCTTGTGGGCGTTTACCGCCCGCTTAACGCGTGCCACGGTGAATCCTTACCTGTGCTGGGGCCCGGAACGCCGTTGCGCGCCGGGAACTGCAGTGACGTGATCAGAAGTCGAGCAGTCAGCGACCGAGCAGGCGCTTGACCCGCGGGGCGTCGGCGGCAGCCACCGTCTGGGTGCCGGTGAGGCGACGGGTCACGCGCGAGGGCTTGTGCTCGAGCAGGTGACGCTTGCCGGCCCGCTGGATCAGCAGCTTGCCGGAGCCGGTGATCTTGACGCGCTTCTTCATTCCGCTGTGGGTCTTGTTCTTGGGCATGATTGTCCTTCGGTTGGTCTGGCCGCCGGCGCCCAGTGGTTGTGGGACGTGCGGTTTGGGACGTGCGGGTCCGGCGGTGGAGCGGGTCCGGCTACGGCCCGCTCGGGTAACGGCGCTGGTGCTACTCGACCGGGGCGGGTACGTCTTCGGGCTCGACCCGGGTCCGCGAGGGACGGCCCGCACGGTGCGGGGCCACCACCATCACCATGTTGCGGCCGTCCTGCTTCGGCGAGGACTCCACGAAACCCAGTGCCGTGATGTCTTCGGCCAACCGCTGGAGAAGCCGGAAACCCAGCTCGGGTCGGGACTGCTCACGACCGCGGAACATGATCGTGATCTTGACCTTGTCGCCCTGCTTCAGGAACCGCTCGACGTGCCCCTTCTTGGTGGCGTAGTCGTGCGGGTCGATCTTCGGGCGGAGCTTCATTTCCTTGATGACGGTGAGCGCCTGGTTGCGACGCGCCTCCCGGGCCTTCTGCGCGCTCTCGTACTTGAACTTGCCGTAGTCCATGAGCTTGCAGACGGGCGGACGAGCCATCGGGGCGACCTCGACCAGGTCGAGATCGGCTTCGGCGGCGAGATCGAGAGCCTTGCCGATCGGCACGATGCCGACCTGCTCGCCCTCGGGCCCGACCAGCCGCACCTCAGGCACGCGGATCCGGTCGTTGATGCGGGGTTCAGAGCTGATGCAGACCTCCAGGATGAAACGGTTCGATACCGGTTGCGTAGCCGTTGCCGACATGACGACGGCCCCGGCGCGATCACGCGCACGGGGCCGGTAACACTGCCTCGACCGTCACTGACGGCGACGGCGGATGAGGCCGTGCTGCCAGCGTGCACCGGTGACGGTGCTCTGGTCGGACCGAACCCAGCCGCGTGAGCAGATGGGTGGGAGGCAATGGATCGGCTTCCGCTTGCACATTCGACGGTGAGAACCTGGCGACAGGTGGGTTACCGGCGAACGGGTCGCAGGTGCCAGGGTAGCAGCGTGATCGCATCGAACTCAACGCCAGAGCACAGCTTCGACATTCCCACCGAACCGGTCGGTCCGGACGGGACGGGGGCGGACGCAACGGGGCCGGAAGGAGCGGGCCCGGACGGGGCGGTGCGGGAGCTGGCCGAGATCCCGGCGGTCGAGGTGATCACCCGGGCCGCGGTGATGCTGATGAGCGCGGCGGCCGAGAAGCTGGGCCTGGCCGAGGACGGCGACAAGTACCTGGACCGCGACGAGGCGCGCCGGCTGATCACCGCGCTGGCCGGTCTGTATGCCGCCGTCAGCGACGATCTGGGCGCGCACCGCCGGCCGATCGCGGACGCCCTGCGCGGGCTACAGGCCGCCTTTCGCGAAGCCTCCCCCATCCCCGACCCGCCCGGCCAGGGCCCGGGCGAGTCGATCCGCCGTCCCCTGCCGGGACCAGCCGGTCGGTGACCGCCGGCGGCGACGTCCGCCACCGTGGGCTCAGCCGGCCCGAAAGCCGAACGCGGGCTCACCGGGCGGCGGCATGCAGTTCGCGCAGCGCCTGCATGACCGCGACGCTGCGGGCTCCGTCCCAGCGCTGGACGGCGTAGAGGCTGATCGTTTCGTCGGCGGGCAACACGACCCGGGCCCATCGCCACCGCGGGCGGAACTCGACCGAGCGGACCACCGACCACGGCACCGTCTTGTAAGCCCCGAAGATGCCGCGCACGTGCAACGCCGTCCGGTCGGCGCGCAGGCGTGGCCGGGTGGGCAGCCAGCACGCGCCGGCCAGGAGCAGGCCCACCCCGACCATCGCGTACTGGTCCCCGCGGTGGAATGCGGTGCCGTCGTCGGAATGCGGCAACCGGATGGCGACGAAGACCAGGGCCACCACGATCACCAGGCCGATGCCGGCACACCACGGCCGCAGCCGTTCGGGCCGGGCGGTCACGTCGGGTTCCGGGCGCGTCCGCGCGCCGGGCGCGGATGCGGCGGTGTCCGACACGTCAACCTCCTCAGGTGCTGCGAACGAAACGGTTGCGGGCCGACGGGATCAGAGCCGGCAGGCGTGGATGCTGGTTACCAGGATGCCGCGCGCGCCCAGGTTCCACAGCTCGTCCATGATCCGGTTGGTGTGCGTCGCCGGCACCATGGCCCGCACCGCCGACCAGCCCGGGGTGTGCAGCGGCGACACCGTCGGCGATTCCACGCCCGGGGTGATGCCCACGGCGATCTCGACCAGTTCGTCGCGGACGTCGTAGTCCATGAGCACGTACTGGCGGGCGATGATCACGCCTTGTAGTCGCCGCACGAGTTGGTCGATGGACGGGTCGAGCGCGCCGTTGCGGGGGCGGATGAGCACCGCCTCGCTGCGCAGCAGGGGCTCGCCGAATATCTCGAGGCCGGCGTGGCGCAGGGTGGTGCCGGTCTCGACCACGTCGGCGATAACGTCGGCCACCCCCAGCGCCACCGCGGTCTCGACCGCGCCGTCAAGACGGATGACCTCGGCCTCGACGCCCCGCTCGGCCAGGTAGGACCGGACCAGGCCGGGATACGCCGAGGCGATCCGGCGCCCGCGCAACTCGTCCACGTCCCGGGGTGCGTCCGGCGCGGACACGGAACGGGCGAAGCGGAACGTGGACTGGCCAAAGCCGAGTTCGAGGACGGTCTCGGCCGAGGCGCCCGAGTCGAGCATCAGGTCGGTGCCGGTGATGCCGAGGTGCAGCCGTCCGGCGCCGACGTAGAGCGCGATGTCACGCGGGCGCAGGAAGAAGAATTCGACGTCGTTGTCCGGGTCGGCCAGCACGAGTTCCCGGTGATCCGCGCGCTGGCGGTAACCGGCCTCGATGAGCATGTGCGCGGACGGGTCGGCCAGGGTGCCCTTGTTGGGCACGGCGATGCGGAGCACGGCCGGCTACAGGTAGCGGTAGACGTCGGCGGGCGTGAGGTCACGCGCGAGCATCATGACCTGGACGTGGTAGAGCAACTGGCTGATCTCCTCGGCGGTGCGCTCGGCGCTCTCGTGCTCGGCCGCCATCCACGCCTCGGCCGCCTCTTCGACGATCTTCTTGCCGATGGCGTGCACGCCCGCGTCCAGTTCGGCCACGGTGCGGGAGCCTTCGGGTCGGTTCTGCTGGCGGGAGCGCAGTTCGCCGTAGAGCTCGTCAAAGGTTTTCATCGCGCCGGCAAGTTTAGTCGTCAGGGAATTGCAGCTGTCTCGGCCGGAGCGAACGTGGCGCTCGGCCGGATTCGAGCGATCCCTCGACGCGCGAATCCGGCCGAGCGATTCCAGTGAAGCGCACCGCGCGCGGCGGGGAAAGGATGAATTTGCTCAGGAGGCGATTTTCAAGCCCCTCGTCGATGCCGAGCTCGGTCCGGAACCGGCGGATCTGCGCGCCACCGTCATAGGAGCACTATCAACACCATGACCGCACCGACAATCCCCGACAGCCACCGCAACCTCGTCACCGCAGCCACCGTCGCGCTCTCGACCATCAACGACGACGGCAGCATCCAGACCACAGCGGTCTGGGTATTGCTGGACGACGACGGGGTGCTGCGCACGTCGCTGGCCCGCAACCGCAAGAAGTTCGAGAACCTGCTCGCCCGGCCGATCGCCACGGTCTTCTCGATCTCCTCGACCGACCCGTTCCACACGCTGGAGGTCCGCGCCGAGGTCGACCTCGCCCCCGACGACGCGGAGCGCACCTTCCTGGCCAAGCTCGCCGGCACCTACGGCCGCACGCTCGAGTCGATGGCCGAGCAGGCTCGGGAGGACCGCTTCATCGTCAGCTTCCACGCCACCCGCGTCCGCGCCCAGGGCTGACCGGCGCGGGTGATCCCCGCCGCCGACGCAGCGCCGATCGACAGCCCCGACTGACGACATCGTTGGACTGCTACCGGGTCGGCGCGGCGACCGGCAGCCATGGCCGCGGATGTGTCAGCCGTCAGGTGATCGCGCGGGTCGACCTGTGGCCACCGGCCCGACCCAGCGCAGGTCGGGCAGGTTCACGACCAATGCATCCTGCGTGGTTCGGGCGATGACCACGACCGCCTCGTGCGCGGGGTCGGGATTTTCCTCGCGGTGCGGGACCCACGGCGGTACGTACACGTAGTCACCCGGGCTCGTCCGCAGGCGCCTCTCGACCGGCTCATCGCCGGCGTCCCCGGAGTCATCGAGGAACACGAATTCCGGATGTCCGCTCACCACATAGATACCCGTCTCCGAGATGCCGTGGTGGTGATTGTCCGAACCGGTCGCCGGCGCAACGTGGGTCTGCCCCATCCACAGCCCAGACGAACCGACGGTGCGTCCCGAGATCGCCTCCACGCGGCGCATCCCGCCGGTCTGTGCCGTCAGGGCCGACAGCTGCGTCGGTGCGACGTGGTGCAGGCGACGGTGGAAGCCATCCTCGACTGCCAGCCCCATCGCGTCACCACCCCTGCCGTCCCTGGCCACAACTGTTGCCGTAGTGGCGTTCTGACTGTAGGGCTTCGGCCCCTCGCGGTGCCGGTGTGGGTCAGGCCACGGTCTCCATGGCCGGATCGGCAATCTCCGTGGCCGGATCCGCTCCGGGCGTTTGGCGGGACAGCCGGGACCAGACCAGGAAGCCCCAGATGACGAACGCGGCGTAGATCGCGTACATCGTGGCCGACGGGTAGTAGTGGAAGTGCAACAGTTCGGGCACCCCGACCAGGTCGACGGCGATCCAGGCGAGCCAGAATTCGACGAATCCGCGCGCCATCGCGTACGTGGCCAGCACGGAGCCGACGAAGATCCACGAGTCGGCCAGGTAGTACCACCACGCCGGCTTGAAGTACGGGCCGACGCCGATCGCACGGAAGATCAGGAAGCAGACGACGACGGCGACCAGGGCCGTCGGGATCAGCAGGGCTCGTTCGGCTCTGGTCGCCCAGCGGGGCGTCACCGCCGGGGCGTTCGTACCCGACCTGCGGTTCTCTTGCCAGCGCCACCAGCCGTAGACGCTGACCACGATGAAGAAGACCTGGCGCGAGGCCTGCCCGTACAGCGGGGTGCCCTGGTGGTTGCCGGCGGCCTGACCCAGGAAGACCGTGAAGAGCAGGGCGTTACCGACGATGCCGACCGGCCAGGCCCACACCTTGCGGCTGAGCCCGAACAGCGCGGACACCAGGCCGAAGACGTTGCCGACGATCTCGCGGTAGTAGATCGCCTGGCTCTTGGTCACGTGCCACTGCGCGTTGTAGAAGGTGTTGAGCTGCTCGTTGAGCCAGTGCATGTCGGGCCATCCTCCGGGTGCGGTGGGTGCGCACTCCGGGGACGACCGTCACGCAGCCGCGCGCGGTCGCTGAGATTGCCGGCGCGCGCGGTACGAACGGTCAGGACGGCCCGCACCGTCGTCCGTGTGCACGCACACAGACGGCGAATCGGGTCGCCCGTGTGCTGCCTCCCATCCGGACTTTCACCGTCGGTCCTGGAGTTTCACCAGGTCAACCGGCCGCTGGCTGCGGTCGGGTCGCGGACTATCACCGCCGGTTCGGAATTACACCGACCCCGGAGCACACGTTGCTTTTGCTGGCCTGAGCGTAGCGCGCGCTGAGCGGGCGAGACGGGGGTGACCGCAACGTCACATGCGCCGCATGGCTATCGGGCCATTCGGTCAGCCACGCGTCCTCGACCCACCCATCGATTACGCACGCACCGATTACGCACGCACCGATTACCCACGCATCGATTACCCACGCATCGCCGGCCGGGCGGCGGCGCGCAGCTTGTCCACGGCCGCGGCGCGGTCGTCGCGGCCGAAGACCGCCGATCCGGCCACGAACACATCCGCGCCGGCCTGCGCGGCCTGCTCGATCGTGCCGAGGTCGATGCCGCCGTCCACTTCGAGGAACAGGCGCAGGTGTCCGCCGGACACCAGTTCGCGCGCGCGGCGGACCTTGGGCAGGACCTCGGGCATGAACGACTGTCCGCCGAAGCCGGGCTCGACGGTCATCACCAGCAGGGTGTCGAACTCGCGCAGGATCTCCTCGTAGGGCTCGAGCGGGGTGCCGGGCTTGAGGCTCAGCCCGGCCAGCGCACCCGCAGCCCGGATGGCCCGCGCGGTCTGCACCGGGTCCGTGGCTGCCTCGACGTGGAAGGTGACGTTGGCCGCGCCCAGCTCGGCGTAACCCGGCGCCCACCGATCCGGGTCGTCGATCATCAGGTGGCAGTCCAGTGGCAGCGCGGTGGCCTTGCGCAGGCTGGCGACCACCGGCGGACCGAGGGTCAGGTTGGGCACGAAGTGGTTGTCCATCACGTCGACGTGCAGCCAGTCGGCGTTGTCCACCGCGGCCGCCTCCGCGCCGAGGTCGGCGAAATCGGCCGAGAGGATGGACGGGGCGATCATCGGTTCCGGGTTCGACGCGGGCACGGACGAATCCTAAGGCTCCGCCGCCGGTGCGAATCGGGTGCACAGATGGACACGGGGAGACCATATTTGCACCCGATTTGGTTTTAGGCGGGGCGGCGGAGCAGGGCGCAGAACATCGCGTCGGTGCCGTGACGGTGGGGCCAGAGCTGCACCGCGGGGCCGTCGCCGAGTCGCGGGACGCCCGGGAAGTACGGGCGCGCGTCCACGGGCTCCAGGCCGAGCCGGGTGACGGCGCCGGCGACCACGTCCGCGGTCTCCCCCAGATGGGGCGAGCAGACCACGTAGCCCACGATGCCGCCCGGACGGACCAGGCGGGCGGCCACGTCGAGCAGGCGCGCCTGCAGGGCGGCCAGCTCGCGGACGTCGCCCGGCTCGCGCCGCCACCGGGCCTCGGGCCGGCGGCGCAGCGCGCCGAGACCGGTGCAGGGGGCGTCGAGCAGGATGCGGTCGTAGCCGTCAGGTCGGGGCGGCACATCGGCGGCGTCGCCGACCAGTACCGGCACGTCCCAGAACGCGGTGGCGTGGCGGACCAGCTCGGCCCGGTGCTCGCGCAGCTCGTTGGCGGTGAGCCGGGCGCCGCGACCGGCCGCGAGCGCGGCCAGCAGGGCCGCCTTGCCGCCCGGGCCGGCGCACAGATCGAGCCACTGCTCGTCCCGGCCGGTGACGGGGACGGCCGCGACCGCGATCGCGCAGAGCTGGCTGCCCTCGTCCTGCACCCCGGCTCGTCCGTCACGCACCGCGGCCAGTGCGGCCGGGTCTCCGCCCCGCATCCGCACCGCGTAGGGCGAATACGGACCGGCTTCGGCGCCGCTCGCCTCGCCCAGGAGTTCGGCCCGCTCGATCCGGCCGGGGCGGGCGGCCAGGTGCGTGTCCGGGCGGGCATCGTCAGCGGCGAGGGCGGGCTCGAGTTCGGCGTCGCCGAACGGGCCGAGGGCGGCGGCGAACGCGTCGACGATCCAGCTCGGATGGGCGTACCTCGCGGCCAGCCGCCCGCGCTCGGTCGACGGTTCGGCGACGTCGTCGGCCCAGGTGTCCCAGTCCCGTTGCGAGACGCGGCGCAGGACCGCGTTGACCAGGCCGGCGGCCCGACCGGAGCCCGTGCCGCGAGCCAGGTCCACCGTGGCCGAGACGGCGGCGTGGGGCGGGATGCGGGTGCGCAGGAGCTGGTAGGTGCCCAGCCGCAGGACGTCGCGCACCCCGGAATCCAACTCGGCCGGGGGGCGCGAGGAACAGGCAGCGATGATCGCGTCGAGGGTGCCCTGGCTGCGGACGGTGCCATACGCCAGCTCGGTGGCCAGGGCGGCGTCTCGTCCGGTCAGACCGCGTTCGCGCAGCAGACCGGGCAGCACCAGGTTGGCGTAGGCGTCGCGCTGGCCGACCGCCTGCAGCAGGTCGAACGCGACCCGCCGGGCCGGGTCCGGGGCCGGGCGGCGGGGTTCGTCGGCCGGGGCGGACGCGGCCCGGGATCGAGTGCTGGGCCTCCCCCGTCGCGGCGGGCCACGCCGTTCCGGCCGGGCGCGCCCCGCGTTACCCGAAGTGTTCGTCATCGCTCGGGCGGGCGCCGCGGGCCCAATCCGGTGCAGCCATCGGGTTTCGGCCCGCGGGTTGCACGGTGCCGAGGGCGATCGGGCGGGTGGACGTACCCACGAGCACCGTGCCGCCGTCGACGCGGATGCGGCCCGGGGGCCACTCCCCCGCCGGCACGGCGGCGATGCGGGCCGGGCCCAACTTCAGGCGCTCCCCGCGCCAGGTGGTCCACGCGCCGGGCGCGGGCGTGCAGGCGCGGATGCGACGGTCGACCGCGACCGCGGGGTGGGTGAAGTCGATGCGGGCGTCCTCGACCGACAGCTTCGGGGCCAGGCTGATGCCGTCGGTGGGTTGCGCGCGGGGCGCGACCTCGCCGTCCTCGAGCGCGTCCAGGGTGGCGACGAGAAGCCCGGCGCCGGACACGGACAACCGGCCCAGCAGGTCGCCGCTGGTGTCGTGGGCGCCGATCGGTTCCGTCGCCACCCCGAAGACGGGGCCGCTGTCCAGGCCCTCCTCGATGAGGAACGTGGACGCCCCAGTGATCTCGTCGCCATTGAGCACGGCGTGCTGTACCGGCGCCGCACCCCGCCACGCCGGCAACAACGAGAAGTGCAGGTTGATCCAGCCCAGCCGGGGCACCAGCAGCACTGACGCCGGCAGCAGCGCGCCGTAGGCGACGACCGGCGCACAGTCGACGGCGAGCCCGGTGAGGGTGGCCAGGAAGTCCGGTTCGCTGGGGCGGCGCGGGGTGAAGACCGGGACGCCGGCCGCATCGGCCAGCTGGCCCACCGGTGACCGGGTCACGGTGCGGCCGCGCCCGGATCGGGCGTCGGGCCGGGTGAGCACGGCGACCACGTCGTGGCGCGGCGAGTCCAGCAGCAGCTGCAGCGAGGGGACGGCCGCGGGCGGGGTGCCGGCGAAGAGCAGCCTCATCGGCCGCTGTTATCCGAGGTGGCCGAGCCGGTCGCGCGCCGGTTCGGGACGCACCCGGAAGGGTTCACCGGGCGTAGCCGAACGGCCGCCCGACTGGTGCGGCGTGCGGGCTGACTTTGATCACCGGGGGCGGCAGTCGCAGGCCGGACCATTCCGCGTGCCGGATCGCGCGCATGGCCGCCCGCCGGGTCTCGCCGTCCAGGCGGTCGACGAACAGCACCCCGTCGAGATGATCGGTCTCGTGCTGGATGGCCCGGGCCAGTCGGTCGGTGCCCTCAATGGTGATCGGGTCGCCGTACATGTTCTGACCGTGGGCCACGACGTGGGCCTTGCGCACGCAGTCGAAGGTGAGCCCAGGGATGGACAGGCAACCCTCGGGACCGTCCTGCTCCTCCTCCGACAAGTGCAGGACCGGGTTGATCAGATGACCCTGCTCGTCCTCGCTGACGTGGTAGGTGAACACCCGCAGCCCGACGCCGATCTGGTTGGCGGCCAGGCCCGCTCCAGGGGCGGCCAGCATCGTCTCTTCCAGGTCGGCGACGAGGCGACGCAGCTCGGCGTCGAAGACGGTGACCGGCTCGGCCGGGGTGCGCAGAACCGGGTCACCGAAGAGGCGAATCGGCTGCGTCGTCACGCACAGAGTCTATTGAGTGGCGCGTCCAACGAATCCGCGGCGGTGGCGTCTCACCCGAGGGTGGCCGGGTCGAGCGCGATGCGCAGCGGATCGGGGTCCTTGCGCGCTGATCGCACGGCCGCCGCCGCGTGCAGGGCGCGGGCCAGGGCCGGGCCGTCACCTCGAGGAACCCGGATGAGCAGTCGCTGCTCGGCCGCCTTGGGGTCACCGGTGGGTTGCGGTGGGTCGCCCGGTCGGTGTTGACGGTCGAGCTCCACCGGTCCGATCCGGTCGGCGGACGGGGGCAGCTCGGCCACCGTCAGCAGGCCCCGGATCGCCGGGGCCGGGCCGGTGATCGCCGCCATCCGCGTCGTGGGAGGGAAACCCAGCTCGGTCCGCTCGGCCAGCTCGCGGATCGCGTGGCCGACCGGATCCCAACGCACCAGGGCCTGCACGGTGGCCACCCCGGCGTCGGCGGCGATCACCACCTGGCCGTCGGGGGCGACGAGGGCGGCCGCGTTGAACCATCTGCGCAGGGCTTCCTCGCCCGCCCGCAGGTCGGCCCGGGACAGCAGCGTCCACCCGTCGAGCAACAACGCAGCGCCGTAGCCGCCGGGGGCGACCGGCTCCGCCCCGGGCGTGGCCACGACCAACTCGGCGCCGCCCTCGACCCGGTCGAGCACCGCGTCCCCGCCTGACGTGCGCACCCGCGCGCCCGGGAACGCCCGGCCCAGTTCCTCGGCCGTGCGCCGGACCCCTACCACCACGGCCCGCATCGCCCGGCCGCCGCAAACGGGGCAGGCCCAGTCGGCGGCCGGGCGGGCACACCAGCGACAGCGGGCCACCCCGCCCGGCCCGGGCGCGCCCAGTGGACCGGAGCAGAACGAGCAGCGGGCCGGGGTCCGATCGCGGCTACAGGCCAGCGCCGGCGCGTAACCGCCCCGCGGCACCTGGACCAGCACCGGCCGGTCCAGCGCGAGGGCGGCCCGGGCCGTACGCAGAGCCAGGCTCGGCAGGCGGGCCCGCACCGCGGCCGGATCGCGCTCCAGTTCGAAGTCGTCGCCGGTCGGGGTGACCGTCGGCGCGCCGGCGCGGACCGTGGCGCGCGGCGCGGTGATCGCGTGGGCCCAGCCGGAGTCGACCAGCAGCTGGGCCTCGGCCGTACGGGCGTACCCGCCGACCAGCAGGGCCGCGCCCTCCAGGCTGGAGCGCAGGACCAGGACATCGCGCACGTTCGGGTACGGGGCGCGGGGCTCGACGTGCAGGTCGTCGCCGTCGTCCCAGATCGCGACCAGCCCGGGGTGGGCCACGGGCGCGAACGCCGCCGCCCGGGTGCCGATCACCGCCCGTACCGTGCCCCGGCGCACGGCCAGCCACCGCCGGTAGCGCTCGGCCGGGCCCAAGTCAGCCGACAGCGCAACGTGCCGGCCCGGGCCCAACGCCGCCGTGACCGCGACGTCGAGGCGCGTCAGGTCGCGCGCGTCGGCCACCACGACCAGGGCCCCCCGCCCGGCCGCGAGCGCGGTCTGGACCGCCTCGGCCAGCCGGGCCGGTGCGTCGTCCCCAGGTGCGCAGGCCCACACGCCGCGCGCTTGCTGGCCGGCCCGGACGGCGGTCAGGAACGCCGCACCCGCGGTGTAGCGGGCCCATGACGCCGGGTCCGGCGCCGGCACGGGCGCGCTCGGCTCCTCGGCGGCGACCGGTGGCGCAGACTCGGCCCGGGCGTGCCGCGCGGGCACCCCCAGGCGGACCACGTCGACGAAGCTGCCGGCCCACCGGTCGGCGACGGCGCGGAACAGCCGCGTCGTCGCCGCAGTGAGGACGGGCTCGGTGCCCACCGCCCGCTCGATCGGGGACAGCCGACCGGGGTGTTCGCTGGCCGCGCCGCGGTCGAGGACGTACCCGTCGACCAACTGGCCGGCAAAGCGCACCCGTACCCGGCTACCGGCGTGCACCGTCGCGTCGAGACCCGCGGGCACGAGGTAGTCGAACGGGCGGTCCAGATGGGGCAGCGGCACGTCGACCATCAGCCGGGCCACCGGGTTGACGCCGGCGGGCTCGAACGGCGTGCGCCCACCCGCCCGCCGCGCTGCCGCCCGCGCCGCACCCGCCCCGGCGCCTGGTGCGGCCGGGCGGCGGGGGACGGCCATGGCCCCAGTCCTACCAGCCGCTTGGGACAATTTTCGTGAGCAGGTCGTGTCAGCCGGTCTTGTCGGAAGGTCTCGTCGGCAGGTCGACGAGCTACATTCGTCGGACCCGGCTCAGGTAGGTCTGCATGAGCACCACCAGCGCCAGCACGGCGCCGTTGACCGCGTCGGAGGCGGACGACCCGTACTTGGACAGGTGCACGCCGATCAGGTTCTGGATGACGGCGACCAGCAGGACGCCGGCGGCCGTGCCGAGGACGGAACCGGCTCCGCCCACCAGCAGGGTGCCGCCGATGACGACCGCAGCAATAGCGGTGAGCTCGTAGCCGACGCCGATGTTCGTGACCCCGGACTGCAGCCGTGACGCGTTCAGCATCCCGGCGGCCCCGGCCAACGTGCCGGACAGGACGTAGACCAGGGTCTTGGCCCGCGCGACGGGCAGGCCCATCAACACCGCGGCGTTCTCGTTGCCGCCGATCGCGAACAGCGACTGCCCGAACCGGGTGCGCCGCAGCAGCAGCCCACCGAGGACGAACAGCACGACGACGGTGCCCACCGGGCGCCAGGTGCCGTCACCCAGGGTCAGGAACGACGAATGCGGCGGGACGAGGTAGGTTTCGGTGCCGTCGTGGGAGATGGCCTGCAGCAGGCCACGGGCCCCGAGCAGGCCGGCGAGGGTGACGACGAACGGCGCCAACCGGGCCCGGGCGATGAGCAGACCCTGGACGAGGCCGAACAACCCGCAGACGATCAGCGGCAGGAACACGGCCACGACGGGTCCGCCGTGGTTGACGCCGTACGCGGCCAGCACCCCGCCCAGGGCGAAGACCGAGCCGACGGACAGGTCGATGCCCCCGGTGATGATCACCATCGTCATGCCCAGAGCGAGCAGGGACGTGTAGGCGTTGCCGACCAGGATCGATTCGAAGTTGCCCTTGGTGGCGAAGCCCTGTGACGTGATCGCGGCGACGATGACGACCAGGACCAGCACGGACAGGCCGCCGTGGCGCTGAACGAGACCGCTGATCCGTTCGGCGCGTTCACCCCGCTTCTCGGCCGCGGTCTGTGCGACGTCGTGGTGCGCGCCGTCGTCGAGCGGGCCGCCGCTCCGCTGTTCGCTGCCGATCTGCTGCGTCATGCTGCCCGCCGTCCACGGGCCGCGTACACGGCGGCGACGATGATGCCCGCCTCGACCATCTGGGCGTAGGAATTGGACACGTTGTGTTGCACGAGCGTGGCGGTGATCAGCTGCATGAACAGGGCGCCGGCGACCGTGCCGACGACGCGGACCCGGCCGCCGCTGAGCGGGGTGCCACCGACCACCACCGCCGTGATCGCGGACAGCTCGTAGTTGAGGCCGTAGTTGGCCGGATCGGCCTCGGCGCCGTGACCGACGATCATCACGCCGGCGATCGCGGCCAGGACGCCGGAGATGACGTACACGGTCAGCACGACGCGGCGCACCGGCAGGCCGCCCAGCTCGCTGGCGATGCGATTGTCGCCGATGGAGACGAGCTGACGACCGAAGTTGGTGCGCCGCATCACGAAGGCGATGACGATCACGATCACGATGGCCACCCAGGCCATCTTGGGAATGTCCAACCAGTCGTCGATGCCCAGGCTGATGATGGCCGGATCGGCCACCGGCTTGGCCGAGGCCCCGTTGACGATCACGGCCAGGCCGCGCAGACCGATCATCAGTGACAGCGTCGCGACGATGGGCTGCACACCGGCCAGCGCGACCATGCTGCCCGACAGCAGCCCGGCGACGACGCCGGCCAGAACGCACACCACGATGGCCCCGGCCGCGCCGTAACCGATGTACAGCGGGATGAACGCCGCGGCCAGCGCGATCACCGCACCGACGGACAGGTCGATGCCACCCGTACCGATCACCAGGGCCATGCCCAGGGCCACCAGCACGACCGGGACGACCTGGAAGAGCTGCACCTTGAGGTTGGACGTGCTGAAGAAGCTGGAGCTCAGCGCGGTGTCGATCACGATGAGCAGCACGACCGCGGCGTAGATGCCGTAGTCCTGCAGCAGCCCGACGACCCGGTCGCGGTTCAGCGCGTTGGGCGCCCGCTCGGCCACGGCCGTCATGACTGCAAGCCTTCCGTCGTGGGCCCGGCGGCCAGGGTGGCCATCAGCGCGTCCTCGGTGACCTCGTCGCCGTGCAGCTCACCGACCACCCGGCCCTCCTTGAGGACCACGACGCGGTCGGAGCCCTCGATGAGCTCCTCGAGCTCGGAGGAGATGAGCAGCACGCCCAAGCCGTCCGCGGCCAGCTCGTCGATCAACGATTGCAGCTCGGCCTTGGCCCCCACGTCGATGCCGCGGGTGGGCTCGTCGAGCAGCAGCACCTTGGGGTTGAGGCACAGCCAGCGCGCCAGCATCACCTTCTGCTGGTTGCCGCCCGACAGCTCGGCCACCTTCTGCTCGGGTCCGGACGCCTTGATCTTGAGCCGGTCCATGAACAGGGTGACGATCTGCTCCTGCTTGGCCTTGTTGAGCAGACCGAGTCGGGACAGCCGCGGCAACGCGGCGAGCACGATGTTCTCGCGCACTGACAGGTTGGGGATGATGCCCTCGGTCTTGCGGTCCTCGGGCAGCATGACCACGCCCGCCTTGATGGCGGCCTTGGTCGAGTTGCGGTGCAGCGCCGTGCCGGCCACGGACACCGATCCGGCATCGGTCTTCAGAGCGCCGGCGATGCCCTTCGCGGTTTCGCTTCGTCCCGAGCCCAGCAGGCCGCCCAACCCGACGACCTCGCCGGGGCGGATCTGCAAGGAGATGGCGTCGAGTTGGTTGCGCCGCGACAGACCTTCCACGGCCAGCACGGGCACGACGGAATCGTCGGCGTTCTCGGCCCGCTTGGCGTCGAAGGCGGTGACCCCCTCGCGACGCACCTGGCCGATGTCGCGGCCGAGCATGAGCGAGATCAGGCTGAGCCGGTCGAGCTCGGCGATGTCGCGCACCGCCACGACCCGACCGTCGCGCATGACGGTTACCCGGTCGCAGATCTGGAAGAGCTCGTCGAGCCGGTGGGATACGTAGACGATCGCTACCCCGTCGTCGCGCAGGCGGCGCACGACATCGAGCAGCCGGGCCACCTCGCGGTACTCCAGCGAGGACGTCGGCTCGTCCATGATGACGACCCGCGCATCCAGCTGCACGGCCCGGGCGATGGCGACCATCTGCTGGGCGCCCAGGCCGAGCGAACGCAGCGGCCGGGCGACGTTGACGTTCACGCCGTAGTCGCTCAGGATCCGGGTGGCGTCGCGGCGTAACCGACGCTGGTCGACCAAGCCGGCCCGGCGGGGCTCGCGGTTGAGGAACAGATTCTCCGCCACGCTCATCAGCGGGATCAGGTTGACTTCTTGGTAGATCGTGGAGATGCCGGCGGTCTGCGCGGCGAGCGGGCTGGCGAAGGACACGCTCTGGCCGTGGAACAGGACGTCCCCGCCGTCGGCGTTGTAGACGCCGGTCATCACCTTGATCAGAGTGGACTTGCCGGCGCCGTTCTCACCCACCAGGGCATGTACCTCGCCGGCGCGCAGCTCGAAGTCGACCGCGCGCAGGGCGTGTACGCCCGGGAAGTGCTTGTCGACGCCGCGTACCTCCAGCACCGGGGCGCTGCTGCGGCCGCCCGGCGGCGACCCGTCGGAGGTTCCCGCTGTCGGTGCGCTCACTCACGTTCTCCTTGATGCCGTACGGGTGGCTCAGGTCTCTAACCGTTCCACCGTGACGTCCCATCGTGACCTGGGATCAGCTCCGGCGGCACTGGCCCCAGCGCGCCGGGTGCCGGCACGAAGGTTCCTTCGCGCCGGCACCCGGTCAGGTGCTGATTCGACTAGTACACGTCACCGTTCTTCAGCGCCGCCGCCGCGTTGGCGTGCGTGAAGTGGTGATCGGCGATGATCACCGTGGTGGGAACACCCTTGCCACTGTAGAAATCCGTGAGCGTCTGGAAGGCGAGCGGGCCGAAGCGCGGGTTGGTCTCGATGACCGACACCAGCTGGCCGCTGGCCACACCCTGCACCGCCTGCCGGATTCCGTCGATGGACACCACCTTGATGTCCTTGCCCGGAACCTTGCTGGCCCCCTTCATCGCCTGCAGGGCGCCCAGGGCCATGCCGTCATTCTCGGCGTAGAGCCCGGTGATGTCCGGGTGGCTCTGCAGGATCTGCTCGGTGACCTTCTGCCCGGTGGCCTGATCGAAGTTGGCCGTCTGCGAGGCGACGATCTTGATGTTCGGGAACTTGGCCTTCAGCTCGGATTCGAAGCCGCTGGTGCGGTCCTGCGCCACGTTGTTGCCCGAGGTGCCTTCCAGGATGGCGACCTTGCCCTTGCCGCCCATCGCCGTGCCCAGGTCGTTGGCGGCGATCTTGGCCTGGCCCAGGAAGTTCGACCCGATGAAGCCGATGAAGTCCGAGCACGCCTTGCCGGCCACGGTGCGGTCGATGGTGAGGATCGGGATGTGCTTCGACTTGGCCTGCGCGAAGGCGGCGGCGAGGCCGTCGGAGTTCTCCGGCGCGACGATCAGCGCTTTCGCACCCTGGGCGATCATGTTCTGGATGTCGGTGTTCTGCTGGGCGACGTTGCCGTTGGCGTTGCGCTGGATCAGCTTGACGCCGACCTTGGCCGCCTGCGCGGTGACCGACTTGGTCTCCGTGTCACGGAACGGGTTGCTGGTCGATTCCGACTGCGAGAACCCGACGGTGGCGCCCTTGAGCGTGATCTTCGGAGCGCCGTACTTGGTGTACGTGCAGGCGCCGGACGACGATTGCACCTGCTGGGTGGCCTGGGTGGTCGCGGCCGGCGCAGAGGTGGTGGCGCCGGCGGCCGAGGACGAGGTGGTGCTGCCCGCGCCCCCGCCGTCGCTGGTGCTCTTGGCGCTCTTGGAACAGCTGGCCAGCACAAGCCCACCGACCAGCGTGATGGCGATTGCGGTGGTGGCGGACGTTCGCCCGGTGGTGCGAGGAGTCCCGGTGGTGCGAGGAGTCATGGAGCGTTACCTCTCGAGTGGGTGCCCGCAGGCACCGAAGGAACAGGTCTGAACCGAGTCGACCGCGGTCGCCTGTGCCGGAAGATCCGGACATTGCGCCAAGCGGCAGCGATCGTTATTGAACGGCGTCTGATCGTTTCGGTCAAGAGAGGTCAGAAACGTAACGGAACTGTTACGTGGGGCGGATCAACGAGAAACATGGGCGAGCTCGACGTGGACGCCGGCGTCACGAAGCTCTGCCACGAAGGTGGGATCGGCTGCCCCGTCGTCGGTGATCACGGCCGAGATCTGGTCGAGCGGCACCGTCTGGAACATGGTGTCCACGCCCAGCTTGGTGTGGTCGGCGAGCACGACGACCGAGTCGGCGGCGGCGGCGATGGCGCGATCGGCGCTGGCCGACATCGCGTTCGGCGTGGACAGGCCGCGTCGCGCGGTGAGCCCGTTTCCGGACAGGAAGGCGCACCGCACATGGAGGCCCGCCAGGGACTGCTCGACGCTGCTGCCGACCAGTGCGAAGGTGGATCCGCGCAGCGATCCTCCGGTGACCAGGACTTCGAGCTTGGTGTGCGCAAGTGCCTGGGCGACCAGTATCGAGTTGGTGACCACGGTGACGTCCTCGATCTGGGCCACCCGGCGGGCCAACTCGAGCGTCGTCGTCCCCGGACCGATCAGGATGGCGTCACCTTCGTGCACCATTGCGGCCGTCAGCGCGGCGATCGCCGCCTTCTCCGGCGCCGCGACCCGCGCCTTCTGGGAGTGGCTCGCTTCGTGGGACAGGCTGCCGGGCAGCATCACCCCGCCGTGGCGACGGTCGAGCAGACCCTGCTGCTCCATCTCGCGCACGTCTCGGCGAATGGTGACCTCGGAGGACTGCATGGCTCCGGCCAGGTCGCGTAACGACATCGCCCCGCTCGCGCGCACGAGGGCCAGGATCGCCTGCCGTCGCTCGGCCGGAAACACGGCTACAGACCTGTCCTTCCCGTTCGCCCGGTGGCACAAGACCAGTTCCCGCCGCTGTTCTTGAGTTGGTGGCGAAGGCTAGGCCGTGCAACCGTCACCAGGCAAGAAGTCCCGACCGAGAACGAACGAATCTGATCGATATGATCGCTGGTGGGCTACCTGTCCGCCACCGGAACGGGTATACCGGTACCGACGGACGCAACGACGCTCCCCGTGAGGATGACGATGACGGAAACCACTGCGCAGGCCGTGCGTGAGCCCTTCGATGCCGCGCATACGGCGGCGCTGGTCGACACTTTGCACACCGACGGCATCATCGGGCTCAAGGGCGCCTTCGACCGGGAATGGGTGCAACAGCTCGACGAGGACGTGGCCGCCGCCTTCGCCGAGGCCCGCACCCGTGAGCGGGGCGCGGTCGGACGCGGACCGAACCGCTGGTACGTGGAGATCCACCCACAGCAGCTGCGGGGTTTCGTCGACCTCGCGTCGCACCCGTGGATCACCGCGGTGGCCGAACAGGTACTCGGACCGGACTACGAGATCGTCGAGGTCGGCTTCGACATCCCGTTCCCCGAGGCGGTCAACCAGCCGTGGCACCGGGATTTTCCGAGCCCCGCGGACACCTACGAGCGTCACCGGCTCACGTCCCTGGCCGTGAACGTCACGACGGTGGATACCGAGCCGGACATGGGCCCGTTCGAGATCGCCCCGGGCACGCACTACGACCGGGCCGACGGTTTCGAGCACGAGATGTTCCCGCCCAAGTCGATGTACCCGCGCTATGAGGAGCGGGCCGTGCGCAAGTATCCGCAGCGCGGCGACATCTCCATCCGCTCCGCGCTCACCATCCACCGCGGAACCAAGAATTTCTCGCCGAAGAAGCGCCCGGTGCTCGTGCTCGGCCTCGATGCGCCCGGCGCGGGCAACGCCGCGCACCACGATCTCGCCGTCACCGCCGACTACTGGCAGTCGTTGCCGGACGTGGTGCGTGACCATCTGCATTGCCCCGTGGTGGACGAGCTGACGCCGATCACGCAGAAGCACACGATCGAGGGCCTGGTGATGGGCGAGGCCTGACCGACCGCGCCGCCTGCGCTCATAGGCGGCGAAGGCGTCAATTCGCGCCCGATCGTTTGGAACCGAACGACGCGCGGGGTTAGCATCCGAAGGATGACAACGACGTCATCCGAGAACGACATCACCGCCGTGCTGACCGGCTCGGACACCGGTTCGGCTGCTGGCGCGCCGCAGCCCGAGCGGGCGTCGGTGTGGGGCGACGAGACCGCCGTGGTGGACGAGGCCCTGGAATGGGTGCGCGGCCGCGTCATCCGGCCCACCGACCCGAAGTCGACCGCGCGCTCAGCCGCCGACCTGGCCGAGGCGGCCGGGCCGACGATCACCGCGCACGGTATCGGCGGCACGGCTGCGCTGCGGGTCTTCGACCAGGTGCTCGCACCGGCCACCCGGGCCCAGGACGACCCGCTCAACCTGGCCTACGTCCCCGCCGCGCCGACCCGGGCCGCGATCGCGTTCGAGCTGGTCACCAGCGCCGCCAACATCTTCGCCGGGCTGTGGGAGGCGGGCGCGGGGGCGATCTACGCCGAGAACGAGGCGCTGGCCTGGCTGGTGCGGCTGCTGGGCTGGCCCGACACGGCCGGTGGCTGCTTCGTGTCCGGCGGCACCACCGGCAACCTGTCCGCCCTGGTCGCCGCTCGCGACGCGGCCATCACCCGCGCCGCGAGGGGGCAGGACACCCGTCCCCCCAGTGGGAGGTGGAAGCTGGCCTGCAGCGCGGACGCACACTCCTCCGTCCGCTCGGTGGCGAAGGTGATGGACGTCGACGTGGTCGAAGTGTCCGAAGACGCCCAGGGCCGGCTCACCGGGTCGGCCCTGGTCCCGGTGCTGGCCGAGCACCACGACGTTTTCGCGGTCGTCGCGTCGGCCGGAACGACGAACGCGGGCGTCGTCGACGACCTGGCCGGTATCGCCGACGTGGCCAACGCCGCGGGTGTGTGGATGCACGTCGACGGTGCGTACGGCGGCGCCGCCCTGGCCGCACCGAGCGTGCGTCATCTGTTCGTCGGGATCGAGCGGGCGGACAGCTTCATCGTCGACCCGCACAAGTGGCTGTTCGCGCCATATGACTGTTGTGCCCTGCTCTACCGCGATCCGGCGCTGGCCCGGGCCGCGCACGCGCAGAACGCCAGCTACCTGGACGACGTGGACCGCCACCAGTGGAACCCGTCCGACCTGGCCGTGCACCTGTCCCGGCGGGCGCGGGGGCTGCCGTTCTGGTTCAGCCTGGCCACCCACGGCACCGACCGCTACACCGCGGCGGTGGAGCGGGGCCTGGCCACCGCCCGTGCGGTGGCGGCGGCCATCGACGCCGCTCCCCACCTGCGACTGGTGTCCGCCCCGTCACTGTCGGTGCTGCTGTTCGAACGGCCCGGTTGGGACGAGCCGACCTACCGGGAGTGGTCGACGCGGCTCGCCCACTCCGGCGCGCTACTGTGCGTGCCGACCCGCTGGCAGGGCCGGATGGTGCTGCGGCTGGCGTTTGTGAATCCGGCCACAGAGGCCGCGCGGGTGGTCGACCTGCTGGACACGTTGGCCTGACCGGGCCGGTGGTCGTGCCAAGGTGGACCGCATGAACCCCGCACCGGCGGGCCGCCCGCTCGTGGCCGTCCCGGCCCGCTTCTCCACCACGGCGTCGGCCCTGCGCTACGAGGCCGACGCGGTCGCCCGGCGGCTGCTCGACGCGATCCTGGCCGCGGGTGGCGAGCCGTTGATGGTGCACCCGAGGGCGCCGGGCGGGAAGGCCGACGACGCCGAGGTCGCGGCGCGGCTGGCGTTCGCCGACGCGCTGCTGCTGCCCGGCGGCGCCGATCTGTCGCCGAGCTGGTACGGCCGCCCCGACCACGCGGCGCAGTACGGCGTGAACGTCGAGCAGGACGCGTTCGACCTGGCCGCGTTCCGGGTGGCGGTGGCCGCCGGCATACCGATCCTGGCCATCTGCCGCGGCGCCCAAGTGGTCAACGTCGCGTCCGGCGGCACGCTCGTGCAGGACATGGACGACATCGCCGCCCGGGATGACGCCGACTCGGGGAACTCCGCGGGAACGATCGGCGATCGGCATCACCGCAACCGAATGCACCACGTCAGGCCCCAAGTCGGCAGTCGGGTGGCGGTGACCTGCGGCGCGTCGTTCGAGGTGTCGTGTTTCCATCACCAGGCCATCGACGAGATCGGCCGCGGTCTCACCGTGACCGCGCGGGCCGAGGACGGCACGGTCGAGGCGTACGAGATGCCGGCCTACCCGGCCTGGTTCGCTGCCGTGCAATGGCACCCCGAGGACACCGCTGCCACCGACCCGGCCCAGCTCGCGCTGTTCCGTAGCTTCGTCACCGCCGCCCGATCCGCCGCAATCACCGACGCCGACGCCGTGACCACGGCGTCGGTCCGGGACCGCAGTGCCGGACCAACCTCAACGCGCGGGCACGAGCCTGATTTCAGCCGATCGTGAGCTTCTGACCCGGGTGGATCAGGTCGGGATCGGGCAGGTGGTTCACCTGGGCCAGGTGCTGCCAGGTCGTGTCGAACCGTTGCGCGATCGCGAACAGCGAGTCTCCCGGACGCACGGTGTAGGTGGACGTCAGGCCGTGCGGGTTTGCCGGCGGGGACGACGGGGTGGACCCGCCCGTGGCCGGCACGCGCAGGTGCTGGCCGGGAAAGATCACATCCGGATCGGCCAGCTCGTTGAGGTCGGCCAGATCCCGCCAGGTCGACCCGAAACGGGCGGCAATGGCGAACAGCGTGTCGCCGACCCGAACCACGTAATCGACGGACACCCCAGACCCGGTGGGGACGGTGGGGACGCTGACGATCTTGGCCGCATCGCCGTTGCCGGGGCCGTCGTCGTCCGCGTCGTTGCCGTCGTCCCACAGCGCGTTCACGATGCGCTGGGCCTCGGCGTCATTCGCCCGGTAGTTACGACCGTCGGAGAAAGCGGAGTGCTGGACCGACTGGGCCGCCTGCCAGTTGGTGCGTCCGTCCAGGTCGTGCTGGACGAGTTCGTCGAGGAACTTGCGCGTGGACACCTCGGCGTCCATGAGCTGCGCCGTCGTCCCCCAGTTGGCCGTGCTGTGCTGGGCGCCGCCGACCTGCTGCTGGAACAGCCCGACCGAACCGTGGTCGCTGCCGACCGCCTCGTGCGGCAGCGCCAGCGACGCCGGGTTGTTGCGATTGGCGTACATCCGCAGCCGGGATTCGGTCAGCGCCGTCTCGATGGCGATGACCGCGTGCCGACGGGTCAGGCCGCGGTGGCGCACCGCGGCGACGATGTCGCGGGCGTGCGCGAGTTGGGTGTGGTTCAGGTCGAGGTCCGACATGGGGCTCTCCGTAGACCGATGGCCGCTCGGGTGCGGCACGTTCATGGAGAGGACCCGCCCCGCGTGCGCATAAATACGCACCGGCGCGAAGTTTCTCGCGCCGGTGCGTATTTGTACAGAGGCCGGGCTCAGCCGTTGACGAGCTTGGCCAGCGCCTCGGCCCGGTCGGTGCGCTCCCAGGTGAAGTCCGGGAGCTCGCGGCCGAAGTGCCCGTAGGCCGCGGTGGCCACGTAGATCGGGCGCTTCAGGTCGAGGTCGCGGATGATCGCGGCCGGGCGCAGGTCGAAGGTCTGGGTGATCGCGTCGACGATCTTGTCCACCGGCGCGGTCTCGGTGCCGAACGTCTCCACGAACAGCCCGACCGGCTCGGCCTTGCCGATGGCGTAGGCGACCTGGACCTCGCAGCGCTTGGCCAGCTTGGCCGCGACGACGTTCTTGGCCACCCAGCGCATGGCGTAGGCGGCCGAGCGGTCGACCTTCGACGGGTCCTTGCCGGAGAAGGCGCCGCCACCGTGGCGGGACATGCCGCCGTAGGTGTCGACGATGATCTTGCGCCCGGTGAGGCCGGCATCGCCCATCGGGCCGCCGACGACGAACTTGCCGGTCGGGTTGACCAGCAGCCGGTAGCCCTCGACGTCCAGGCCCAGGTCGGCGATCTCGGGCTCGACCACGTGCTCGCGGATGTCCGGCGCCAGCAGGGTGTCGAGGTCGATGTCCTCGGCGTGCTGGGTGGAGACGACGACGGTGTCCAGGCGGACCGGCTTGTCGTCGACGTACTCGATGGTGACCTGGGTCTTGCCGTCCGGGCGCAGGTAGGGCACGGTGCCGTCCTTGCGGACCGCGGTCAGGCGGTGGGCCAGCCGGTGCGCCAGCGCGATCGGCAGCGGCATGAGCTCGGGGGTCTCGTCGCTGGCGTAGCCGAACATCAGGCCCTGGTCGCCGGCGCCCTGGTGGGCGATCGCGTCCTCGTCGTGCTCGACCCGGGACTCGTAGGCGTTGTCCACGCCCTGGGCGATGTCCGGGGACTGCGAACCGATGGAGATGCTGACGCCGCACGACGCCCCGTCGAAGCCCTTGCGCGACGAGTCGTAGCCGATGGCCAGGATCCGTTCCCGCACGAGCGACGGGATGTCGGCGTAGGCCGACGTGGTTACCTCGCCGGCGACGTGCACCTGGCCGGTGGTGATCAAGGTCTCGACCGCCACGCGGCTGGCGGGATCCTCGGCCAGCAGGGCGTCCAGGATGGAATCGCTGATCTGGTCGGCAATCTTGTCCGGGTGGCCCTCCGTCACGGATTCGGAGGTGAAAAGGCGGCGGCTCACGGGTCTCCTTGAGTAATGGGTGGGTGCAGTAGGGCTGCGGCGCAGGACGATGCGTCCCCCGTTGCGCCCAGGGCGAGACGAGTCTAACGAAGATCGAGCGGGTTCCTGGTCAGGACGCCTTCCCGGCCAGGACGCGACCGGCCGCGTCCCACACCGCCGCGGCCAGTGCCGCCTTCGGGCCCAGCGCGACCTCGACCTCACTACCGTCGGCGCCGAGGATGACGGCGGCGTTGTCGGGCCGGCCGAAGGCGAGTTGCGGACCGACCTGGTTGACCACCAAGAGGTCACAGCCCTTGCGGGCGAGCTTGGCCCGGCCGTGGGTGAGGACGTCACCGTCGTCGTCACCGGTCTCGGCCGCGAACCCGACCAGTACCGAGGCGATGCGATCCTCGCGGCGCAGCGATACCAGTTCGGCCAGGATGTCGCTGTTGCGGGTCAGGGCCACCGGCTCCGGTTCGGCCGCGCCCCGTTTGATCTTGTGCTTGGCCTCGTCGGTGGGCCGGAAGTCGGCGACGGCGGCGGCCATGACGACGACGTCGGCTTGCGCGGCTGCGGTCACCGTCGCCGCCCGCAACTCGGCCGCGGTGCCGACCGGCACCACGACGGAACCGGCCGGGTCGGGCCACTCGCAGTTGGCCGCGATGAGCGTGACGTGGGCGCCACGGGCGGCGGCGACGGTGGCCAGCGCGTAACCCTGCCGACCGGATGAGTTGTTGCCCAGGTAGCGCACCGGATCGAGTGGTTCCCGGGTGCCACCGGCGGTGACGACGACCCGGCGGTCGACGAGATCCGGCGCCAGCCCGGCCGGGTTGCCGAGCAGCAGCTCGGCCAGCTGGGCGATCTCGGCCGGCTCGGGCAGCCGCCCGGACCCGGTGTCCGCGCCGGTCAGCCGGCCCACCGCCGGTTCGAGCACGATGACGCCGCGGGCCCGCAGGCGGGCGACGTTGTCCTGCACGGCCCGGTGTTCCCACATCTCGGTGTGCATGGCCGGCGCCATCAGGATCGGGGCCCGGGCGGTCAGCAGCACGTTGGTGAGCAGGTCGTCGGCCAGGCCGTTCGCGGCGCGGCCGAGCAGATCAGCGGTGGCCGGCGCCACGACGACCAGGTCGGCGTGCCGGCCCAGGGCCACGTGCGGCACCTCGTGGGCGTCGGTCCACACGTCGGTGGCCACGCGGTGGTGCGACAGCGCGGACCAGGTCGGCGCGCCGACGAACTCCAGCGCGGCCGCGGTCGGGACGACGGTGACGTCGTGTCCGGCTTCGACCAGCAGTCGCAGCAGCACAGCCGACTTGTACGCCGCGATGCCGCCGCCGACGCCCAGGACGATGCGACCCATCGCGGCTGCCCGCTTCAGCTGAGTGCCGGTCCTATTCGGCCGGGACGACCTCGCTCGGCTTGAACTGGACCAGGTCGGCGTTGATCTCGCGCAGGGCGATGGACAGCGGCTTCTCCTGCGGCGCGGTCTCGACCAGCGGGCCGACGTACTCGAGCAGGCCTTCGCCGAGCTGGCTGTAGTAGGCGTTGATCTGGCGTGCGCGCTTGGCCGCGACGATGACCAGGGCGTACTTGGACTGGGTGCGTTCGAGCAGCTCGTCGATCGGGGGGTGGATGATGCCTTCGGCGGGCGTACTTGCTGGAGACGCGGACAAACGGATCGACCTTCTTCGCTAGAGCTTCGTCACCGACGGCGGGCGGTGACTGGTGTGAATCGCATGAAGCGGAATGTGGCCGCGGCGAGCACTGACGATCAGTGGGGCGGGCCGCCGACGCACGCAGACTGCACCAATGCTACCAACTCCGCCGCTGCGCGCTCCACATCGTCGTTGACGATCCGCACGTCGAACTCCCCGGCCGCGCCCATTTCCAGCCGCGCGCGGGCCAGCCGGGCGGCGACGACGTCCTCGGTCTCGGTCCCGCGCGCACGCAGCCGGTGCTCCAGTTCGGCCCACGACGGCGGCATCAGGAACACCAACTGCGCGGTCGGGTCCCGTTGCCGCACCTGCCGGGCGCCCTGCAGTTCGATCTCCAACAACGTCGGCAGACCCGCGCGCGCCCGCTCCTCGACCGGGCCGCGCGGCGTGCCGTACCCGTTGCCGGCGAAGGTGGCGTGCTCGAGCAACTCGCCCGCGGCGATCATCCGCTCGAACTCGGCCGTCGAGACGAACCGGTAGTGCACGCCGTTGACCTCACCCGGGCGGGGCACCCGCGTCGTCACCGACACCGACACCCAGATGGACGGGTGCAGCCGGCGGACCGCCGCGACCACGGTGCCCTTGCCCACCCCGGACGGCCCGGACAGCACGGTGAGCCGCGCCCCCGCCGGCGGGCCGATGCCGTCCGCGGCCGGCGGGCCGATGCCGTCCGCGGCCGGGCGCGGTGGGTCGGGGGCGAGGGCCACAACCGCGAATCTATCGGGCACCGCCCGGCCCCGGCCGGTTTTGGTCACCGACCCTCGTATGTGAGGGTGGGTGACCAGAAACGACGGCGTTACCGGAGCGGCACGACGGGCAGCATGACCACGACCATGCCGAGGCGGCGGAAGGTGATCGCCAACTGGACCTGCTGCCCCGGCCGCAGTCGCTGGGTGGGGTTCTCCAGCATGAGGTGGGCGTGGCCGGGGGTGAAGGTCACCTGGCCGTGGGCGGGGACGGTGACGCTGCGCAGCTCGGTCATGGAGCCAACGCCGTTGCCGGTGGTTTCGGTCATGGCCATGACCGAGCTGGTGACGTTGGTCGTGATCTTGGTGATCACGTCCGCGGCGGCGCCCGTGTTGGTGATGGTCAGGTAGGCGGCGGCGACATCGGGTGAGGCGGGTTGCGGGATGTAGCCGCCGGAGATGGTCAGCGGGCCGAGGGTGGCGCGAGCGGACCCGACAGAGACGGCGGATGCGGCGGACCTGCTCGGTGACGTGTGGTGGTGGGCGGACGAGCTGCAGCCCGTCACCGTGGCGCCGGTGATGGCGGTGACGAGACCGAGGCCGGCCAGGGTGAGCCGGCCCAGCTCGCGGTGGGGTCGGATCACCGGGTGGCGCGCAGGACGCTGGTATGCCACAGCACCGCGGCCAGCAGGACGACGGTGCAGATGTGCACGGCCGTGCACCACAGGCAGATCGCGTTGACCCGGAAGAGCTCGATCCAGATCAGGTACAGCACCATCGCCACCCCGAGCCCGACCGCGACGACCCGGACCCGGTCGAGGCGCGGCTCCGCCCACGCCCGGGGCAGCAGCAGCGCGAACACGGCCACGTAGTAGGCGAGCCCGAGCAGGGCGACCGGGATGCCGGCGATGTGGGACCACTGGCTGGTGGTGACCTTGGCGCAGTTGATCGTTGCGCTCTCGGGGCAGGCCAGGGTCGTCCCGCCGGCGTAGTGCTCGACGGTCAGGTAGGCCGAGGCCAGCAACCCCAGCCCGGCGACGACGAGCGCGGTGCGACTGGCCGGTCGATCCTCGGTGCTGTCCCTCATGACCCCAGTTTCGCAGCGGCGGCGGTCACCCCGGCGGACGTGCAGACCGCTGCGGGTTTGTTGTCCGTGCTGGCACAGATGGCCGCGGTGATGACGTTGGCCGAGCCGTCCGCACCCTTGGCGATCGCCGAGGTCGGGTCGGACAGGGCGGCGGCGATCTGGGCGTGGGTCTTGCCCTTCAGGACGCCCGGGTCGTAGGTGGCGCCCGAGATCGTGTACTTGCCGCCCATGTCGACGAACGGGATGCCGCCGCTCTTGTTCAACGTGGTGACCAGGCTCTCCTGGGCGGCGGTGAGGGTGTCGAGCGTGGCGTAGTTGCCGTTGACCACCTTGTTGCTCTGCAGTTCCTTGCCCACGAAGGACAGGTACGGGCTGCTGAAGGTGGCGCCGTGGAAGGTCAGCGTGGCGGTGCTCGGGTAGACGTCACTGGGTGAGGACGCGGTCTGCCCCAGACCGGTGAACGTGCCGAACCGGGACAGCGCCACCACCACGGCCCACCGTTCGGTGGCGCAGTACGGGCAGTATTCGGCGCCGACGTAGAGCACCTCGGGCTTGCCGCCGTCGGTGAGCGCCGTGCCGGTGATCTTCTTCGGCGCGGCGCTGAGCGTGCCGGCACCAACCTGGTTGAGCACGCTTGCCGGCACCGTGGTCACGGCCTTGATCACCTGCGCCTGAGCCGCGGTGGCGGTGGCGCCCGACTTGGGCGACCCGGCCCCGGTGGCGATCTTGACGACGACGAGCGCCGCGATGACCACCAGGACCGCACCCACCGCGGACAGCACGATCATGAGCCGGCGGCGGCGTTCCCGCGCGGCGATCCGGGCGCGGGCCGCCGCGGAGCGCTCGGCCGCGGCCCGCTGCTGCGCGGTCCGTCGCACCGACGTCGACTCCGTTGTCCCGGCCGTGGTTCGGTCTGCTCGAGCGCTGGTCGCGGCACCACGGGGCTTGGGTTTGTTGCGGGGATTCTTGTCTAGTGCGGGCACGAGTGGTCTAGTCCTAAGGTGAAGGCTGGCGGTTCCCGGATGTGAAGGGGCTCACATCAGGCCTAGTCGACGATCTTGTGCTGACGATGTGTGAGGTGGGTCTCGGCCGGAGGGGGTGCGGGAACCACCATCGGTGCGGAGCACACTTGCTCACCATGGTGGGTTGCACGGGTCAGGGGTGGCGGCGTGATGCCGCGCCCCACCGCCCGTCGGGCCCGGCGGCCTCCCGGGAGTCGTGGCGCTGCACCGACGGGGCCGGGCGCGAATCGAGCGGTCCGGATCCGCTCGCGGTACACCTGGCCGCGGCCCTGTCCTCGGTCGACCCGTCGGGCGTGACGAGGGGGATCCTCACCCGGCTCCGGACCGACCACCTGCTCCCGGGCCCACCTCGGCCGGAGCCGTGACCGGGCCGGACGCCGCCCGGCCCGCCGGGATGGTGGGCCTGCGGGCGGACGGGTGGGCGATGCGGTCGGCGCGGGCGGGCGTCTTTGCGGCGGCCAGCGTCGCGCTGGCGGCCGGTGCGCACCGCCTGGGCGGCGGCGCGCAGCCAACGCGGATCGTCCTCGTGGCCGCTGTTGCCGGGTTGTTCGGCTTCGGCCTGGTCTGGGCCCGGCGGGAACGGTGCGGCCCGGCCATCGCCGCGGTCGTCCTGCTGAGCCAACTGGCGTTGCACGCCACGTTCGTGTTCGCGCCGATGCGTTCCATGGGTGGCGACCGGAGCGAACTGAACCGGTGGGCGGCCATGCTGCTCTGCCACAACCCGACCCATCCGGCCACCGCCGCCCAGGTGAACGCCGCTCGCGCCGTCCTGGGGCTCGGTCCGTTGCCGACCGAGCCGCCGGCGATGCACATGGCCAGCCCGTTCAGTGCCGGCGGGGTCGCCATGCTGGCTCTGCACCTGGGCGCGGCCGTGGTGATGGCGTGTTGGCTGCGCCGCGGCGAGCGGGCGGTGTGGGCTGCGGCTCGGCGGGTCGTCGCCGTCGCCGTGGCAGCTGGTCTACCCGTCCGGCCCGTTGTGCGTCCGAGTCTGAGCGCGCACGCGGCGGGCTTCGTCTGGGTGCCGCGTCGGTGGACGTTCGGTGCCGGCCTGGCCGGGCGCGGCCCACCCGCGGCCTTCGTTTCCGCCCACACCGCGTAACCCGCCGACCGGCCTCGCTCAGCGACCGGGACGGGTGGCGCGGCATTCACTCGTGCACTCGCTCCGGCCGCGGTTGGTCCGCGTCGTGGGCGCGGGTGCACCTCCCGGACCGGAGTCCTGCATGCCTGTTCGTCGACGGCGCGCGCCGTCCTACCGAAATCGGTCCTACCGAAATCGATCCCGACCGCACCGGTCACGGACGACGCTGTTCGGGGTCGTCGCCGCGGTCGCAGTTGCCGCCGGCGCCATCGCCGGTTGCGGCCATTCGTCGACCGGCGCGGTGGCCCGTGTCTCGAGTGGCGCCGCCGCGGACGGGTTCGAGGGTGACCACCTCGACCGGCCGGTCACGCTCACCGCAGCCGCCGCGGCCGCTTCGTTCCGGTCCAGCGCCGGCGGGGTGACGACGTTGGCCACGCTGCAAAAGGGTCGGCTGATGGTGGTGTACTTCGGCTACACCCACTGCCCAGACGTGTGCCCGACGACGATGGCCGACCTGGGCACCGCACTGCGGCAGCTCCCGGCGCAGATCCAGCAGGCCACCCAGGTCGTGTTCGTCACCTCGGACCCGGCCCGCGACACCGCCCCGGTACTGCGCTCGTGGCTGGCCAACTTCGACGCCGGGCTCCCTCGTCGCTTCATCGGGCTCACCGGGTCGCTGGCCCAGATCGACCGTGTCGCGAAATCGGTCGGCGTTCCACTGGCGCCACCGGTCACACACGCCGACGGCACGGTCAGCGTCGAACACGGCGCCCAGACCCTCGCGTTCGTGCGGAACCAGGCCAGCGTGCTGTGGCTGGCCGGAACCACGGCGAGCGCGTACGCCCACGACATCACCGCCCTCACCGTGCACGGCGGCCCGTTGTGACCAGCCACAGCACGCCGCCGTCCGCCGCTCGGCTCGACGGGGTCGACGTCGACCAGGCCGCGGTCGAGCGAGTCGACGTCGATCAGGCCGCGGTCGAATTGACCGACCTCGCGCTGGCCGCCGGTCGGGGCGATCCGGTGGCGCTCACCGAGTTGGTCACCCGGACCAGCGCCGTGGTCTGGCGGGTGTGCGCGGCGCTGGTCGACCGGGCCGGCGCCGACGACCTGGCCCAGGACACCTACCTGCGCGCGGTGCGGTCGTTACCCACGTTTCGCGCGGAATCGCCGCCGCTGCCCTGGCTGCTGACCATCGCGCGCCGGGTCTGCGCCGAGGAGATCAACCGCCGCCGCCGGGACCGACTGACCACGACCCGGTTGGCCACGCAACGCCCCGTCCCCGGCAGCGACGTGGCCGGCCGGGTCGAGTTGCTGGACGCGCTGGGCCGCCTGCCCCAACACCGTCGCGAAGCGCTGGTGCTCACCTGCGTCGTCGGGCTCTCCTACGCCGAAGCGGCCGCCGTGTGCGGGTGCCCCGTGGGCACGATTCGCAGTCGCGTCGCCCGGGCCCGGGCCGACCTGGCCGGCGCGCTGCGGTCCGTCTCCGCGACCCCAGTGCCGGCGAACCCGCCGCCCGCGAACCCACCGCCCGCATGAGGCAAGCGTTGACCCCGGCGGGGTTCGCGGCGGGTCTCATCGCAGCGGTACTGGCGGTCACGATGCTGACCGGCTGCGGCAACAAGGCGGCGCAGCGGGACACGCTGCTCGTCCGGTCGGTACCCGCGACGGTTGTCGTGCAGGCGCGGACGATTCTCGGGCTGGGCACCGTCCTGACCGACGCCGCCGGCCACACCCTGTACATGTTCCCGCCCGACGCCGGCAGCCGGGTCAGCTGCACCGGGCCGTGCGCCGGCACCTGGCCGGCATTGGCCACCCGCAGCAGTCACCCCACCGCGGGGGCCGGCGTCAACGGGGCGGTGCTGAGCACGCTGCCCGACCCGAACAGCGGCACGCGCATCGTCACCTACGCCGGCTACCCCCTGTACCGCTACGCCGGGGACACCAGCGCCGGCACCGCGAACGGCCAAGCCCTCTTTCTCGACGGCGGCCCGTGGTACACCGTCACTCCAGCCGGAAACCCCGTCACCGTGGACGGACCTCGATGATTGCGCGCGATCTGCCCGATCGTCGCTCGATCCTCACCGCGGCCGGCGGGCTCGTGCTGGGTGCGGCCGGCGGCATCGGGGGCACCCTGGCCGGGCGTCCTCGTGACGACGGGCCCCGGGCACCGTCACCCGGGGAAGAGCTGATGACCGAACACGGCGTGCTGAAACGGGTGCTGCTGGCCTACCGGGCCGCTTCGGCCCAGCTCGCCGCTGGCCGGACCCCGCCGGCCGGGGCGGTCCTGGACGCCGCCCAGATCATCGCCGACTACGTGGAGAGTTTCCACGAAGGCCTGGAGGAGGCGTACGTCTTCCCCCGGGTGCGCCGCGACGATCGCTACGCCGACCTCGTCACCACCCTGCTGACCCAGCACGACCGCGGGCGGCACCTCACCGCCGCGATCACTGCGGCGGCCGGCGCGAACCTGCGTGACCCGGCCGTCCGCACCGCCCTGCGCGCCCATCTCGACCAGTTCGTCAGCATGTACGAACCGCACGAGGCGTGGGAGGACACCGTCATCTACCCCGCCCTGCGCGCCGGCACCTCACAACGCACCCTGGACGACCTGGCCGAACGCTTCGCCGAGTACGAGAACACCCGCTACAACGGCGACGCGCTGGCCGCCATCCTCGACCGGGTGACGGGCGTCGAACAGCAACTGCACATCGACGACCTGGCCTCGTTCACGCCCCCGGCCCTGCGCTGACGCCGTGACGACCCAAGCCAACGCGTCCGTGACCCGGCGCCGCCGACGCACCGGCATCCCGCCTTTCCCGGCGCCCCGAGCGGCCCGGCGCGGCGCCGCCCTGGTCGCCGCCGTGCTGGCCGCGTGCGCGGCCATGTTCGTCGTCGCCGGGCCGGCCGCAGCCCATGCCGTGCTGGTCAGCTCGGATCCCCGTGCCGGAGCCAACCTGCCGGCCGCGCCCGCGCAGGTGAGCGTCACCTTCGACGAAGCGGTCGGGCTCAGACCGGGTTACCTGCGCGTCATCGACGGCAGCGGGCGGCGGGTCGACACCGGCACCGCGTTCCACCCCGCCGGGCGCGACGACGTCGTCGCCGTCCGCCTGCGCGGCGGGCTGGGCCAGGCCGCCTACGTGGCCAGCTACCGCGTCATCTCGGCCGACTCCCACCCGGTCTCCGGCGCCGTCCAGTTCACCGTCGGCGGCGCCGCGCCCGTCACTGCTCGTCCGGGCGGGAACCCGACCGACCGGGTCGTGTCCATCCTCTTCGACGCGGCCCGGTCGGTGACGTTCATCGGCCTGGCCCTGTTCGGCGGTGCATGGCTGGTCCTGGTGCTGGTCCTGCGTCGACCGCGCGGCGCCGGGCCGAGCGGAGAGCCGAGCGGAGGGCCGAGCACCGGGCCCGAACGGGTTCGCTGGTGGCGCACGGTGTGGCTCGGCGCGATCGTTGCCGCCGCCGGGCTCGCGGTCGAGTTCCTACTGCAGGGCCCGTACGCGGCCGGCGATCGCGTCACCGCCGCGCTAGATCCGGCCCCGCTCGGTGACACGGCGTCCTCGGCGTTCGGGCGGTGGCACCTCAGCGCCATCGCGCTCCTGGCTGCGCTGGCCGTGACCACGTTTCGAGGCGTGCGACCCGGGGCCGCGGTGGCTCGCGGGCTCGTCGTCCTGGCCGGGGCGGCCTGGCTCGCGGTTCTCACCGGTGTCGCCGCGAGCGGACACGCCGGTGTGCGATCCCCGGTGTGGTTGGGCCTGCCCGTCACCGTGGCCCACTTGCTGGCCATGTCCACCTGGATCGGCGGGCTCGCCGTCCTGGTCACCGTCGTGCTGCCGGACGTCGGCCGGGCGGTGGACGCCGGTGCCGCGCATCGGGTGCTGCCGTTGTTCTCCCGGGTGGCGATGGCCTGCGTGGCGACCCTCGCCCTCACCGGCACCTACCAGGCCTGGCAGGAAGTCGGGTCCTGGTCGGCGCTGTTCGACACCACCTACGGCGAGCTGGTGCTGACCAAGGTCGAGCTCTTCGCCGTCCTGGTCGCGTTGGGCGCGGTGGCTCGCTCGCAGGTCGCGGCCTGGCCCACAGCCCGCACTGCGGGGGCCGACGGCGACGTCGACGGCCAGGACGGCCACGACAGCGATGACGGCCACGACGGCGATGACCGCACCCGCCGGCGCGCAGTCACGGCCGCCACCCGGTTGCGGACCGGTGTGCTTCTCGAGCTCGGCCTCGCCGTGGCGGTGCTGTGCGTGTCGGGGGTGCTCGTGGCCGAGCCACCCGGCCGCGACGCCGCGCTGGCGTCCCAGCCGACCGCGAATGGCACCGTCACCGTCACCGCGCAACTGTCGGTGACGAGGACGGTGACCGTGCGCGTCAACCCGGCCCGGCATGGCCCGGTCACCGTCGAACTCACCGTCTCGCCCGGCGCGGCGGTGCAGCAGATCACGCTGGCCGCCACCCAGAACGCGGCCGGCGTCGGGCCGTTGCCGATCGCCCTGCGGGCCGCGGCCGGGACGGGCGAGTACCGCTCGACGCCGGTGGATCTGCCCGTGGCCGGCGACTGGCAGTTCACGATCAGCGTGCAGACCTCCGCGTTCAGCATCGCCACCGCCACCCCGACGGTGCACCTGACGTGATCACCAGCGAGCACGGCCTTGATTCACCGGGAACTTCCGACCCACCGGCGACGACTACCCAACGGCACCGCCGCATCGAAAACCTGCCGCATCGAAAACCTGCCGCATCGAAAACCTGCCGCGTCCAAAACGAGGAGCACCAACCATGAAGCGAACGACCGCCTCCGCTGTGGCCCTGGCCGCGTTCACGCTGACCATGTTCGCGTCCGTGGGCACCGCTGACGCCCATGTCACCGTGAGCGCGCCCGGTGCCGTGCAGGGCGGCAGCGACACGATCATCACCTTCCGCGTCCCGACCGAGTCCGACACCGCCTCCACCACCGGGCTCAGGGTCCAGCTGCCCATCAGCACCCCGTTGCTCGGGGTGCTCGTCCAACCCGTCCCGGGCTGGACGGTCAAGGTCGTCCGGGCCAAGCTGGCGCACTCCGTCTCGACCGACGACGGGCCGGTCACCGAGGCGGTCAGCGAGATCGACTGGACCGCGACCGGCGGCGGGACCAAACCCAACGGTTTCCAGGAGTTCGACATCATCGCCGGCCAGCTTCCGAAAACGCCCACGCTGACGTTCAAGGCCATCCAGCACTACAGCGACAACTCGAACGTGTCCTGGGTCGAGGTCGCCGGACCCGGCGCCGCCGAACCCGACCACCCCGCGCCCACCCTCGACCTGGCCGTCGCGTCCTCGGCCGCGTCCACCGCACCACCCACCGCCACCACCACCACCACCACACCGAGCGCTGCCGCGACGATGAACATGAGCGGCACGGCCACGAACGGCTCGAACACCACAGCCACGACGGCCGCGATCGCGCTCGCCGGCGTTGGCGTCATCCTCGGCGGGGCCGGGTTATGGGTCGCCTACGCCACCCGCCGGCAGGTGCACCCCGACCAACGCAACGGCGTTCCCCGATGACCTCGATCAGGGTTCCGGCGACGTAACCGCGGACGGGGCCGGCTCGGGTCCCCCGGCCAGGTCGAGCAACGCCCGGCGCTGGGCCGAACCGAGCCCACGCAGCCGACGCGCCGGCGAGACCCGCAGCCGGGCCATGGCGTCAGCCGCGCGCCGCGGCCCCATCCGGGGCAGGGAGGCGAGAACGACGCTCACCCGCATCGCGGCCACCGCGTCCTCGGCCTGGGCGAGAGCGAGCACGTCGAGCAGCGTGAGCGCGCCGGACTTGAGCTGGGCGGCGATCGCGGCCCGGCGCTGACGGGCGAGCACGGCGCGTTGCGAGGCCGCCCGCCGCTGCTCCGCGGTGCGGTCGGGGACGGCCATCCCGGCACGGTATCCCGCCCCGTTGCATCGGGGGACAGGATCGGCCGACCGCGCGCCCGTCGTCCACCGACCCGGCCCGAACGCGCCGGGACGCCCGGACGCCCCGCCGCGACCGCGGCCCGCGCACCGTGCTGTCGCAACGGCCCGCTAGCGTGCCGAACCATGGCTGACATGGAATTTCGACGGCTGGGGCGATCCGGGCTCACGGTGTCCGTGGTGGGGTTGGGCACGAACAACTTCGGTATGAAGCTCGACCTGGACGGCTGCCGGGCGGTGCTGGACTCCGCCCTCGAGGCCGGGATCACGTTGATCGACACCGCCGACAGCTACGGCCCGTCCGAGTCCCGGTTGGGCGAGTTGCTGGCCGGTCGCCGGGACGACGTCGTGCTGGCGACCAAGTTCGGCAGCAACTCCCGCCGTCCTGGCGGCGCCGACAACGGCGAGGACTGGGGCGCGCGTGGTTCGCGGCGCTACGTCCGCCGCGCGGTCGAGAGCTCGTTGCGCCGGCTGCGCACCGACTGGATCGATCTGTACCAGCTGCACTTCCCGGACCCGCAGACGCCGATCGAGGAGACGCTGTCCGCGCTGACCGATCTGGTGCGCGAGGGAAAGGTCCGCTACCTGGGCCACTCGAACTTCAGCGGTTTCCAGACCGCACACGCGGATTGGACGGCGCGCACGACGCACCTGGAACGGTTCGTCAGCGCCCAGAACGAGTACAACCTGATCAACACGGACGCCGAACGCGAGCTGGTGCCGGCGCTGGTCGAATACGGCATCGGACTGCTGCCCTACTTCCCGCTGGCCAGCGGACTGCTCACCGGCAAGTACCGCCGGGGCGAGCCGGCGCCCGAAGGATCCCGGATCGCGGCCTGGAACATGCAGAGCCGGCTCACCGACCCGACGTTCGACCGGGTGGAGGCCCTGGACGCACTGGCCCGGCGCTACGACGTGGGACTGCTCGACGTGGCCATCGGCGCTCTGGCCGCACGCCCGGCCGTGGCCAGCGTCATCGCCGGGGCCACCTCGCCCCAGCAGGTCCGCGCCAACGTCCGGGCCGGCACGTGGCGTCCCAGCGCCGAGGCCACCCACGACTTGGACCAGATCCTGAGCCCGACCCCGTCCTGAACCCGACCCCGTCCTGAGTCCGACCCCGTCCTGAGCCCGGTCGGCTGGTCAGACCGGGTCGAGCAGGGTGGGCATGTTGAGGCTGTGCGTCCGGAAGAACTTCTCGGTCTCGGCCACGGACATCGTCGTCTCCAGCTGGCTTTCCAGGTGCACCTGGTCATAGCCCCCGATCGGCGGGTACTGGCAGAAGATCGACGTCACCGTGTTGAGCGAACCGCGGTAGTACACACATCGACCGGTGGCCCCGTCGGCGCCCTTGAGGTTCTTCAGCAGGGTGTAGCCGGCCCTGATCACGATGCTCAGGTCGTTCCTGGCGTGCGCGGCCGTGTCCACCCGGAACAGTTCGATGGACGTGAAGCTCGGCTGCGCTTTCGGGGTCGCGCACACCAACCAGGCCACGTTCACCTGGTACTCGGTGGCCGAGATCTCCTCGAGCCGGTGCGGGGTGCAGGACGCCAACTTGGTGTACGTGCGCAGCGTGCCCTGGCTGCCGTAGTCCGGGGGGCCGCCGAAGTTTCCGTACTGCCACGACACGGTCCTCAGCGCGGTCAACAGTTGGGCCGAGGACGCGCTGGACGACGTGGACACCGCGACGACGGCGACCTGAAACGTCGGCCAGACCAGCACGAACTCCGGTGTGCCCGCGTACTGGGTCGCCCACGTGCCCTGCACGACCTTGCCGGTGTCACGGTCCAGCATGCTGTCGTAGCCGTAGCTGCCGGCGCCGCCGTTGTAGCTCGCCACCGCCTCCCGGGCCGACGTCGCGGCGTCGGGCGATTTGAGATGGAACGCATATACGGCGCCGATCCCGGCAATGCTGACCTGGCAACCGACCGCGGCGTCGACGTAACTGGCCTGCGTGGACGGAGCCTTGCCCGTGCCGGTCGAGGCGCACGAGGTGGGGTTGCTGAAGGCCTTGCTCGCCGAGGCCTCGTTGGGCGTCAAGGCCTTGGTGGCCCTGCTGGTTCCGCTCGCCGGAGGTGAGGTGTTGGTGCAGGCGATCAGTGCGGTGCTCGCTCCCGCGGCGCAACTCGCGGTGTTGCGGTTGTTGTGCACGACGACCGCAGCCACGCCGGCGATGACGATGAGCACCGCGCAGGCCAGCGCGACCATCAGCACCTTGCGGTCACCGCGTCCGGCGGGGGCGGCCATCCCGGGCGGTCCGCTCGCCGGCGGGCCCGGGTGGCGATGGTTCGCTCCGTTGGGCGGCGACGGGTCGGCACGCGGAGCGTTGGGCGGCATGCCGCCGACCAGGTACGCGGGCATCGGGCCTGGACCGGACGAGTCGGGCCGGAACGGGTCGTGCCAGGACGAGCCGGGCCGGGACGGATCGGGCGCGCCCGGGTCGTACCGCCCTGGACCGGGTCCCGCTGCTGGCGCCGGGCGTGGTCCGCTGCCGAGCGAGCCGGACGGGCCGGGCGAGCCGGACGGGGTGGACGGACCGGGCGAGCTCAGCGAACCGGGCGGATAGGCGGAGGGTCCGGTCGGGAGGACCGGAAGGGCGCTGGACGTGAGCCGGCCG
Source organism: uncultured Jatrophihabitantaceae bacterium (assembly GCA_964252015.1). Lineage (GTDB taxonomy): Bacteria > Actinomycetota > Actinomycetes > Mycobacteriales > Jatrophihabitantaceae > CAXSBR01. The sequence continues at coordinate 200,377 of CAXULW010000001.1, read as the reverse complement.
GGGTCGAAACCGGGGCCGGCCGGCGACGACGACACCGACGACGACACCGACGACACCGAGGACACCGACGACGATCGGCTCGTCCCCGCGGACAGGGCGACCCGGGCCGCTTCGGCCAGTTCCCCGGCGGAGTGGTAGCGCTGGGCGGGCTCTTTGGCCATGGCCTTGGCCACGACGTCGTCCAGGCCGGCCGGAACACCGGGGACGAGTTGCGACGGACGCGGCGGCGGCGAGTGCAGATGCCCACGAACGACCTGCGCCACCTCCACCCCGGGGAACGGCTTGCGTCCGGTGAGGCACTCGGCCAGCAGGCAGCCCAGGGCGTAGACGTCGGCGCCGATGCCGGACTGCTGACCGTCGAACCGCTCCGGGGCCATGTAGTCGATCGTCCCCACGGTGAAGCCGACCGACGTCATCCCCGTCCCGCCGAGGGAACGGGCTATGCCGAAGTCGACCAGGTACGCGAACTCGTCGCGGCCGTGACGGGTGGCCACGTGCCGGGCGATCAGGACGTTGGACGGCTTGACGTCGCGGTGGATGACGCCGTCGGCGTGCGCGGAGTCCAGCGCGTCGGCGACCTGGCTGGTGATCGACACGGCCTGGGTCGGCGCCATCGGTCCGGATTCGCGCAGCCATTGCTTGACGCTGCGGCCCTCCACCAGGCGCATGTCGAGGTAGAGGTACTGGTCGATCTCGCCGTAGGAGTGGATGGGGATGACGTGCGGGTCGGTCAGGGCGGCGACGATGTGCGATTCCTGCTCGAACCGGTGCCGGTAGTCGGTGTCCGAACTGATGTCGGGCGAGAGCACCTTGAGCGCAACGACGCGGGCGTGCCGCTCGTCGTAGGCCCGGTAGACGACGCCCATGGCACCGCGGCCGATCTCACCCTGGAGCCGGTACGGCCCGAACCGCGCCGATTCCGGCACTGACACACCTCCGATCGACGCAGGTGCAACTGTAGCGATAACGGCGCAGGGGTCGTCGAAATCATAGCAAATGGGACGAGGCCGACTACCTCAGCGTTCTGTTGGTGCCGGCCTCGACCCGGCGTAGCGCGAGGGCCGGACACGCGGTGACGACGCGGTTCAGCATCCCGGGCCCGGTGGTCGCCGCCGCCTGGGCGTCGATGAGCGGAAACCCCCGGTCGTCGCGGGTGATCACCGCGGGCAGTAGCGCGGCGCAGACGCCGTGGCCGTCGCACCGGGTCCAGTCAACCTCGAGCCCGGTGGCGATGACGCGTGCAGAACTCATGACCGTCTCCGCGGGGTGAAGGCGGCGATCCGGTCGGTGGCCAGGTCGCCGCGGTCGAAATGGGCGCGGTCGAAATGGGCGCGGTCGGCGTGCGCGCCGGCCAGGCGGCTCTGGTGGGCGGCCAGGTCCTGGGCGATCAGGCTCAGGCCCGAGGCCAGGAACCGCGCCGAGCCGTCGGGGTGCGCGCAGGCTCCGCGCCCGGGCAGTTGGTCGAGTTGCCGCCAGGTCGCGGGCGCAGACCGATCGCTGACCCGTAACGAATGCAGCTGCGCGGCCAGGGACGGCAGCCCGAACGCGCAGGGTCCGCACTGGCGCGCGGACTCCCCGGCCAGCCAGTCGGCCACCCGGCTCAACTCGGCCGACGGGCACGTGTCCGCACCGACGAACATCACCGTGCCCGCGCCCAGGGTGCCACCCGCCGCCTGCAGGCCCGCCCGCGAAAGACGCACTCCGGGATCGTTGGCCAGCCAGGCACCGTGGTAGCCGCCGATGACCACCCACGGGCTCGGGTGGGCCCCGACGTGAGCGGCGAGTTCGCCCAGGGGCAGACCGACCGGCACCTCGACCACGCCGGGGCGGGCCACGGCGCCGGTGACGCTGAGCAGCGTCGTCCCCGTCTCCGTACCAGCCGGCCACCCGCGGCCAGCGCCCCGCCCGAGGTGCGAGTGTGCCCCGCTGACTCCCGTGATCGGGCCAGAATCACGCGAGTTGGCGGGTCCGACCGGCCCCACGGTGGAGCAGCGGGTCAGGATCGCGACATGGGCGAACGTCTCCGCGTTGGCCAGCAGGGTGGGTGCGCCACCGACGCCGTGCTCCGTGGCGTGAACCCGCCGTCCGGGCGGCAGTTGCGGGCCGCCGCTGAGGGCGCGGACGAGCGTGCGCCCCTCGCCGGCGATGAACCGGGCCGGCACGCGGCGGACCTCGAACCGAGCCGAGTCCGGACGCTGCCCGACCGCCCCGCGAACGAGGTGCTCGACGCTCAGATCGGTGACGGCCACGATCGCCTGACGGGCGCCGATGGCGTCGGCGAGCACTGCGGCTCCGTCGAGGACGAGGTGCGGCACCCGGCCCAGCAGCACCGCGTCCTTCGCGCTGCCGGGCTCACCCTCGGCGCCGTTGACCACGACGACCGGCGGGCCCGGACGTAACGCGCGGACCTTGGCGGCCAGTGGGAAGCCGGCCCCGCCGCGGCCGGTGAGACCAGCGCCGTCCAGCAGCTTCAGCAGTTCCGGGCGCTCAAGGGCTGGCACGTCGCCGTGGATGCGGCGGTGTTCGTCCCGGCCCAGCCCGGGCGCGTCGTCGAGGCCACGGAGCAGGCGGGCCGAACCGATCGAGGTGGTCCGGATCCAGCGCGGGTCGAACCCGGCGGGCGGTGCGCTGTTCGGAAGTCGTTCCACCAAGGTGGTCATCGCGCTGCTCCTACCCGGTTGAGGTGGTGTTCGCGGACCAACGGCGCGTGGGCGTCGGACGGTTGGCCCGAGCCGCGGCGACCGAGGCCCAGCAGCCGAGCGCTCACGCCGCCGGCGACGACGGCGGTGCCGGCGCACAGCACGGCCAGTGCCCACCAGGTGCCGGCGTCGGTGCCGGCCTGCAGGAAGTGCCAGGCCGATGCGGCCCAGGCCAGATAGGCGGTGACGTGGACGTAGCGCCAGCGCCGCGCGCCGGCCGCGGAACGAGCCATGCGCCCGCGGAGCAGGCCGGTGACGAGCACGGCCACCAGCAGGTAGGCGGCCAGGACGCCGAACGTCACCGCCAGCGGGCGGTACCCGGACCCGAACGGCAGTAGGCCGCGCACTCCCACGTCGGCGTACGGATCGGCGAGCAGGGTGCCGACGTGCAGGCCGATCAGGGCCACCCCGACCAGGGCCGCGGCCCGGTGCGCGTACTGCCGCACGACGCGACGTTCCACCGCGCGTGTCCGGTCGGCGCTGGGCGCGCCCGCGGTGCTTCGCGCGGTGAGCGCACCGAGGCCGGTGGCCACGCTCAGGCTGGCGAACGCGACGATCCCGGCCGCGCGGGCCAGGTACCAGAGGATCATCGCGCACCTACCGACGCCCGGGCCACGTCGAGGCGGGACACGCGTTGCCGGGACGCTCGGTCCTCGGACGCGACACCCTCGGCGGCGTCAGTTCGATCGGCCGGCCAGCCGCCGAGCGTCGTCACCCGGCCGTCGCGGTCGACCAACCGGGCGGCCACGCCTTGCGTGTCGAGCCAACCCAGCGCCCGGTCGCCGAGGACGATCGCCGCGGTGGAGCACACGTTCGCGTCCAGCGCGCTCTCGGCCGCGACCGACACCGTCCGCCAGGGGCCGTCGGTGGGACGGCCGGTGCGCGGATCGACGATGTGGTGCATGCGCAGGTCGCCGCGGCGCCAGGTGCGCACCGTGGTCGTCGACGTGGCCACGCCGCCACGCCGTACCCCGATCTGCTGACCGGGCGCGCCGGCCCGTTCGGCCACCGCAACCTGCCAGTCGCCGTCGGCCGGGGCGCCGGCTACGGCCAGGTCGCCGCCGATCTCGACCATCACCGAGGTGCCGAAGCGCCGATGCACCGCCCGGGCGGCCCAGTCGGCCGTCTGCGCCTTGGCCGTCGCCCCCAGGTCCAGGGCCGTCCCGCTCGGGACGGTGAGCAGACCGAGATCGCGGTCGATGTTGACGTGGCGCCAGGTGCGCCCGCCGGGCCCGGCCGGCACGACCGCACCGGCCGGCCGTTCGGCCACGGGCGGATCAAGCGCGGGCTGATCGGTCACCAGCTGATCGGTTGCCAGCTGATCGGTCGCCAGCTGATCGGTCACCAGGAGGATGTCGCGGTCGTAGCCGATCGCGGCCAGGTGCTTGCCCACGGTGGGGTCCAAGGCTCCGTCACTGCGGCGGGCCCCGTCCAACGCGGCCTCGACCAGTTCGATCAGCAACCCGGACACGGCCACCGGGCGGCCGCCGTTCGCGTTGGCCCAGTTCAGGTCGGATTCGGTGACGAAGCGGCTGGCCACCCGTTCGACCTGAGCCATCCGATTCTTGACCATGGCGACGGCCGGGGCCAGGACACGGGCCTCGCCGACGACGAGGCGGACGGTGCAGCTCCAGTCCGACCAGGTCGCGGTGGGTCGGCGGGCGTCAGGGTCATTGTGAAACGAATCGGACGGGACGTCTCGGGCGCGGTCAGGAGCCATTGCTGCCACCGTCTCTCGACGAGCTGGAGCTGCTGCTGACGGTCGTTCCGGCCGATTGGCTCGGGGTCGTCGACGTCGTAGACGAGCCGGTGCCGGTGTCGGAGCTCGACGACGGCGAGGTCGAGGTGGAACTGGTTCCGGTGGCAACGTTGTGGCTGGCCGCGAAGGCGGTGACGCCGAACAGCGCAGCGGCGCCGGCGACGGTGGTGGCGATCGCCACCCGGATGCGCGTGGTCAGGGACCGAGGAAGTGGGGTCATGCAGCCAGGTTGGCCACGGCGCCTGTCGCGATCGTGTCGCGGGCCTGTGGCCCTGCTGTGAGGGGTTAGGGCCGCACGAAAGCGAACTGTTCCCCGACCCGGGCGATCGAGTCACGCAGCGCGGTCACGTTCGGTCCCGCGGCCAGCACCTGGCGCGACACGCTGGGCACCACGTTGGCCAGGCCGGCGCCGAAGATGCGGCGCACGTCGGCGGACGTGCCCCCCTGGGCGCCGATGCCCGGCACCAGGTACGGCCCGTTCAGCCGAGCCAGCTCGGCCACCGACGACCCGATCGTGGCCCCGACCACGACGCCGAAGGATCCCATCGGCTGCTGGGCGCCGTTGCGGGCGGCCAGCTCATCGACCACGGTCTGGGCCACGCTTACGCCGGCCGCGGTGCGGGCGTGCTGGAACTGCGGCCCTTCCGGGTTGGACGTCAGCGCCAGGACGAACAGTCCGGCGCCGTGTTCGGTCGCGGCGCTGAACGCCGGTTCGAGCGAACCGACCCCGAGGAACGGGCTGACGGTCATGGCGTCGGCGGCCAACGGTGAGGACGGGTCCAGGTAGGCCTGCGCGTAGGCGGCCATGGTGGAACCGATGTCGCCCCGTTTCACGTCGAGCACGACCAGGGCGCCGGCGGCGCGGCAGTCGGCCACGGTCCGTTCCAGGACGGCGACGCCGGCCGCGCCGAAACGTTCGAAGAACGCGGACTGGGGCTTGACCACTGCAGCCAACCCAGCGAATGCGTCGACGCAGACGGCGGCGAATCGGGCCAGGCCATCGACGTCGTCAGACAGACCCCAGTCCCGCAGGAGGGCAGCGTGCGGGTCGATGCCGACGCACAGCGACCCGCGAGCCGACAGGGCCGCATCCAACCGCGCACCAAAGGAGAGAGAAGGTTCCTTCGCACACGACGCGGGAACCCGCCCGTTGGCCAACGCGGTCGGTTGCGTCACGACAGATCGCCGGTGGTCAGGCCCCGCCGACGGATCTGCTCCTCGGCCGACAGATGGGCGAAACCGACCGCGTCGGTGAGCGAGGCGAAACCCCGTTCCGCCAAAGCTGCCTGCAGTTCAGCCAGGACGCGCACTGGCGCGGACGGGTCGCCGAACACGGCCGTACCCACCGACACCGCTGAGGCACCCGCCAGCACGAATTGCAGCGCGTCGAGGCCAGAGCGGATGCCGCCCATGCCCAGGATCGGCAGCGCGGGCAGGGCCTGACGCACCTGCCAGACGCACCGCAGGGCCACCGGCCGGATCGCCGGGCCGGACAGTCCCCCAGTCACCCCGCCGAGGGCCGGCGCCAGGGTGTCCGTGTCGATGACCAGTCCGAGCAGGGTGTTGATCAGGCTGACGCCGTCGGCCCCGGAATCGGCGCAGGCGCGGGCGATGGCGACGATGTCGGTGACGTCCGGGGTGAGCTTGGCCAGGATCGGTGTGCTCGGATCGGTGGCCCGTCGTACCGCGCCGATGACCCGGGCGGTGGCGCTGGTGTCGCAGGCGAACACCTCACCACGCTTTTCCACGTTGGGGCAGGAGATGTTGACCTCGATCGCCGACACGGCCGGGTTCCCGTACAGCCGCCGGGCCAGCGCCACGAAGTCATCGGTGCTGCTACCGGCGATGGAAACAACCGCACGGGCACCGTGCTCGGCCAGCCAGGGCAGGTCCTCGCGCAGGAACGCGTCGATCCCCGGTCCCTGCAGGCCGATCGAGTTCAGCATGCCGCTCGGTGTCTCGGCCATCCGCGGCGTCGCCCGACCGGAGCGGGCCCGCAGCTGAATCGATTTGGTCACGACGGCGCCGAGCTCGGACACGTCGAAGAACTGGCTGAGTTCCCGCCCCGCCGCGGCGCACCCGGAGGCGGTCAGCACCGGGTTGGGCAGCGCCAGCACCGACCCGAACCGCGCGGTCATGTCGACCTTGGTCGTCGTCGCCGTGGTAGTCATCAGGATCGCACTCCCATGGCGTCGGCGCCGACGAGGTCGGCGGGCAGGCGGCCGACGTCGTCCCAGCGCACCCGGTCCGCGTCGAAGACCGGCCCGTCGATGCAGGACCGTACGAACCGGGACCGGCCGTCGTCGCCTCGCACCGGCAGCACGCACGTCATGCAGACGCCGATCCCGCAGGCCATCGATTCCTCGACCGCGACCTGAGCCGAGATGGCGTGTGCCCGGGCCACCGCGCCGACCGCGCGCAGCATCGGCATCGGGCCGCACGCGTATACAACTTGTGCGCCGATGCGGGTGATGGCCTCGGGCAAGGGATCGGTGACGCGGCCGCGGATACCCGCGCTGCCGTCGTCGGTGGTCACGGTGACCGAGCCGACGCTTCGCCGCACCACGAGTTCGCCGAACAGCCGGCTGGACGTGGCCGCGCCGACGATGACCTCGACCGCGGAACCGGCGGCCATGAGCGCGTGGGCCAACGGGACCAACGGGGCCGTGCCGTACCCACCGCCGACCAGCACCACCGGGACGGGGTCGGCCGGCATCGGGAACGGGTTGCCCAGCGGGCCGACGACGTCGATCACGTCGCCGGTACGGCACCCGACCAGCCACTGCGTACCCGGGCCGTGCGCGGCGACCACGAACTGGATCGTGCCGGCGTAGTCGGCCTGCACGTTCGCCCCGTACAGCGCGAACGCCCGGCGCAGGATCATCGAGCTCTGCGGCCCCCCGACCGCGACGGCGACGAACTGCCCGGGCCGGAACTGCGCGGCGACCCCGGGGGCGACCACGGTGAACATCACGTACTCGCCCATCTTCTGCATGGCGAAGATCTCGGCCTGCTCCTGCACCGGTGTCATGAGCGGGCCGCCGGCGTGAGGATCGCAGCGAGGAACGAGCGAGGACCGGAGCGACGGCGGGCCGCGGGAAGCACAATCATGAGCGGACCGCCTGCGTGAGGATCACCGACGAGCGCTCGCGCGAGGAGAAATGACCAGCGAGGAACGAGCGAGGAACTGTGGGGTCCCCGCGGAAGCGCAGCTCTTTCCATGCGCTTTCGTGGGGTGCAGGTCCGGAGCGACGGCGGGCCGCGGGAAGCACAGTCATGAGCGGGCCGCCGGCGTGAGGATCACCGACGAGCGCTCGCGCGAGGAGAAATGACCAGCGAGGAACGAGCGAGGAACTGTGGGGTCCCCGCGGAAGCGCAGCTCTTTCCATGCGCTTTCGTGGGGTGCAGGTCCGGAGCGACGGCGGGCTGCGGGAGGAGTAGTCACCGGTGGGTGGTCCCTTCGGTCAGGGCGCCCCGGCGCCAGGTGTTCAGCTGGCGGTGCAGGTCCTGCAGCGAACGCACGCCGACCTCGCCGTGGATGAGCTGTTCGATGCCCTGCACGGCGGCGGCCGCGGCCTGCACCGTGGTCAGACACGCGATGCCCGCGGTGACCGCGGCGGTGCGGATCTCGTAGCCGTCCACGCGCGGACCCGAGTTGCCCGGCGAGCCGAACGGGGTGTTGAGCACCAGGTCGACCTCCCCGCGTTCGATCAGTTCCACGATGCTCAGCCGGGCGAAGTCGTCGCCGGCGACCAGGTCCGGGTCGGCCAACCGCGCCGCGGCGACCTCGGAGTACTTGCCCACCACCCTGGCCGGAACGCCGTTACGTCGCAGCACCTGCGCCGTTCCCGCCGTGGCCAGCACGCGGAAACCCAGGTCGGACAGGCGTTTGACCGGGAAGATGGCCGCACGCTTGTCCCGGTTGGCCACCGAGACGAACACCGTGCCCGATGTCGGCAGGTTGCCGTAGGCGGCGGCCTGGCTCTTGGCGAACGCGGTGCCGAACACGGTGTCGATACCCATCACCTCGCCGGTGGACTTCATCTCCGGCCCGAGCAACGAATCGACCTGGCGGCCGTCCGCGCTGCGGAAGCGGTGGAACGGCAGCACCGCCTCCTTGACCGCGATCGGTGCGTCGGCGGGCAGGTCACCACCGTCACCGGACGCGGGCAGCAGCCCGAACGACCGCAGCTCGGCAATGGTCGCGCCGACCGCGATCCGGGCCGCGGCTTTGGCCAGCGGAACCGCCGTTGCCTTGGAAACAAAGGGAACCGTCCGGCTGGCCCGCGGGTTAGCTTCGAGCACGTAGAGGACGTCGCCGGCCAGGGCGTACTGCACGTTGAGCAGACCGCGCACACCGACACCGGCGGCGATGAGCTCGGTGGACCGGCGCACCCGTTCGATCTCGGTGCTGCCCAGCGTGATCGGCGGCAGCGCGCAGGCCGAGTCCCCGGAGTGGATACCGGCCTCCTCGATGTGCTCCATGACCCCACCGAGGTAGAGCTCGTCACCGTCGTAGAGGGCGTCCACGTCGATCTCGACCGCGTCGTCGAGGAACCGGTCGACCAGCACCGGATGCTCTGGCGCGATGTCGGTGGAACGCTCGATGTAGGCAGCCAGGTTGGCCTCGTCGTACACGATCTCCATGCCGCGCCCGCCCAGCACGTAGGACGGCCGCACCAGCACCGGGTAACCGATGCGGTCGGCCGCCTCCTTGGCCTCCACGAAGGACGTGGCCGTGCCGTGCTTGGGCGACGGCAGACCGGCCTGGTCGAGCACCCGCCCGAACGCGCCGCGGTGCTCGGCCAGGTCGATGGCCTCGGGCGGGGTGCCCAACAGCGGAACCCCGTTGTCCTTCAGCCGTTGCGCCAACCCGAGCGGGGTCTGACCACCGAGGGTGCAGATAACCCCGGCCACCGGTCCCGACTCCTGCTCGGCGTGCACGACCTCGAGCACGTCCTCCAGCGTCAACGGCTCGAAGTACAGCCGGTCAGCGGTGTCGTAGTCGGTCGAGACGGTCTCCGGGTTGCAGTTGACCATCACGGTCTCAAAGCCGGCTTCGCGCAGCGCCATCACCGCGTGCACGCAGGAGTAGTCGAACTCGATCCCCTGCCCGATCCGGTTGGGGCCGCTGCCGAGGATGATCACCTTCGCGCGGTCCTTCTGCGGCAGGACCTCGGTCTCCTCGTCGTAGGTCGAGTAGTAGTACGGCGTGCTGGCCGCGAACTCGGCCGCGCAGGTGTCGACCGTCTTGTAGACGGGGCGGATGCCGGCGCGCAGCCGGAGCCGGCGCACCCCGTCCTCGCCGGCCAGTTCCGGGCGCAGCACGGCGATCTGACGGTCGGACAGGCCGAAGCGCTTGCCCCGCCGCAGCAACTCCGGCGTCAGCGACGGTGCCTCGGAGATCTCCCGGCCCACCGCGCGGACGAGGTTGATCTGGTCGAGGAACCACGGGTCGATACCGCTGGCCGCCGCGGCGTCGGCGACCGACACGCCCGCGCGCAGGGCCCGCTCGACCCGGTAGAGCTGGCCGTCTCGCGGTTGGCGCAGATCGTCCAGCAGCTCCTGTGCGGTATGGGTTTGCGCGTCGGCCGGATCGGTCCAGAAGCCGGCGGCCTTGGTCTCCATCGAGCGCATGGCCTTGCCCAGCGCCTCGGTGAAGTTGCGGCCGATGGCCATCGCCTCGCCGACGCTCTTCATGTGCGTGGTGAGCACCGGGTCGGCGCCGGGGAACTTCTCGAACGCGAACCGGGGCACCTTGACCACGACGTAGTCCAGCGTCGGCTCGAACGCGGCCGGGGTCTTCTTGGTGATGTCGTTGGCGATCTCGTCCAGGGTGTAGCCGACGGCGAGCTTGGCCGCGATCTTGGCGATCGGGAAACCGGTCGCCTTCGACGCCAGCGCGCTCGACCGCGACACGCGCGGGTTCATCTCGATGACGATCATGCGACCCGTCTTCGGGTCGACCGCGAACTGGATGTTGCAGCCGCCGGTGTCGACGCCGACCGCGCGGATCACGGCGATGCCGAGGTCGCGCATGTGCTGGTACTCGCGGTCGGTCAGGGTCATGGCCGGGGCGACGGTGACGGAATCGCCCGTGTGCACGCCCATCGGGTCGATGTTCTCGATCGAGCAGACGACGACGACGTTGTCGTGGTGATCGCGCATCAGCTCGAGCTCGTACTCCTTCCAGCCGAAGACGCTCTCCTCGACCAGGACCTCGTGCACCGGGCTGGCGGCCAGCCCGCGGGCGACCATCGTCCGCACCTCGGCGGCGTCGACGGCCAGGCCCGAGCCGAGACCGCCCATGGTGAAGCTGGGCCGCACGACGACCTTGTTGCCCACCGTGGCCGCGAACGCGGTGGCCTCGTCCAGGCTGTGGCAGACCACGGAGCTGGGCACGTCACCGCCGATGCGACGGACGATGTCCTTGAACCGCTGGCGATCCTCACCGCGTTGGATGGCCTCGAAGTCGGCGCCGATCAGCTCGATGCCGTACTTCTCCAGTACGCCGTTCTCGTGCAGGGCGACGGCCAGGTTGAGGGCGGTCTGCCCACCGAGGGTGGCCAGTACGGCCTGCACCGGGTGACCGTCTGCCTGTTCCTGGGCGATCACCATCTCGACGAACTCCGGGGTCAGCGGCTCGACGTAGGTGGCGTCGGCGAACTCGGGGTCGGTCATGATCGTGGCCGGGTTGGAGTTCACCAGGCTGATCCGGTAACCCTCCTGGCGCAGCACCCGGCAGGCCTGCGTGCCCGAGTAGTCGAACTCGCACGCCTGCCCGATAACAATCGGCCCCGACCCGATAACGAGAATGTTCTGAATATCCGTCCGCTTAGGCAAGTTCGTTCTCCAAAACCGACGTGTTCGGCGCTCGGCGCTTCCCGGCCCGCTGCCGGTCGAGCAGGTCGACGAAGCGGTCGAAGAGGTAGCCGGCGTCGTGCGGCCCGGCCGCGGCCTCGGGGTGGTACTGGACGCTGAACGCGGGCACGTCGTGGGCGCGCAGGCCTTCGACCACGCCGTCGTTCAGCCCGACGTGGCTGACCTCGACCGCGCCGAACTCGGTGTCGCTCACCCGGTCCACGGGTGCGTCGACGGCGAACCCGTGGTTGTGTGCGGTGATCTCCACCTTGCCCGTGGCGCGGTCCTGTACCGGCTGGTTGACGCCCCGGTGACCGTAGCCGAGCTTGTAGGTGCCGAAGCCGAACGCCCGGCCCAACAGCTGATTGCCGAAGCAGATGCCGAAGACCGGCAGCTGCTGGTGCATGAGCTCGCGCACGGTGGCCACCGCGTCGTCCGCCATGGCCGGGTCGCCCGGGCCGTTGGACAGGAAGACGGCGTCGGCGCCGGTACCGGTGATGTCGGCGACCGAGGTGGTGGACGGCAGCACGATCGTGCGAATGCCGCGTTGGGCCAGCCGGTGCGGGGTCATGGACTTGATGCCGTAATCGAGCGCGGCGACCGTGAACCGGTGCTCCCCCACCGGCTCCACCGTGTAGGCCTGGGCCGTCGTCACCTCGGCCGACAGGTCGGCGCCGGCCATGCCCGGACTGGCCAACACCTTGTCCCGTAGGGCATTCACGTCGTCACTCACGCTCGACACCACGCACCGCATGGCTCCACGTTCGCGCAGGTGACGGGTCAGCGCCCGGGTGTCGATGCCACTGATGCCGACGATCCCCTGCTCGCGCAGGGCGTCGTCGAGGGTGCCGGTCGCGCGCCACGAGGACGGCCGCGGCGACGGATCACGGACCACGTAGCCGGCCACCCAGATCTTCGCCGACTCGGCATCCTCGCCGTTGACGCCGGTGTTGCCGATGTGCGGCGCGGTCTGCACCACGACCTGCCGGTGGTAGGACGGGTCGGTGATCGTCTCCTGATAGCCGGTCATGCCGGTAGCGAAGACGGCCTCGCCGAACGTCTCCCCCACCGCACCGTAGGAATCCCCGCGGAAGCTGCGGCCGTCTTCGAGCAGCAGGACCGCGCTCACGCTGTGACTCCGTGGTCGGTGTCGTGGTCGGTCATCCGGTCGACGGCGGCGATCCAGTCGGGGTACACGCTCTTGTCGTCCCCGCGCAGGCCGGTGTCGAGCTGGGTGCCGGCGCTGTCACGCCAGCGCACGATCAGCAGACCACCGGGTCCCATCACCTTGCCGGCCAGGCCGGCCCCGACGCCGACGTCCAGCAGATCGGTCGCGGCGACGAAGATGGGTTCGGCACCGTCACGTTCGATCAGAAGCCCCTGTGCGCTAAGGGTTGCGGTCATCGAGGCCCGCAGGCCCAGTCCCCGTGAGACGACCCGGTCCTGCCACCGGTCGGCGTGGGTGGTGCCGACGTACAGCCCGGTCATCGGCGCCAGCAGGGGGTCGCCGAGCGTGGCCGGCACGTCGGCGTGGCCGCCGAGGCCGTCCTGGCGGCGCGCCCGGTGTCGCCACCCCAGTCGCATGCCGGCCAGGCACAAGGCGAAGAACACCAGGCACGCCAGCACCAGCAGCACCCGCGTCACGCCGGCACCCCCACCGGTTTTGGTCGATTGACCCCCGTATACGGGGCCAACTGACCAAAACCGTGGGCGATGGCACCGTTGCGGGCGGTGACCCGCCCGCGTAACAGGGTGAGCGCCACGACGGCCGGGAGCGTGCGCCCGGCGAACGGCGTGTTGCGCGACTTCGACGCCAACGCGGAGGGGTCGACGGTCCAGTGCGCGTCCGGGTCGACCAGCACCAGGTTGGCCGGCTCGCCCACCGCGATCGGTCGGCCGTGTCCGGTCAGCCCGCCGATCCGGGCCGGGGTCGTGCTCATCCGCTCGGCCAGGTCACGCCAGGACAGCCGCCCCGGCACCACCATCGTCTCCACCACCACGGACAGCGCGGTCTGCAGCCCGAGCATGCCCGGGGCGGCCGCGCCCCACTCGGTCTCCTTGTCCTCCACCGCGTGCGGGGCGTGGTCAGTGGCGACACAGTCGATCGTGCCGTCGGCCAGGCCGGCCCGCAGCGCCTCGATGTCGGCGGCGGTGCGCAGCGGCGGGTTGACCTTGTAGATCGGGTCGTAGGCCTCGGCCAGGTCGTCGGTGAGCACGAGGTGGTGCGGCGTCACCTCGGCGGTGACGTTCCAGCCCTTGCCCTTGGCCCAGCGCAAGATTTCTACCGACCCGGCGGTCGACACGTGGCAGATGTGCAACCGCGACCCGACGTGCCCGGTCAGCAGCGCGTCGCGGGCGATGATCGCCTCCTCGGCCGCGGCCGGCCAGCCGGCCAGACCGAGCCGGCCCGAGACCAGGCCCTCGTTCATCTGCGCGCCGACGGTGAGGCGCGGTTCCTCGGCGTGCTGGGCGATGACCCCGCCGAACGCCTTGACGTACTCGAGCGCGCGCCGCATCAACGCCGGGTCGGACACGCACGAGCCGTCGTCGGAGAAGACGGTGACGTGGGCGGCCGAGTCGGCCATTGCGCCGAGTTCGGCCAGCTGGGTGCCGGCCCGGCCCACGGTCACCGCACCGATCGGCTGGACGTCGACCAGTCCGGTCTCGCGGCCCAACCGCCAGATCTGCTCGACGACGCCGGCGGTGTCCGCCGCGGGATCGGTGTTCGGCATGGCGAACACGGCGGTGTAGCCGCCGAGCGCAGCCGCCGCGGACCCCGTCTCGACCGTCTCGGTGTCCTCCCGCCCGGGTTCGCGCAGGTGGGTGTGCAGGTCGACCAGGCCGGGCAGGAGCACCAGCCCGCCGCCGTCGATCACCTCGGCGCCGGCGGCACTGCCGACGCGGCCGCTCGACCCGCTGCCGATGGCCGAGATGACCCCGTCGCTGATCGTCACGTCGACCGCGTCTTCGCCGTAAGGGCGAACGTTGGTCAACACGAGCGTGCCCACGGTGTCGGTCATGAGCTCGCGCTCGAATCGACGTCGTCGCCGCCGGAGAGCAGGCCGTACAGCACGGCCATCCGCACGCTCACGCCGTTGGTGACCTGCTCGACGATGGTCGACCGTTTGGGATCGTCGGCGACCTCGGCCGCGATCTCCATGCCCCGGTTCATCGGCCCGGGGTGCATGACGATGGCCGATTCCGGCAGCACGGCCATGCGGCGGCGGTCCAGTCCGTAGCGGCGGGAGTACTCGCGAGCGCTGGGGAAGAAGCTCGCCCCCATCCGTTCGCGCTGCACCCGCAGCATCATCACTACATCCGCGCCGGGCAGGACGGCGTCCAGGTCGTAGCCGTGTTCAACGGGCCACGACTCGATGCCCACCGGCAGCAGGGTGGGCGGGGCGACGAACCGCACGTGCGCGCCCAGCGTGGTCAGCAGCAGCGCGTTGGAACGGGCCACCCGGGAGTGCAGGACGTCGCCGACGATGACGATCTGCAACCCGGCCAGGTCACCGGTGCCCACCCGCAGCCGCCGCCGGATGGTGAACGCGTCGAGCAGGGCCTGGGTGGGGTGTTCGTGGGTGCCGTCCCCGGCGTTGACCACGCTCCCGCGCACCCAGGTGGCCAGCCGGTTGGCCGCGCCGGAGTAGGAGTGCCGGATCACCACTGCATCCGCGCCCATGGCTTCCAGCGTCAACGCGGTGTCCTTGAGCGACTCGCCCTTCGACACGCTGGAGCCCTTGGCCGAGAAGTTGACCACGTCGGCCGACAGCCGCTTGGCCGCCAGCTCGAACGACGTCCGGGTGCGGGTGGAGTCCTCGTAGAACAGGTTGACCACGGTGCGCCCGCGCAGCGTCGGCAGCTTCTTGACCTCGCGCCCGGCCAGAGCCCGGTCCAGGGCCTCAGCGTCGTCGAGGATCCGCACCGCCGCGGCGTGGTCCAGGTCGCCCGCCGACAGCAAATGCCGCGTCACGCCAACTCCCCCGCCACGTTCCCGACTCCGCGCCCGTCAGGGATGCTCGCAACAGCTCCGGCGCGTCCCTCGCGGGCGCGGAGTCGGGCAAGGGTTCTGACTTCGCGCCCGTCAGGGACGCTCGTGGCGGCTCCATCGCGTCCCTGACGGGCGCGGAGTCGGGTTGCCACCGGGGTCATCGGGTGGCCTCGCTGACGTAGACCGCGTCTTCGCCGTCGGTCTCCTCGAGCCGGACCCGGACGGAGGCGGTGCGGGCGGTGGGCAGGTTCTTGCCGACGTAGTCGGCGCGGATCGGCAGCTCGCGGTGGCCCCGGTCGACGAACACGGCCAGCTGCACCGCGCGTGGGCGGCCCAGCTCCCGCACCGCGTCCAGCGCCGCCCGCACGCTGCGTCCACTGAAGAGCACGTCGTCGACCAGGATCACCAGCTTGCCGTCGATGCCACCGCTCGGCTCGACCGTCTCGGTCAGGGGGCGGATCCGGCCGCGCCGCAGGTCGTCGCGGAACAGGGTGATGTCGAGCGTGCCCACCGGGATGTCACCCCCGCCGAACGCGGCGATCCGCGACCCCAGCCGCCGGGCCAGCGGCGCGCCCCGGGTGGGGATGCCGAGCAGCACGGCGTCGGTGGAACCACCGAGTTTCTCGATGATCTGGTGGGCGATCCGGTCCACCGTTCGGGCCACGTCGGTGGCGCTGAGGACGGGTGATTCGCGGCCGTTCTCGACGGTCGCTCGACCGGAGAACGCGGGCAGCACGGCTTCTGACATTCGACCTCGCTGGGTTCCTTGCCCGCCTCACGGGACGGCCATTAAAGGATGTTGGGTCGTGCCCAACCCTAGCAGCGCGCGACCTGTGGGCCCCGGCTCAGGCCGGCGGTCCGGCGTGGCTTTCAACCTCAGGCAGAGGGTTCGGGACGGGGCCGGAACCGACCGGATCGGGCCTGTGCTCCTCGCGCGAGCGCTCGTCGGCGACCACGGGGCGGTCCCGCACGATGCGACCGAGCACCCCGTTCACGAACCGTGGTGACTCGTCCGTGGACAGCGACTTGGCCAGTTCCACCGCCTCGTCGATCGCGACCGCATCGGGCACGTCAGCCCGCCACAGCACCTCGTAGACGCTGAGCCGCAGGATGGCCCGGTCGACGTCGGGCATGCGGTCCACAGCCCAACCCTCGGAGAATTCGCCCAGGATCGCGTCGATCCGCCGCCGCGACGCGTGCACACCTTCGACGAGCTCGATCGTGTAGTCGTTCACCGGCGGGTCGGCCAGGGCCACCCGCTCGGCCAGCACGGTCACCGGGTCCGTACCGCGCAGGTCAGACTCGTACAGCAGGTCTACCGCGCGCTTACGGGCCTTTGAACGGGCCGACACTAATTCACCGGCTCTTCGCGCAAGCGCTCATCGCGCGCTCGCTCCGCGCCTCGCTCGCTGGCGCTCGCTGCGATGCTCACTCGCATCACCTCACCGGCTCTTCGCGCAAGCGCTCATC
>CAXULW010000001.1:178689-183497 GCA_964252015.1 uncultured Jatrophihabitantaceae bacterium | reverse complement strand
CTCGCTGCGATGCTCACTCGCATCACCTCACCGGCTCTTCGCGCAAGCGCTCATCGCGCGCTCGCTCCGCGCCTCGCTCGCTGGCGCTCGCTGCGATGCTCACTCGCATCACCTCACCGGCTCTTCGCGCAAGCGCTCATCACGCGCTCGCTCCGCGCCTCGCTCGCCGACGCTCGCTGCGATGCTCACTCGCATCGCGTCTGCCTGTGCGGTGCAGCGATTCGGGCGGTCGTAGATCACTAGCTGTTTATCCGGCCGAGGTAGCTGCCGTCACGGGTGTCCACCTTGACCTTCTGGCCAGTGGTGACGAACAGCGGCACCTGGATCTCCGCCCCGGTTTCCAGGGTGGCCGGCTTGGTGCCGGCCGAGGAACGGTCGCCCTGCAGCCCCGGGTCGGTATGGGAAATGACCAGCTCCACGCTGGTGGGCAGCTCGATGAACAGCGGCGTGCCGTCGTGGACGGCGACGGTGACCTCGGCGTTGTCGAGCAGGAAATCGGCCGCACCGCCGATCGTGGCCGCCGGCACCGGAACCTGGTCGTAGGTGTCGGAGTCCATGAAGACGAAGTCGTCGCCCTCGCGGTAGAGGAACGTCATGCCGCGCTTGTCGACGTTGGCGGTCTCGACCTTGGTGCCGGCGTTGAACGTGCGATCAACCACCTTGCCCGACATGACGTTCTTCAGCGTGGTGCGCACGAACGCCCCGCCCTTGCCCGGCTTGACGTGCTGGAAGTCGATGATGGTCCACAGTTGCCCGTCGAAGTTGAGCACCAGGCCGTTCTTCAGGTCGTTCGTCGTTGCCACAGCGCGCAATTCTCCTCGGACACATCAGATGGGGTACCGCTCATCGTAACGGGACACCTGCGCCCGCACCTGCGATGCTCAGGCGATGCGATCGCCCCAACGCCGCCGGCCACCGGTCCGTCGGCGTGCTGCGACCGCCCTCGTCGCCGCCGTGCTCACCGTGGCCGCGGCCGGATGTTCCGACATCAACGTGTCGTCCTTACTGTCCACATCAGCGACGTCAGCGACCACAGCGGCCGCCACCTCCGCCCCCGCCCCGACCAGCGCGGCCACGCCGAGCACGACCGCCGCCGGACCCAGCGGACCAAGCGCGACCAGCTCAGCGTCGGGTGCCAGTTCTGAGCCCGGTGCGCCCGGACTCGGCGACCCGTACTTCCCGCTCGAGGGCAACGGCGGGTACGACGTCGCCCACTACGACCTCACGTTGTCCTACGACCCGTCCGCGCGTCACCTGGCCGGCACGGTGACCGTCACTGCCACCGCGACCCAGAACCTGTCCCGGTTCGATCTCGACCTGAGCGGCATGACCGTCTCCGCCGTCACGGTGGACGGCGCGAGGGCCCGGTTCACCCGCAGTGGCCCCGAGCTGCAGATCACCCCGGCGCGCGGGCTGGCCCGAGGCCGCTCGTTCGCCGTCGCGGTCACCTACGCCGGCACACCGAAGACGATCGTCAGCTCCCCGGTCATCTTCGGGGCGGCTTACGGCTGGATCTACACCAAGGACGGCGCGTTCGTCGGCGACGAGCCCAACGGGGCCAGCACCTGGTTCCCCAGCAACGACCATCCCAGTGACAAGGCCACCTTCAGCTTCGAGATCACCGTGCCCAGCGACCGCAAGGTGGTGGCCAACGGCGACCTGGTCGGGCAGAAGACCACCGGGTCTACGTCCACCGGGGCCACAACCACGTTCGCCTGGAACGAGACCAGCCCGATGGCGACGTACCTGGCCACCATCGGCATCGGCCGGTGGACGTTCACCACGTCACGCACGCCCGGCGGTATACCTGAGTTCGTCGCCAACGACCCGAGCCTGGCCGGGGAGGTTGCGGCCCGCAGGACCGCCCAGCTCACCGGGGAGGTGACCGACTACTGGGCGACGAAATTCGGCCCGTATCCGTTCACGTCCACCGGCGCGATCGTCGACGACGTCCCGGGCATCGGGTTCTCGCTGGAGACCCAGACCCGTCCGCTCTACGGCTTCGCGCCCGACCCGAACACGCTGTCCCACGAGCTGGCCCACCAGTGGTTCGGCGACAGCGTGTCCGTGCGGACCTGGCGCGACATCTGGCTGAACGAGGGGTTCGCCACCTTCGCGGCCAACCTGTGGGCCGAGCACACCGGCGGGCCGAGCACGTGGGCCGGTGCCCAGCAGGACTTCGCCGACAAACCGGCGCAGAGCCCGTTCTGGAACCAAGCCATCGCCGACCCCCAGCGCGACACCATGTTCTCCCAGTCCGTCTACGTGCGCGGCGGGTTGACGATGGCCGCCCTGCGTCATCGCATCGGCGACGCCAAGTTCTTCAGCCTGTTACAGCTGTGGACGGCTGCGCATCGTTTCGGCAACGCGACCACGGCCCAGTTCATCGCCCTGGCCAACCAGGTGTCCGGGCAGGACCTGACCCACTTCTTCCAAATCTGGCTTTACACCAAAGCCCGCCCGGCGTCGCTGACCGCGCGTTGAGCACTTAGCCGCAGGCGCGCCGACGCGGCGTTGCGCAAAGGCGCTCGCGCGAGCTGATGGGTATCTGATCGTGTGGGTTCTGGCTGTGGTGGGCGACGATTTTGGCCTCGCGGCGGCGTATGGCGACGTCGACGAAGGCCGGACTTATCCCGGCGTCATACTCTGCTGGCCCTGGGCGGTAACGGCGACCAGCCTCCGTTCCCCGTCGTGATCACCATGTCGCCATCGATCGAGGCTTACGTCGACGCGAGGTAGGACAGGGCGAGGACGTAGCCCTGCACGCCGAGGCCGACGATGACGCCGGTGGCGTGGGCCGAGATGTAGCTGTGGTGGCGGAACGCTTCCCGGGTGTGGACGTTGCTGATGTGCACTTCGATCAACGGCGCGGTGAGCATGGCGCAGGCGTCGCCGACGGCCACCGAGGTGTGGGTCCAGGCGCCGGCGTTGAGCACGACCGGGGTGTCGTCATCAGCCGCGTCGTGCAGCCACCGCAGCAGATCGGCCTCGCTCTCGGTCTGGCGCACGGAGACGTCCAGGCCGAGTTCGCGGCCGGCGGCGACGCACAGCGCGGCCAGCTCGTCGTAGCCGGTCGAGCCGTAGACCTCGGGCTCGCGGCGACCCAACCGGCCCAGGTTGGGCCCGTTGAGCACGACGACCCGACGGGTGGGGCCGGCGGGCACATCAGTCACCAGAAACCTCCGAGAAGGCCGCGGCCAGCACGGCGGGATCGGGATCGTCGACACGGCCCGGCCGGGCGAGGCCGTCCAGGACCACGAACCGGATACGGTTGCCGCGGGCCTTCTTGTCGATCCGCATGCTGTCCAGGAGCGGTTCGAACGCCGCGCCACGGTAGGTGACCGGCAGGCCGAGCGAGGACAGCACGCGCCGGTGCCGGTCGGCGGTGGCGTCGTCCAGGCGCCCCAGCGCCCGGCTCAACTCGGCCGCGTAGACCAGGCCGATCGAGACGGCCGCGCCGTGGCGCCAGCGGTACCGTTCGGCCCGCTCGATGGCGTGGCCCAGGGTGTGGCCGTAGTTGAGGATCTCGCGCCGGCCCTGCTCGGTGAGGTCCTCGCTGACCACGTCGGCCTTGACCGCCACGGACCGCTCGATCAGCTCGCGTTCCACCGGGTTGCCGGGACGCGCGGCGGCGGCCGGGTCGGCCTCGATCAGGTCGAGGATGACCGGGTCGGCGATGAACCCGCACTTGACCACCTCGGCCAGCCCGGCCACGTAGTCGTGCACTCCCAAGGTGGCCAGCGTGGCCAGATCGCACAACACGCCGGCCGGCGGGTGGAACGCACCGACCAGGTTCTTGCCGCGCTCGGTGTTCACGCCGGTCTTGCCGCCGACCGCGGCGTCCACCATGCCGGCCAGGGTCGTCGGCACCTGCATCACCCGCACGCCGCGCAGCCACCCGGCGGCGACCCAACCGGCCAGGTCCGTGGTGGCCCCGCCACCGAGGCCGACCACGACGTCACTGCGGGTCATACCGATCTGGCCGAGGACGTCCCAGCAGAACGCGGCCACCGGCACGGTCTTGGCGTCCTCGCCGTCGGGCACCTCGACCACGTGGGCGTCGAGCCCCTGGGCTTTCAGGTCGTCGCGGACGGCCTCGGCCGTGCTGCGCAACGTGGGCGGGTGGATGATCGCCACGCGCTCGGCCGTTGCCCCGGCGGCGGGCACCGCGACCAGTGCGGCCAGCTCACCCAGCAGCCCGGTGCCGATCACGACGTCGTAGGGTTGCGCGCCGCGCACGGTGATCCGGGTCGGTTCGGCATCGGCGCCAACGGGAGTCCCGGACGCCCGGGGCACGCTCACGACGCGGTCCGAGCGGCCAGCACACTCTCACCCACGGCGACCAGGTCATCCACGATCATCGCGATCGGCCGGCCGCCGGAACGGACCTGCACCGTGGACACGGCCTCGTACAACGGGGTTCGTTCCTGCTCGAGCACGGCCAGTCGACCGGCCGGGTCGCCGTGTAGCAACGGCCGTGACGACCCGTCCCCGACGCGGGCCAGGGCCGAGGCGAAGGTCGTGACCAGGTGCACCACCAGCACACCGGAGTCGCGTAACGCGTCGCGCACCGCCGGGGTGGTGACGGCGCCCCCACCGAGGGCGATCACGCCGTCGAACGTGTGCAGGGCCTCGGCGATGACCTCGGCCTCCACCGCCCGGAACGCGGCTTCCCCCTGCCCGGCGAACAGGTCGCTGATCGTGGCTCCGGCCCGCGCCTCGATCAGGGAGTCACTGTCGGCGAAGGCCACGTCGAGCCGGCGGGCCGAACGTCGACCCGCCGACGTCTTGCCCGCCCCGGGCAGCCC
>CAXULW010000001.1:0-178589 GCA_964252015.1 uncultured Jatrophihabitantaceae bacterium | reverse complement strand
GCCTCGGCCACCACACCGGCGGCCGGCACCGCACACACGTCCGAACGCTGGTTGAAGGCGACCGCGGCCTCGCCCGTCGCCGTGTCGATCGTGGCCAGGGCCCGCGGCACGGTGGAGATCGGCTTCATGGCCGCCCGCACCCGCAGCACCTCGCCCGTGGTCATGCCGCCCTCGGTGCCCCCGGCCCGTCCGGACCGGCGCCGGATCGACCGGCCGTTGGAGGCGTTCTCGTGGACGATCTCGTCGTGGGCGGCCGAACCCCGGACGCGCGCCAGCTCGAAACCGTCACCGATCTCGACGCCCTTGATCGCCTGGATGCCCATGAGCGCGCCGGCCAACCGCGAATCGAGGCGGCGGTCCCAGTGGGTGTGGCTGCCCAGGCCGGGTGGCAGGCCGTACGCCAGCACCTCGACCACGCCGCCCAGGGTGTCACCGGCCTTCTTGGCCGCCTCGATCTCGGCGATCATGGCCGCCTCGCCGACCGGGTCGAAGCTGCGCACCGGGGACGCATCCACGGTGTCGAGATCGCCCGGGCCCGGCACCTGGTGGTCCGGGGCATCGCCGGCACCGCCGATGGACACAACGTGGCTGACGATCTCGACGCCGGCGACCTGGTGCAGGAAAGCCTTGGCCACCGCCCCGACCGCGACGCGGGCTGCCGTCTCCCGGGCGCTGGCCCGTTCCAGGATGGGACGGGCGTCGTCGAGGTCGAACTTCTGCATGCCGACCAGGTCGGCGTGGCCCGGACGCGGACGGGTCAGGGCCTCGTTGCGGGCCTGCGCGGCCAACACGTCGGCGTCGACCGGATCCGCGGCCATCACCGTCTCCCACTTGGGCCACTCGCTGTTGCCGACGCGGATGGCGACCGGGCCGCCCATGGTGACGCCGTGGCGGACGCCGCCGGTCAGCTCGACCTCGTCGGCCTCGAACTTCATCCGCGCGCCCCGGCCGTAGCCGAGCCGGCGGCGGGCCAGCTCGGCGCCGACGTCGGCCGAGGTCAGCTCGATGCCGGCGGGCACCCCGTCGATGATCCCGACCAGGGCGATGCCGTGGGATTCCCCGGCCGTGATCCAACGCAACACGGGATGCAGTCTGTCAGAAATCGCCCCTCCCCCGCGTTTGTGGTGGTTACTGACCCACGCTGGTGGGTCAGTAACCACCACTATTCGCGGGGTAGGGCGGCGCGCATCGCGTCCAGCGGCGCGGGCCGCCCGGTCATCAACTGCACCTGCTCGGCCGCCTGGTGCACCAGCATCTCGACCCCGCTCACCACCCGTCCGCCGGCTGCGGTCACGGCTCGCGCGAGCGCGGTCGGCCAATCGGCGTAGACGGCGTCGAGGAGCACCACCCGCTCCGACCAGGCTCGTTCGGCCAGCGGGTCGGCGGCGTGCGCGGGCACGGTGCTGATCAGGACCTGGGCCCGGTCCAGCCGGCGTTCGGCCCGCGCCGAGCCCCAGGCGTGCACGACCAGATCGACGCCGGCCCGCTCGGCCGTCGCCCGCAGCTCGGTCGCCCGGGCCGGTTCGCGCACGATGGCGTCGACGCGGCGGGCCCCCAGCAGCCCCGCCGCGACGAGGGCGGCCTGAGCCGTTCCGCCCGCGCCGAGCAGCACCACCGCCGGGATCGGGTCGTCGCCGTCAGACGGGTCCTGGGTGGCAGCAGCCCACGGGGCACCGACGGTCCTAGCGGGCACGGCCATCCCCAGGGAAGCGGCCCGGCCGACCGGTCCCGGCGACCCGAGCCGGACACGGGCGGACCGGTCGGTACCCAGTGCGCCCAGGATGCCGTCGACGTCCGTGTTGGCCGCGGTCCACCCGTCCGGACCGGGCAGCAGCGTGTTGGCCGCACCGACCAGCTCGGCCCCGGCGGTGCGGTGATCGGCGGCCTCGAACGCGGCCCGCTTGCCGGGCATGGTCACTGAGAACCCCGCCCACTCCGGACCGGCACCGGCCACCCGGGCCGCGAGTTCGTCGGCTCCGCAGTCGATCGCGTCGTAGGTCCACCCGTCCAGACCCAAGGCGCGGTAGGCCGCCCGGTGCAGGGCCGGTGACAGTGAATGCCCGATCGGGCGACCCAGCACCGCGGCGCGACGGGGGATCCCGTCGCCGGAATCCATCGCGCTCAGATGCAACCCCAGTGCTGGGCCTTGCACTTGGCCGATGCCGTGTTGAACGCCTTGACGTCGTTGGTGAAGAACAGGTGACCGGCCTTGTCCGAGCTGACGAAGTAGGTCCAGTTGCCCGGGGCCGGGCTGATCGCGGCGCGCATCGAGGCGCTGCCCGGGTTGTCGATCGGCGTCGGTGGCAGCCCCGGCTTCAACCGGGTG
Source organism: uncultured Jatrophihabitantaceae bacterium (assembly GCA_964252015.1). Lineage (GTDB taxonomy): Bacteria > Actinomycetota > Actinomycetes > Mycobacteriales > Jatrophihabitantaceae > CAXSBR01. The sequence continues at coordinate 176,263 of CAXULW010000001.1, read as the reverse complement.
TTGTACGGCGCCGGGAGGTTGTAGTTGATGTGGATGGGGTCCTTGCCGACCAGGCGGGCCCCGTAGGCGGACGTCGAGTCGAAGCCGAGCGGCATGTGCGCGGCCAACCGGTTGTAGACCACCCGGGCCACCTTGGCCCGGTCCGCGGAGAACCTGGCCTCGGCCTCGATCATCGAGGCGATGATGAGCACGTGGTACGGGGTGTAGCGCAGCCGTTTGGCGGCGGCGACGAAGTTCAGCCCGCGCACGACCACCCCGAACTGGCCGGTCATGCTCACCAGGGCGTCAGCGGCCGAGGGATTCGGCGGATAGTCGTAGGTGGACGGGAACAGGAATCCCTCGGCCGAGCCGTTCGCGGTGAAACCGGCCGGGATGCCGAGTTGGTCCACCCGCGCCGCCGCCTTCTGCAGAGACGCCAGCGGCAGCTTCAGCTGGGTGGCCAGTCGGGTCAGGATCGCTTTCTCGGTGAAGCCTTCCGGGATCGTCACCTTGGTCGAGAGCCGGCTCGACGGCAGCAGCAGCAAGGCCACGGCGGACTGGCCGGACATCTGCTTGCGCATCCGGAAATACCCGGACTGGAACGTTTTCGACCCGGCCGCGTTCTCGAACGCCTTGGCTGATGCGACGACGTCGTCCTTGACCATCAGCGCGGCAATGGTGCCGGTGGTGGATCCGTCCGTGATGTGCACCACGACGCTGCCGGTGCCGGTGCCCTGATAGTCCTTGACCGCAAACCCATCGACGAAGTGCCGCACGATCGTGTACCCGGAGATCACTACTACGACGATGATCGCGACCGCGATGAGCGGGATGACCCGACCGCGCAGCCGGCGCCGCCGGGACTTGCGGATCTGGGCGTCGGGCCGGGCGGAGCGGCTGAGGAGGCGTCGACGGGGTGCGCGGTCGGGGTAGTCGTCGGGTTCGAACAGCGAGAGGTTGCCGTGGCTCTCGTCGTCAAGGCTCATCGGGCGCGGCCGATGAGCGTTGCCGGTGCGGGCTCACGTCGCGGCCGTCCACCCGGGCACGGTGCTGGCCTTGCTGCGCTCACTCGGCCTCCGTCGGATGGGGGTTCGCGTCGAGCCATCCTTGCAAGATCTGCACCGCAGCGATCTGGTCGATCACCGCGCGACCCGCCCGCGCCCCCACACCATTTGCGGAGAGAATACGCATGGCCGCGACCGTAGTCAGACGTTCGTCGGCCAGTATAACCGGAATCGGGGCAATCCGGGCACGCAAGCTCTCCGCGAAGGCCGTGGCCGACCCGGCGCTGGACCCGTGCTCACCGGCCAGCGTGAGCGGCAGGCCCACGATCACGCCGACCGCCTCGTGCTCCTCGATCAGCGCGGCCAGCCGGTCGAAATCCCGGCCGCGCTTGCGGTCGCGGGCCACGGTCTCGACGGGTACGGCGAGGACGCCGCGCGGGTCGGTGCGGGCCACCCCCACCCGCACGGTGCCGACGTCGACGCCGAGCCAGACGCCCAGAGCGCGGCGTCCGCCCGGCGGCGGGCTCGGCACCGTCGCCCGCCTCAGCTGCTGAACCGCTCGGCGATACCCCGGCCCTCGGCCGCGGTGCCCCGGCGCTCGGCAATGGCCTCCCGCACGGCGGCGAAGGCGGCTTCCACCCGGGCCGGGTCGCCACCCGCGCCCTGGGCCAGGTCGGCCTTGCCGCCTCCCCGGGCCCCGAGCGCCGGTGCGAGCACGGAGGCGAGCTCACCGGCGCGCAGCCCGGCGGACTGGCCGGCCGGGTTGACCGCGGTGACGAAGTGCTCGACCCCGTCGACGTCCGATACGGCGACGACGACCCCGGGCCCGTCGCCCAGGCGGGCCCGGACCTCGGTGGCCAGGCTGCGCAGGTCGCTGCCGCTCACGCCGGGCGGTGCGGTGACCGCGGCCAGCAAGGTTCCGTTGACGTGTTCGGCCGCGGCGGCGAACTCGCCGGCGCGGGACAGGATCTGGGTCGCCCGGACCCGTTCCAGCTCCTTCTCGGCCACCCGCAGCCGGGCGACCAGCGCCGCGACCCGGTCGGGCAGTTCCTCCGGGCGGGCCTTCAGGGCGTCGCTGAGCTGGTCGACCAGCGCCCGCTCCGAGGCCAGGAACCGCAGCGCCTCGATGCCGACGTAGGCCTCCAGCCGGCGAACGCCGGCGCCCACCGACGACTCCCCCAGCACCGTGATAGCGCCGATCTGGGACGCGTGCGCGACGTGGGTGCCGCCGCACAGCTCCCGCGACCACGCCCCGCCGATGTCGACGACGCGGACCTCCTCGCCGTAGGTCTCGCCGAACAGCGCCAGCGCACCGGCGGCGCGCGCCTCGTCCAGGGACATGTAGCGCACCTCGACCGGGAGATCGTGACGCAGGGCCTGGTTGGCCACGTCCTCGATGTCACCGCGTTGGCCCAGGTCGAGGCCGGAACCCCAGGCGAAGTCCAGGCGCAGGTAGCCGGGCTTGTTGTAGGAACCGCTCTGCAGCGCCGACGGGCCGAGCACCTGTCGCAACGCCGCATGAACGACGTGCGTGCCCGAGTGGGCCTGGCGCGCCGACGTGCGCCACTCCGGGTCGACCTCGGCGCTGACCGTCTCGCCGGCGCTCAGTTCACCGGCCTCGACGACGGCCCGGTGCGCGATCAGGCCCTTGACCGGGCGCTGCACGTCGAGCACCCGCAGCCGCGCCCCGTTCGCGCCCAGGATCAGGCCCTCGTCGGCGATCTGGCCACCGGACTCGGCGTAGAACGGGGTGCGGTCCAGCACGACCTCGACCGTCTGCCCCTCGACGGCCGAGCCGACGCCGTCGCCGTCGTGAACCAACCCGAGGACCTTCGATTCGGTGGTCAGGTTGGTGTAGGCCAGGAACTCGGTCGGGCCCTGCGCGCGCAGCTCGCGTAATACCGGATTGTTGGCGTGCGCGGCCTTGTTGCCCTTGCTGTCGGCCTGGGAGCGCTGGCGCTGCTCGGCCATCAGCCGGCGGAACGAGTCCTCGTCCACGCTCAGGCCCTGCTCGGCCGCCATCTCCAGCGTGAGCTCGATCGGGAACCCGTAGGTGTCGTGCAGCGCGAACGCATGCGGGCCCGGCAGCGTGGTCGAACCCGCCGCTTTGGCCGACGCGATGGACGTGTCCAGGATGGTCGTGCCGGCGGCCAGGGTGCGGCGGAACGTCTCCTCCTCGGCGTACGCGATCATCTCGATCCGGCCGAAGTCGGTGGCCACCTCGGGGTAGGACGGGCTCATGCAGTCGCGCGCGACCGGCAGCAGTTCCGGCAGCGCGCGGTCCTCGTAGCCGAGCTGGCGCATCGAGCGCATGGTGCGCCGCAGGATCCGACGCAGCACATAACCGCGGCCCTCGTTGGACGGGGTGACGCCGTCGCCGATGAGCATGATCGCGGTACGGGTGTGGTCGGCAATCACCCGCAGCCGCACGTCGTCCGGATCGGACTGGCTGGCCGCGTGGCCGGAGTTGACGCCGTAGTCCTTGTCCGACAGCGCCGCCGCCCGATCCAGGATGGGGCGCATCTCGTCGATCTCGTACATGTTGTCGACGCCCTGGAGCAGCGTGGCCATGCGTTCCATGCCCATGCCGGTATCGATGTTCTTGCGTGGCAGCTCACCCAGGACGTCGAAGTCGCTCTTGCCCGGGCCGGTCGAGGCGCCCCGCTCGTTCTGCATGAAGACGAGGTTCCAGTACTCCATGTAACGGTCCTCGTCGACCTCCGGGCCACCCTCGGTGCCATAGTCGGGACCCCGGTCGTAGTACAGCTCGCTGCACGGTCCCGACGGCCCCGGAATGCCCATCGACCAGAAGTTGTCGTCCATACCCCGGCGCACGATGCGCTCCAGCGGAAGTCCGACGACGTCATGCCAGATCCCGACCGCCTCTTCGTCGTCGAGGTAGACGGTGGCCCAGATCCGCTCCGGATCTAGGCCGAACCCGCCGTCGTCGAGCGAGTTCGTGGACAAGGCCCAGGCGTGCTTGATCGCGCCTTCCTTGAAGTAGTCGCCGAAGGAGAAGTTGCCGTTCATCTGGAAGAACGTGCCGTGCCGGGTGGTCTTGCCGACCTCTTCGATGTCCTGGGTGCGGATGCACTTCTGCACGCTTGTCGCGCGCTCCCACGGCGCGGCGACCTGGCCGATGAAGTACGGCACGAACTGCACCATGCCGGCGTTCACGAACAGCAGGTTCGGGTCGTCGAACGGCAACGGCGCGCTGGGCACGACGACGTGGCCGGTGCGCTCGAAGTAGCCCAGGAATCGTCTCTTGATCTCGGCGGTCTGCATGATGTCCTTCAGTAGCGGCGTGCTGTGGTTGTGCGGCCAGGCTTCACCCGGTGCGGCTCCACCTTGCGCCGAAGCCGGCTGCGGGTCGGGCCGCGGATCGGGTGCCCAGGTTGACGTTACGGGCGATGACGACCTGGTATGACCCCGCCGACCCGTGGCTCAGGGTGTGTCGGTGCGGCCGAGGTGACCGCCGTCGAGCTCGGTCGCCTCGCGCAGGGTGGCTTCGTGCTCGGCCATGCCCTGCCGCACGTCGGTAGCAAAACCCTGGACCGCGCCGGTGAGTTCGGACAACGCTGCCGCGGCGGACTCGGCTACCGCCTTCGGGGTGAGCTTCCCGCCGTCGCGGGTCAGCCGGCGCACCACCAGTGCGCCGAGGGCGATAGCGACGGCGCCGACGGCCAGCCAGACGAGCTTGCGCACGCCGTCACCCGTCCCGATGCGAGGCGCGGTGGCGCCGCGAGGCCTTCAGCAGGTCGGCGTCGCGGCGTTTGCCGACGCTCTTGCGCACCCCGTAGCTGAACGCGGCCACCTTGATCAGCGGGCTGGCCACCGTGCTGGAGACGATCGACGTGAGCGCCGCCGCGTTGGTGGTCATCGACGTGACGCCCTTGGTGATGCCGTCCACTTGGTCGAGCTGGGCGTTGACCCCGCGCAACGTGGCCTGGGCGTCGGCCAGCAGCGGCACCGCACCCTCGTGGGCCTTGCGGATGGCCAGGGTGGCTTCGTCCAGCGTGCGGCCGAGTTTGAGCAGGGGTACGGCGACCACGAGGACGAACACGACCAGGGCACCGGCGGCGACCAGAGCGGCGATCGTTGCTCCGGACATGGCATCTCCTCGGCGTCGTTCGGTTGACGATCCGATGGTCACGGATCGGTGTCGGGTACCGGACCCTACCCGTTCGCGCCGTCACCACGATCTACCGCGGGAGTGGCGGGGCGGGGCTCGCCCCGAACGATCGCGCGCAGCGCGGCCGTGCGTTCGGCCAGCACCCGCTCCGCGCCCCGCCCGGTCGGCTCGTAGTAGCGGCGCTCGCGCAGTTCGTCCGGCGGGTACTGCTGGGTGACGACGCCGGCCGGGTCGTCGTGGGGGTAGCGGTACCGCTGGGCATGTCCGAGCTTGGCCGCGCCCGGGTAATGCCCGTCGCGCAGCGCTGGCGGAACTGCACCGCCGAGGCCGGCCCGAACGTCCGCCATGGCCGCGTCGATCGCGCTGACGACGGCGTTCGACTTCGGGGCCAGGGTGAGGTGGATGGTGGCCTGGGCCAGGTTGATGCGGGCCTCGGGCAGGCCGACCAGCGCTACCGCCTGGGCCGCGGCGCTCGCGGACAGCAGGGCGGTGGGATCGGCCAGCCCGATGTCCTCCGACGCGTGCACGACCAGGCGCCGGGCGATGAACCGGGGATCCTCGCCGGCCTCGATCATCCTGGCGAGATAGTGCAGCGCGGCGTCGACGTCCGAGCCGCGGATCGACTTGATGAACGCGCTGATGACGTCGTAATGCTGGTCGCCGTCACGGTCGTACCGCAACGCCGCGGTATCCACCGCCCGCTCGGCCGTGGCCAGATCGATCCGGGTCGGCGCAATGTCTTCACCCGGCCCGTCGTCTGCCCCGTCACCATCTCCGGCGGAGTCGGCCCCGTCGCCCGCCCCGGCGGCGGCCAGCGCGCTGCCGGCCGCGGCCTCGAGCGCGGTGAGCGCGCGCCGGGCGTCGCCCTGGGCCAGCCGGACCAGGTGGCTGCGGGCGTCGTCGTCGAGCACCACGGTGCCGGCGAGTCCGCGCGGATCGGCCACCGCGCGGTCGACCAGCGTGCCCACCCCGTCGTCGGTCAGCGGGGACAGGGTGAGCAACAGGCTGCGCGACAGGAGCGGGGACACGATCGAGAAGAACGGGTTCTCGGTGGTCGCGGCCACCAACGTCACCGTGCGGGCCTCGACCGCGCCCAGCAGCGAGTCCTGCTGGTTCTTGGAGAACCGGTGGATCTCGTCGATGAACAGCACCGTCTGCCGCCCGGAGTAGGTCAGGTCGCGCTTGGCCTGGTCGATCACGGCGCGCACGTCCTTGACCCCGGCGTTGAGCGCGGACAGCGCCACCAGGCGGCGGTTTCCCGACGCCGACACGATGGACGCGATCGAGGTCTTGCCCGTACCGGGGGGTCCGAACAGGATCAACGACATCGGCGCGTCGCCCTCGACCAAGCGGCGCAGCGGCGATCCCGGGCCGAGCAGCTGGTCCTGCCCGACGACCTCGTCCAGGCGGCGCGGACGCATCCGCGCCGCGAGCGGGGCATTCGGGTCGACCTCGGGAATGGTCGCTCGGGACGCGCCGTTGTCGGACGTGCCGTGGGACCCAGCTTCGACGTCGAACAGGGGCGGGTCACTCACCCGTCCATTCTCCTGGTCACGTCGCCAAACCCGCACGCTCCATCCGGCGCACGGGCCACGATCCGTCAATCCAGCGACTGACGAGCGGCGTCGCGAAGGCAGAGCAATGGATCACGCAGGTGGTAACGCCGCTCGTCGGGTTCGATGTGGTCGAGGAAACCCTGGTAGGTCGCGGCCGCCATCAGCGACCGCACCGGCCGCAGCAAGCTGGCCGCACGGGCCGGTTCGCAACCAGGCTGGCAGTCTTGCCAGTGCCGAGCCCAGTGCTCTTCGACCGCGGCCCGATCGGGTGGGCTCAGCCGGGCGCAGAACGCGAACTGGTCGAGCATCGGGTTTCCGAGCCCGATCTCACCCCAATCGAGGATGACGAAGTCGGGCGCCGCGCCGCGCAGATTTCCGGGGTGGAAATCACCGTGCACCAAGGTGTCCGGCAGGCCGCACCCCTCGACATCACGCAGCCGCCGGTCCAGGCCGTCCACGAGCAGATCGACGCTGTGCCGCTCGGCCGCCGGCAGTCGCCCCCGATTGCGCTGGACCACGTCGGTGATGCGCGCCGGCAACTGCTCCCGGCGCCAGTCGGCGGCGTCGAGGGCGAGCAGGTCGTCGGTGCGCGCGATCCATTCCTGTTGCACGGAAAGCAGCCCGTCGACCATGACCAACAAGTCCGCGCCGGTGGCGAAGTACTGGTCCTCGCCGGGGACGTCCCCGAGCAATATGCGGTCGCCCTCGGCCGCCACCACCCGAGGTCCAACCCCGGTGGGCAACCGAGCCACCACCGTCGCTTCCCGCCGCAAGAACGGCGGCACCACCTTGAGCCACAGCAGGCCCGCGGACGTGGGTAGCGCCCAGATGCTGGACAGGTTCCAGGTCCGCATCTGCCGTGGCCGCCCGGTCTGGACCGCCCCGCACTCGCGCAACACGGCCGCAACCCAGGCCAGGTGGGCGTCCGGACCGCCCGGCCGGGCGTAGTCGGCCCGGAGCGGATGATCGCGCAACGGATCCCCGGGCCACTCCCGCAGCGGCACGTTCGGCACCTGCTCGACCTGCGCCAGGTAGGCCACCGCGCCGCCCTCACCAGCATCCCCGCGCTCGGTATACAGGATCCGCAACACCACGGGATCGACGTGGTGCACGGCCCGGGCCCGATCCACGACCGCGGCAACGTCCTGCCAATACGGGCTGTCCACGGCAAAGGGCGGCAACGCGCCGAGCATCCGGCCGGTCGACGTGCACAACACCAGGGTGACTTCCCGGCCGCTCACCGCTGCATTCGATCATGATTGGCGCGCACGCGTGTCGGGTTTATCTGCCCGCGGATTTGGTCGTAGGCGGCCGGCGGCCGGCGGGCACAATTGGCGCATGGGCGGGGACGGCTTCTCGAGCGGGAGAGTCAGCTCGCGTCGTTGACGTCCTACGCCGAGGAGGCGCGCGCGGGCGACGGCCGGATGGCGTTGATTTCCGGCGAGGCCGGCATCGGCAAGTCCACGTTGGTCGAGCAACTCGAAGCCGAACTGGACGCCGCGACCTGGTGGTGGGGTGGTGATCGTCGACCACTTGACCAACGGGGCAGATCGCTGAGCGTCTGGTCATCTCGGTGAAGACGGTCGATCACCACGTCCCGTCCTGACCAAACTGGGAATCGCTTCGCGCCGGGACGTGCCGGTCCTGGTCCGCACCTGAGCCGAAAAGTAGGTAGTCCGGCTCGCACGATGGGGCGTCGTTGCCCATGTGCCGCCACCGGCAAGAATCTACGTTTCTCCCGTCCACAACGCTGAAAAGGGAGGAACGCAATGCCGCTCTACATGGATGTACACAACCTCGGCGACGGAGTCACCCTCGACGCCGTCGCCCAGGCGCACCAGGCCGACCTGCAGACCCAGGGACCCTACGACGTGCGTACAACCCGCGGGTGCAGTGCCCTTGAGTATCTGAACCGAATCGGGTGCACAGAGGTCCGGCAGTCGGGCCCCTGTGCACCCGATTCGGGTTTTACGGGTTAACTTGGACGGTTATCTGCAGGGGCTTGAGTCCGAGGCTGCAGTCGCTGTGGGCCGGGGTGCAGACCGTCTGGGTGAGGCTGAGCTGGTAGGCCCCGGGTTGGGTCACCCGCCAGTGCCCGTATCTGGTGTGGCTTACCCAGGCATCCGGGCGATTTGCCGGGGCGAGGGTGATGACGACGGCGGCGCGGCAGGGGCCGGTGGCGGCCGCGTCGATGTCGGCCGGGGCCTTGACGGTGAGGGTGGCGGTTCGTGCGCTCAGCGGGTACCGGTGAGCCGTGCCGGCGGCCGTCACCGTGAACTCGGTGGCGGCGCACCGCTGGCCGATGCTCGTGGTCGCAAACAGCGTGGCCGTCTTCGCGCCGCGCCGCAGGACGAGGGTGTGGTCGTCAATGGTCCAGGTGACGGTGCCCTGCGTTACCGCGGCCAGTGCTTCCCCGGCGGCCACGCCCGGGTCGCCGGCCGTTGGGTACAGGCCGGGTGGCCGCGGGACTCCCCCGCAAGAAGTGCCCATTCCGTCGATGCTCCCGATCCGCAGCGTGCCGCGTCCGACCGTGACGTCGTACGGGCTGGTGATGCAGCCGTCGGAGATGGTGAGTTTCGTCGCCGCCGGGTCGAAGCTCAGGGTGGTGCCAGCGCCGTTGGTGCCGGCGCCCGGCACCAGCCAGATGGTTCCGACGAGCTCAGCCGCCGCCGCATTCGGGCCCGTGGTGTGGCGGGTGGTGCTGATGACGCCGGCTACGGCGCCGGCCAGCAGCACGACCACCGCGGCGGCCGCGGCCCAAGCCCAGCGACGGTGTGTGCTCGGGCGGCGCGGCGGCGGGTCAGCGGTCAGCTCGAAAACCGCCGTTCCGTCCGCGTCCACTCCGCGGCCTGCTGCTGCCAGCGCGGTCTCGAAAGGAAACGGCACGGTGCTGGGCTGCGCCCGGCGCCAGTGCTCGCCGTCGGCCCGCAGCCGGTCGTCGACGTCGATTGTCATGCGTCCTCCTGAGGTTCGAGCAGATCCCGCAACCGGTGCCGGGCGTCGAACAGCGTCGACTTCACGGTGCCGGCACTGCAGCCCATCGCTGCGGCCACCTCGTCCACGGGCAGATCGAGGTAGTAGAAGAGGGCGACCGCCAGCTCCTGGCGCTCGCTGAGGTGCGTAATCGCCGCCCGCAGGTCCAGGTCAGCGCCGGGTTCCTCCGCCGCCGCCCGGTCCGCCACCGGCCCACCCGGCTGGGGACGGGCCCGTCGACGCCGGGCCATCCGGCGGGCCTGGTCAGCGGTCAAGGTCAGCAGCCAGGCTCGCGCCGTGCCGCGGGCCGGGTCGTAGCGGTCACGCAATCGCCATGCTGCCGCCAGCGCATCCTGAGCCACGTCCTCCCCGTCGGCCCGCCCGCACAGGCGCACAGCGAGCGCGACCATCGCGGGCCAGTGCGGGCTCACCAGGTCGACGAAGCGATCATCGGCCGGATCGACCGTCGTCACCTACATTTCCTCCACACCCGGTATTAGACGGCCCGGCCGGTTCCGGTTGGGTCGCAGACTGACCCGTTCCAAGCGCGTCACATGACCACGACTCTTGACGCAACAGCCACCCTAGGTAGAGTACGACTATGGGTCCGCAGCGAAAGCCCCGGATGACGATCCCCACCCAGTACGTGCTGACGACGCTGCTGGCCGAGCCGGACCGCGAGCTCTACGGCGCCGAGATCGGAGCTGCGGCCGGGTTGCCAAGCGGGACGATCCATCCGATCCTGGCTCGCCTCGAAGGCGTCGGCTGGCTGACGTCACGGTGGGAAGACATCGACGCCAGCGCGGCCGGACGCCCGGCCCGGCGCTATTACCGGCTCAGCGCAGAGGGCGCGGCCAACGCACGCGCGGCCTTGGCCGCCGCCTATGCGACCAGGCCCGGGCCCGTTTCGCTACGACCGGCGGCGCAGACATGACCGCCACGGGCGATGACCCGAGGAACGGCACCGAGCCGGGACGAGGTCCCGGGCCAGGAACCACTTCGGGACGCGCCAGCGAAAGGCTGATCGGCTCCGTCGTCGCCCACGTGCTGTCCACAGCCACACTCCTGCTGCCGCGTGGAGTAAGCCGGACCCGATACCGCCAGGAGTTCGCGGCCGAGCTGTACGGCCAACCGCCCGCGCGCCAACTCGGTTACTTGCTCAGCGTGTGTGGGCAGATGTGGTCGCTACGGGGCGTGGTGGTACATGGCAGCGACGGCAGCCGAATCCCGTTTCTGTGCCGAACGAACCTTCATCTCTGGCAGCGACGGGAGAGCGACGAGGGACTTCCGTTTCGAACCTGCTCGCGCTGCGGTCGGGAAAAGGGGAACCTGGCCGGCACCAGCGTCAACTCCCTCTTCCTCCCCATGGCACCGGCCGCACGAACAAGTGACACCCGGACAATCGGTGAATGCCTACTTCGGAACCCTCCGAGAAGAGCGACGACGGGCGCTACCTGATCATCGCCGGACGCCGGTGGCGGGCGACCGACCCAGCCATACCCGACGCACTGCGGGTGGAGTTGGTGGGCGAGCTCATGGCCGCCCGCCGGGACGTGCGCGTGGATCCGGCGACCGCGCGGCCGCGCGTGCAGGACGCCAAGGTGGCCCTGGGTGAGCGTGGCGACCCGTGGTGGGAACCGACTCCCGACGGCGTGCGCATCCGGTTGGCGGCAACGATCCGCGTGCTGCTTCGCCATCGCCGCCCCGACGCCACGATCTGTCCCAGCGACGCCGCCCGGGTCGTGGGCGGCCCGATGTGGCGTGAGCTGATGGACGAGGCCCGATCGGTGGCCGGTGAGCTGAGCCGGGCCGGGGTGGTGGTCGTGCGCCAGCACGGTGGCGACGTCGACGTCGCCACCGCCGAAGGACCCGTGCGCATCGCCCGCGGTCCCAACTGGTGACCGCGGTGTTGCTGCGGGCACCACGCCGAGCCCGACCGGCCGGCTGCGCCCACCGCGGCCGGTCAGATCAGCTGGTCAGACGGTCGGGAAGCCCGAACCGGGCGTACATCTGGCTGAAGTGCTCACGGACGGGCTGGTCGGGAAAGCGACTGTGGTCCTGCGGGTCGTCGCCCTGCGGAGTGCGCACGATGAACGCCGTCACGTCGAGAACGAGGCCCTGGTCGTTGAGCGTGAGCACGTTCATCGCGAACGGCAGGTAGGCGGCAGCCGCGTCGTCCCAGCAGTAGAAGGCGAGTGCCGGCTGGCCGTTGGCGCGGGTGATCAGCGTCCTCCAGCGCCATTGGCCGTTGATCGAGTAGAGGCGCGCCCACTCGACCACGTCGGCGCGGCCGCGGTACCACGTCGCGAGTGGTGGCATGGCGAACGACGCATCCTCGGCCAGCAGTGCGGCAAAGCCGTGGACGTCGTTGTCCTCCCACGCGTGGACCCACCGGTCGATCACCGACTGCACCGCCGGCTCGCCGAGCGAGCGCAACGTCGCCTGCTGGCTGCGGCCCGGTGCCTTGTCGGCGACGGCGGCGCGAGCGCGTTGCAGGGCGCTGTTGGCCGAGGCAACGCTCGCGCGAGCATCTCGGCCGTTTCCTGCGCGCTGAAGCCCAGCACGTCGCGCAGCATCAACACGGCCCGTTGGTTGGGTCCGAGGTGTTGCACCGCGGCCACGAACGCCAACTCGATGCTCTCCCGCTGCTCGTACAGCGCCTCGGGCGAGGCCTGGCCGGCGTCGAGCGGGCGCGCGCCATCCGGGTAGGGCTCGAGCCAGGCCGACTCCGTGATCGGGGATCCCGGCGTCGTCGTCCCCGCCGACGCCGGGCTGAAATCGTGGGGCAATCCGCGCCGCCGACGCCGCTCGATCTCGGTGCGGCACACATTGGTGGCGATCGTGTACAGCCAGGAGCGCGCGGCGCGGTCGTCACGCAGGCCGCTCACGCCGCGCCACGCCCGGATCAACGCCTCCTGCAGGGCGTCGTCGGCGTCGTGCACCGAGCCGAGCATGCGATAGCAATGGGCATGCAGCTCGATTCGGTGCCGTTCGACGAGAGCGGCAAAGCCGATCTCAGCGCCGTCGACGGTTGTCAGCTCTGTTCGACCACCATCAGCGAGTGGCCGCTCGGGTCACGGAACCAGAACATCGGTGGCACAGGCTCGCCCATGCGTGACACCTCGGCGTCGACGGCCACACCGGTCGCCCTCAGGGCGGCGTGGGTCGCGTCCACGTCCGAGGTCGTCAGGATGATTCCGGTCTGGGCGGGCTCGACCGGCTGCCCGGGCGGCGGCGGCGCGAGCGCGATCCCGGTCTGGCCCTCGGGCAGGTAGACCTCGACCTTCTCGAAACCGAGCGACTCGTAGAACGCGATGGCACGGTCCTGGTCGATCGTCGGCACACAGACCAGGCTCAGTGCGCGCAGGCCCGTCGTCGTCGTTGCGGTCATCGGGTACATCCTTTCGATGGGGTGAATGGTTTACCACCGTTACGACCGGTCGGGGACCGCGAACTCATCGGCCCGCCGCGAAGTTCCTGCGGGCTCGGTCGTGTCCCCAGGCGGGACGGCAGCGCTCGTCGAGCCCGGTCAGCGGGTCAAGGCGTGCAGAGCGGCCACGACCTGGTCGGGTTCCAGGCGGCTGGTGGCCCGGCCCACGGTGAGCTCGCAGCGGACCACGGCGGGATCGTCGGTTTCCATCGGCTTGGGCCAGACCCACAGGCCCTGCTCGTCCGCCAGCCGCCTGGCGTTGGCGACAAAGCGGTCTGCCGGGACCTCGAACAGCAGATGCATCATCGGCGTGTGTGGTGGGTCCGGCACCACCCGCACCCCGTCGGCGCCGGCGAGCGCAGTGGCGATCGCCCGGGCGTGCGCCAACCGCTGCGGCATCTCGTCCAGACGCTCGTGGAGCAGGTGCAACGCCGAGGCCGCGGCCGGCCACAATCCGTACAGCGTGCCGCCCAGTCGCCGGCGCCAGTCCCGCACCTGAGCCACGACGTCCGGCGATCCGACGACGCAACATCCGGCCAGCGCGCCGATGCCTTTGTAGAACGAGACGTACGCGGTGTCGAACAGCGATGCAATCTCGGCCGGGGACCGGCCGTACCCGGCGCTTGCCTCCCACAGCCGGGCGCCGTCGAGGTGGGCGGCGGCGCCGTGATCGCGGGCCCAGCCGATCTGATCGGCCAGGTCGCCCCACTCCGGCAGCTGGCCGCCCAGATCGCGTTGCGGAAGTTCCAGCAACAGCGCGGCCACGGGCTCGGTCACCTGGTCCAGATCGGCCCGGGTGAGCAGCCGGTGCCGTTGCCCGATGGGCCGTCCCACCAGGGCGTGCACCCGCGCGTAGGCCTCCCCCTCGTGGGTCTGCAGGTGGCAGGTCGGGTGCCACAGCACCGTGCGCCGGCCGCGCGCGTCGGCGTGCACGCGCAGGGTCGCCGCCTGGGCCATCGTGCCGCTGGGCAGGAACACCGCGGCCGGGAACCCGAGTAGGTCGGCAACCGTGGATTCCAGCTCGCCGACGACTCCGCCTTCGCCGTAGGTGTCGGGCACCACCTGCGCGTCGATCGACGCCAGCAGCTCCCCAGGCGCCACGTACCCGTCGCCGTTCAGGAAGGTGCTGCACCGGTCCCGCCGGGCGCGGGTCTCGTCGTCCACGCCTCACGACTGTGCCATGCCCGCTCGGCTCTGCCATGCCCGCTCGGCTCTGCCCTGCCTGCTCGGCGGACCGGTGCGCCGCAGGCCGCCACCCGCGCTAACCGGCATGCCAGGCTCGGACGGTGTCGATGGTGTCCGCCTCGCCGGGGCTCTTGTCGTCGCGATAGCGCACCACGCGCGCGAAGCGAAGAGCCAGCCCGCCCGGGTACCGGGTCGAGCGCTGCAGGCCGTCGAAAGCAATTTCCACCACCTGCTCCGGGCGCACGTAGACGACGTGCTCCGAGCGCGTCGTTTCCAGAGCCAGGAACCGCTCGGTCTGCCAGGCCAACATCTCGTCGGTCATGCCCTTGAACGTCTTGCCGAGCATGACCCAGCCGCCGCTGCTCGAGTTTGTGGAGTCGGGGTCGCGGGCGCCGAGGTGGATGTTGGACAGCGTGCCGCGGCGACGCCCACTGCCCCATTCCACCGCGAGGACGACCAGGTCGAGGGTGTGCCGCGGTTTGACCTTGATCCAGCCGGCTCCGCGCCGGCCGGCCTCGTACGGCGCGTCCAGAGCCTTGACGACGACCCCCTCCTGCCCGGCGGCCAGCGCCTCGGTGAAGAACCGGGCGGCCTCCGCGACGTCGGCGGTGACCATCCGCGCGATCCGCTGGCTGAGGGGCACGATCTGGTCCAGCCGGCGCAGTCGCTCCGAAAGCGGCACGTCGATGAGCACGTCGCCGTCGATGACCAGCGCGTCGAAGAAGAACGCCGACACCGTGGTGGCCGTCTCGGCGTGGGTGGCGGCGCGGGCCGCGGTCTCCTGGAACGGACGCGGCCGACCGGCGGTGTCAACGGCCAGCACTTCACCGTCGAGGATCGCCTGCGCCACCGGCAGGGCGCGCACCTGGGCCACGACCTCGCTGAGCCGGGCGGTGACGTCATCGAGGCTGCGGGTGAACAGCCGCACCTCGTCGCCCAGTTTGTGGGCCTGCACCCGGATGCCGTCCAGCTTGACGTCCAGGCCGACCGCCACGCCGGCACCGATCTTGTCCAGAGCGGCGGCGACGTCGGGCGCGCTGGACGCGAGCATCGGGCGCACCGGCGTCCCCACGGCAAGGTCGAACTGCGCCACGGCCGGTTCCCCGCCGCTCAGCGCGGCCACCGCCACCGCACCGGGCGCTCCGCGCAGCATGACCGCCCGCCGGATCAGCGCCAGCGGCACCCCGGACGCCGCGGCCAGGGCGTCGAGCATGCTGGAGTCCAGCGCGCCCTGACGGATCTCGCCGCCGATCAGCCGGCGCAGGAAGTCCTGCTCGTCGGCGGTCGCGGCGCCGAACAACTCGGCCACCGCCGTGGCCCGGCGGCCGGCCGACCCCGGCCCGGCCAGCTCGCTGATCGCCTGCAGCCGGGCGTCCACCTCAGCCAGCCCGAGAAACGGTTCGCCAGCAGGAGGCGGTAAGGCCCGCAACGATGACCAGCCGATGCCCGTCTTGCGCTGGCGCAGTTCACCGGCCAGGTAGGCGACCAGGATCTCGATGTCGCCCGGCTCGGCCCGCCGCAGCAACTCGGCCAGGGCCGCCCGCTTGGCCAGCCGGGAACGCGTCCCGGCCACGGCCTGCGACGTCGAGACCAGGTCCTGTAGCTGCATGTCCGCATTGTGTCGTTCACCTCTGACACTTCTGCGCACGACTAGCCTCAGGCGCGTGGAAATCCTGCGCTACGCGGCGTTCAGCTCCGATCCAGGTGGGGGCAATCCGGCCGGGGTCGTGCTGGACGCGTCCGGCGCCACCGACGCGCAGATGCTGGCCGTGGCCGCCGAGGTCGGCTACTCGGAGACCGCGTTCCTGATCCCCCGCGACGAGCGCGAGTTCGACGTGCGCTACTTCAGCCCGCGGGCCGAGGTGCCGTTCTGCGGTCACGCGACGATCGCGTCCGGTGCGGCGTTAGCCGAACGCCACGGCGGCGGGCACTACACATTCCACACCCTCGCCGGACCGGTCGCGGTGGTGGCCCACGCCGGTCCGCGGGGGGCGTCGGCCACCCTGACCAGCGTGACCCCCACGGTCGGGCTGCTCGACGACGACGATCTGACCGCGTTGCTGGCGGCGCTGCATTGGGAGCGCGACGAGCTGAGCCCGCAACTGCCGCCACGGATCGCCTACGCCGGCGCGTTCCATCCCATCCTCGCCGTACGTACGCGTAACCGGCTGGCCGCCCTGGACTACGACTTCGACGCCCTGGCCACGTTGATGGCCGCGCGCGACTGGACCACGGTCGACCTGGTCTGGCGCGAGGCGGCCACCTCGTTCCACGCCCGCAACCCGTTCCCGCCCGGCGGCGTGGTCGAGGACCCGGCCACCGGAGCCGCCGCGGCTGCGTTCGGCGGTTACCTGCGCGCGCTCGGGCTCATCGACGTGCCGGCCGCGATCACAGTCGAACAGGGCTACGACCTGGGCCGGCCGAGCCGGATCGACGTCGACATCCCCGCCGACGAGTCACTCGGCATCAGCGTGTCCGGGGCCGCCGTGGCCATGCCCGCCGCGACGCCGGCCTGAGCGACGCCGGTCGCCCACGCGTGCTGCGGATCGCATTCCACCATCCGGTCATCCCCGGTAACACCGGCAATGCCATCCGGCTCGCCGCCGCGACCGGCTTCGAGCTGCACCTGATCGGTCCGCTCGGCTTCGATCTCACCGACGCCCGCCTGCGCCGCGCGGGCCTGGACTACCACGACCTGGCCACGGTCTGCGTGCACGAGAACATCACCGCGGCCTGGGACGCGCTGATGCCGGCCCGCGTGTTCGCGTTCACCGCCCGCGCCGAGCGCGTCTACGCCGACATCGCCTACCGTCGCGGCGACGTCCTGCTGTTCGGTACCGAACCCACCGGCCTGCCCGACGACGTGTTCGCCGACCCGCATGTCACCGAGGCCGTCCGCATCCCCATGCTGCCCGCGCGCCGGTCGCTCAACCTGGCCAACGCGGCCGCGCTCGCCACCTACGAGGCCTGGCGCCAGCTCGGCTTCCCCGGCGCCTGACGAGCGGGACGCTAGACGAGGACGGGTTCGGTCTCCTCCGCCGGCGTCGTCCCGACCACGGCCTGGCCCCGCATCAACGCCAGGTAGACGATGGCGCCCAGCACGACCCCGATCGGCCACGCGAACGGGGAAACCTTGCTCCAGTCGTGGACCAGGGCGATCGGCGCCGCCACCGCCGACGCGATCACGAACGAGACGATCGCGCGCACGTTCACGCCTGAGCCGTAGGAGTACGCGCCCTGCATCTTGTACAGCTCGTCGATGGCCACCCGCTGCTTGCGGAACAGGTAGTAGTCGGCCATGAGGATCCCGAAGAGCGGGCCCATGAACGCACCGAGTGCGCCGAGGAAGTAGTTCACCGCGGTCGGCGAAGACCAGATCTTCCACGGCATCACGGCCAGCGAGAGCACCGCGGCGACGATGCCGGCGCGGACGAAGCTCATCTTGCTCGGCACCAGGTTCGACAGGTCGTACGCGGCCGAGACGAAGTTGGCCACCACGTTGATACCGACCGTGGCCAGCGCGAACGTCAACGCACCGAGCAGCAGTACGGCCACGCTGTTCAGCCGCGCGACCACGTCGACCGGGTCGGTGATGAACTCGCCGTAGATCTTGTAGCTGCCCGAGGTGACGACGGTGGTGACGATGGCGAACGCGATGAAGTTGATCGGCAGGCCGAGCAGATTGCCCCGCTGGACCGCCTTCTTGGTCGGCGTGAAGCGAGAGAAGTCGCAGAAGTTCAGCAATAGTGCGGCAAAGTAGGAGACGGTCAGGCTGACGACGGTGAAGAAGACTCGGATCGATTCACCGGTCGACAGGTGGGTCTTGGTGAAGGTCATGGTCAGGTGGCCGCCGGACTTGGCGAAGATCCACACCGCCAGCACGATCATCACGATCCAGATGGCCGGCCCGGCGTAGTCCTGGAACTTGCGGATCGACTCCATGCCGCGGGTGATCAACGCGAGCTGCAGCGCCCAGATGACGAGGAAACTCATCCATCCCAGCGGGGGCAGGCCGAGGAACCCCCCGTGGGTCAAGGAAGAAAGTCCGGGCCATATCTTGAGCAGCAGCACCTGGACGGCCACCGACGCCAGGTAGGTCTGGATGCCGTACCAGGCGATGCCGACGGCGGCCCGGATAAGAGCAGGAAGGTTCGCTCCACGCACGCCGAAGCTGAACCGGGCCAGCACCGGATAGGGCACGCCCGTTCGTTGACCCGCCAGCCCGGTCAGGTTCATCAGCGCCATCACGACGAACGTGGCCAGCACGAGCCCGGCGAAGACCCACCAGCCGTTCAGCCCGAGGAAGAACAGGCCGGCCGCGAACGAATACCCGCCCACACTGTGGATGTCGGACATCCACATGCAGAACAGGCTGTAGACGCCCCATTCCCGCTCCTTGGCCGGAGCGAGGTCCTCGTTGTACAGGAGCGGGCTGAACTCGGGATGGGCCGCCGGTGCCGAGGCGGTCGCGCTCTTGACGGGATCGTCGACTGTGGTCAAGGGGGGCTCCTCAGATCGGGTGATCTCAGAATCCTCAGCTTCGCGGCTGGCAGGTTGATCTCGTGTTAAATCTCGGTTTCCGCAGCCGACGACAGCTTCTGGCGCAGCGATCTTGACGGTCAAGACCGCTTCGCCAGGACCGCTACTCTGGCGCGCCGGGCGTGGTCTCGTCCCACGTCTCGGCGTTGGCCTTCTCCACGGGCGCGCGGGCCACGAAGTCGATGCCGGCCTCCTTGCGCTGCGCGGGCGTGATGCCGGCCGGGGCCGCGGTCAACGGGTCGAAACCGCCGCCGGTCTTGGGGAACGCGATGACGTCACGGATCGAGTCGGTGCCCGACAACAATGCGCAGATGCGGTCCCACCCGAACGCGATGCCACCGTGCGGAGGCGCCCCGAACGCGAACGCGTCGAGCAGGAAGCCGAACTTCTCCTGCGCGTCCTCGGGGGCCAGACCCATGATCGCGAACACGCGTTCTTGCACGTCGCGGCGATGGATACGGATCGACCCGCCGCCGATCTCGTTGCCGTTGCAGACGATGTCGTAGGCGTAGGCCAACGCGGATCCCGGGTCGGTGTCGAAGCTGTCCATGAACTCGGGCTTGGGCGAGGTGAACGCGTGGTGCACGGCCGTCCACGCCCCCGAACCGACGGCGACGTCGTCGGTCTCGGCCGCCAGCTCGAACAGTGGCGCGTCGACGACCCAGACGAACGACCACGCCGCCTCGTCGATGAGGCCGAGCCGCCGGCCGACCTCGAGACGGACGGCGCCGAGCAGCGCTCGCGACGGGTTCACCGGACCGGCCGAGAAGAACACGCAGTCCCCCGGCTCGGCCCCGACGAACGCGGCCAGGCCGTCCCGCTCGGACTCGGACAGGTTCTTGGCCACCGGCCCGGACAGGGTGCCGTCCGCGCCCACCAGCACGTAAGCCAACCCGCGGGCGCCCCGTTGTTTGGCCCAGTCCTGCCAGGCGTCGAGCTGGCGACGCGGCTGAGCCGCTCCCCCGGTCATGACCACGGCGCCGACGTAGGGCGCCTGGAACACCCGGAACGGGGTGTCGGTGAAGTAGTCGGTGCATTCGACCAGCTCCAGGTCCAGGCGCAGGTCGGGTTTGTCCGAGCCGAACCGTCGCATGGCTTCGGCGTAGGTCATCCGTGGCACGGGCGTGGTGACCTCGACGCCGATCGTGCCCCACACCGCCTTCAGGATCTGCTCGCCGAGGGAGATGATGTCGTCTTGGTCGACGAAGCTCATCTCGATGTCGAGCTGGGTGAACTCGGGCTGGCGGTCGGCGCGGAAGTCCTCGTCGCGATAACAGCGCGCGATCTGGAAGTACCGCTCCAGGCCGGCCACCATGAGCAGTTGCTTGAACAGCTGCGGCGACTGGGGCAGCGCGTACCAGTTGCCCGGCCGCAACCGAGCCGGCACCAGGAAGTCCCGCGCACCCTCGGGGGTGGAACGGGTCAGCGTCGGCGTCTCCACCTCGACGAAGTCGGCGTCGAGCAGGGTCTCGCGCGCGGCCCGGTTCACCTTGCTGCGCAGCCGGATCGCCGCGGCCGGACCCGCCCGGCGCAGGTCCAGGTAGCGGTACTTCAGCCGCGCTTCCTCGCCGACGCCGGCCTGGTCGTCCAGCGGGAACGGCAACGTGGCGGCGGCGTTGAGCACCTCGACCGTCTGCGCGTCGACCTCGATCTCACCGGTGGGGATGGCGGCGTTGGTGTTGCCCTCCGGCCGCACCCGCACCTCACCCGTAACCGCGATGCAGTACTCCGACCGCAGCCCCCGTGCGGTGTCCTCGCGGATCACCACCTGCGCGATCCCCGAAGCGTCACGCAGGTCGATGAACGCCACCCCGCCGTGGTCGCGGCGGCGAGCCACCCAACCGGCCAGGGTGACGGTGGTACCGGCGTCGGACGCGCGCAGCGTCCCCGCCTCGTGCGTGCGAATCACTTTTCTCCCTCGCGATACTGCTGAACGTTCATGATCGGTGGCCGGATACGACCCGGGCGCGCAGGTCGTCGGCGGGCGGGCGCCACCCGGCTGGGTCGGCCGGGTACTGCTCGCCGCTGCGGATGTCCTTCACCTCGTGCGCCGCCGAATCAGCGTCGTTGGCGACGGTGGGCGGGAACCACACGAACGGGATCCCGCGCCGCTCGGCGAAGCGGATCTGCTTGCCGTACTTCTGGGCCGACGGGGCGACCTCGCAGGCGATCCCGCGGGCGCGCAACGCGGCGGCCACCGCGTCGGAATCCGCCCGGGTGCCCTCGTCGGCCACCGCGACCAGGACCGCTGAGGGCACGGACCGGCTGCCCGTGAGGTATCCGCGACCCAGCAGCGGCACGAGCATGCGGCTGACGCCCAACGAGATTCCCACGCCGGGATAGGTCGTTCGTCCGTCGCTGGCCAGCGAGTCGTAACGCCCGCCGGAACAGACGGACCCGATCGACTCGTAACCCGACATCCGCGTCTCGAACACGGTGCCGGTGTAGTAGTCCAGCCCGCGGGCGATACGCAGATCGGCCTCGACCGTGACCCGCTCGGACGACACGCTGCGCGCCCCGTCCACCACCTCGGCCAGCTCGGCCAGACCTTGCTCGAGCAGGGAGTCCGTGACCCCCAGGGCGCGGACCCGCTCGACGAACGAGGTGTCGTCGCTACGGATCTCGGCCAGCGCCAGACAGGCGGACGCCTGCCCCTCGGACAACCCCGCGTCGGAGACCAGCAACTCGGCGATCCGACCGGCGGGCATCTTGTCCATCTTGTCGATCGTGCGCATCACCGCGGGCGGGTCCTCGGCCCCCAGACCCCGGAAGAAACCTTCCATCAGCCGGCGGTTGTTGACCTGCATACGCAACGGCGGGATCGGCAGCGCCGACAACGCCTCGGCCATCACCCGGGCCACTTCGACGTCGTGATGGAACGGCAGCACGTCGCGGCCGACCACGTCGATGTCGGCCTGGGTGAACTCGCGATAGCGACCCTCCTGCGGTCGCTCGCCCCGCCAGGCCTTCTGGATCTGGTAGCGACGGAACGGGAAGTCGAGTCTGCCGGCGTTCTCCAGCACATACCGCGCGAACGGCACGGTGAGGTCGAAGTGCAGCCCCAACGTCGATCCTGCGTCGCCGGCGTCGTCCGGCTCGGCTTGTAGCCGGCGCAGCAGGTAGACCTCCTTCTCGATCTCCCCCTTGCGCAGTAGCTGGTCCAGCGGCTCCGCCGCGCGTGTCTCGACCGAGGCGAAACCGTGCAGCTCGAACGTCGCGCGCAGCTGGTCGAGGATCTGTTGCTCGACGACGCGCTGCGCCGGCAGCAGTTCGGGGAACCCGCTCAGCGCGCGGATGCGCTCAGCCACGACCCGGTGCCCCAAACGAGCCCGAACCGGCCGGCGCCCAGTCCACGTTCTGCAGGTACGGGTTGGTGCGGCGTTCGCGGCCGATCGTGGTCGAACCACCGTGCCCGGCGTGCACCACGGTGTGATCGGGACGCGGCAGCACCACCCGGTTCAACGACCGCACCATGTCCGCTTCCGAGCCGCCGGGCATGTCCATCCGCCCGATCGAACCGGCGAACAGCAGGTCACCGGTGAACAGCACCGGCGCGTCGTCGGGGCCGCCGTCGGCGGTGCCGAACACGACCGAACCGGCGGTGTGACCCGGTGCGCTGTCCACCCGCAGGGTCAGCCCGGCCAGTTCGAGGGACTCGCCATCGGCCAGGGCGCGGACGTCATCAGGTTCGGCGAACGTCAGCCCGGAGATGCCCAGCATCGGCGCGCCGAACGGCAGACCGAGCCCGGACCACGGATCGGCGAGCTGGTCGCGGTCGGCCGGGTGGATGTAGGCGGCCACGCCGCGGGCCTGGCAGACCGGCACGACCGAGAACGTGTGGTCGATGTGGCCGTGCGTCAGCAGGACGGCCACCGGATGCAGCCGGTGCCGTTCGATGATTTCGTTCAGTTCGGGCCCGACGCCGACGCCGGGGTCGACGATCACGCACTGCTCGCCCGCCTGCGGCGCCACCACCCAGCAGTTGGTGCCGGCCACTCGGGCCGGAAAGCCTTCGACGAGCACTCGTACCTCTCACGCGCAGTGGATGTCGCACCAATCGGTGGGCAACGAACCCACCTTACTGGCGTGCGCGGAGCCGTTTCGGCCCCGCCGGGTCGGTGCGATGAATAGGCTGAGACTCGCGCCCCCACCGTCGCGCTCCGCTCGGGGCGCGCAAACCGTCCGTAGACTCTGCGCGGATATCCCCCGTAGTTCACCCGTAGTTATCGAGAGGACGTTCGCGTGTCGACGACCAAGCAGCGCCGCGATGCCGCGCGGCGCAAGCTCGAGCGCCAGTTGGTGGCCCGCCAGGAGCGGGCCCGGCGTCGTCGGCAGACCAATGTGATCGCCAGCGTGGTGGGCACGCTCGTCGTGATCGGCGTCGCGGTCGCATTCATCGTGATCACCAACAACGAGGACAAGTCAACCAAGTCCGCCGCCTCGAGTTCGACGAGCGCGACCGCCTCGAGCGCCGCCAGCGCCACGACGCCGACCACCAGCGCCGCCCCGACCACGACCTACCCGGCGGCCAAGGGCGCGGCCGTCCGTTTCGACGGAGTCACCGTCACCGGTGCCGCTGACCTGAAGGGTCGGCCCGGGGTCACGTCCAAGGGCACGCTGGTCCCGAAGACGGTGCTGTACAAGGACCTCGTCGTCGGCAAGGGCGCAGCCGCGACGGCGAAGGACACGGTGACCGTCCAGTACGTCGGTGCGCTGTACAAGACCGGAGCCATCTTCGACGAGTCCTGGAAACGGGGCGCACCGGCATCTTTTCCGCTTTCCGGTGTCGTCCCGGGCTTTTCCCAAGGCATCGCCGGCGTCACCGGCAAGATCCCGGCCATGAAGGTCGGCGGTCGGCGGGTCGTCATCATTCCGGCCGCGTTGGGTTACAAAGCGGTCGCGCAGACCGGCATTCCGGCCAACTCCACCCTGGTGTTCGTGATCGACCTCACGAAGGCCGTGGTCGGCTGACGCAGCGCGTGTAGCCGGTCCCGGTCGGTTGACGCGGCGGACACGTGCACTCGTCGCGGCCCCATCCGCAGTAGCGAAAGGACGTTCGCGTGTCGACCAGCAAGCAGCGTCGTGAAGCCGCGCGCCGCAAGCTCGAGGCCCAGCTCATCGAGCGTCAGGAGCGCGCCCGCCGCCGGCGCCAGACCAACGTGATCGCCAGCGTCGTCGGCACCCTGGTGGTCATCGCCGTCGTGGTCGCCTTCGTCATCTTCACCCACGACGGCGGCAAGAAGAAGGCCGCGGCCACGACGGCGGCGACGACCACCGCGGCCACCACGAGTCCAGCGGCCACCGTGGCCGCGGCGGCCAAGACCCCGTACCCGTGCACGTTCACCAAGAGTGGCACCGCGGCCCGCAAGGTCACCATCCCCACGAACACGAAGCCGCCCAAGACCGGCACGGTCAAGCTCGCCGTCGTCACCACCCGCGGCAACATGACCTTCACGCTGAACCGCAAGACCGGCCCCTGTGCGGTGGCGAGCGTGCTGTCGCTGGTCCAGCAGAAGTACTACGACAAGACCCCGTGCCACCGCCTGGTCAACACCGGCATCTTCGTGCTCCAGTGCGGCGACCCCACCGGCAAGGGCGACGGCGGCCCCGGCTACACCGTCAACGACGAGTACACCGGCAAGGAGACCTACGGCCGCGGCGTGATCGCCATGGCCAACACCGGCGCCGCCAACAGCACCGGCGGCCAGTTCTTCATCATCTACAACGACTCGACCGCCGGCCTGGCCAAGACCTACACCGTCATCGGCACGGTCACGGCCGGGCTCGGCGTGGTTGACAAGGAGGCCGCCGGCGGTCTGGCCGCGGACAAGACGGCCCCCAAGCTGCCCATCACGATCACGTCCATCAAACCGGTCTGACCCCAGCCGGGTCCACCCCCACCCCGACTTCGCGCCCGCCAGGGACGCTTCAGCGCGACTAAACGCGTCCCGCACGGGCGCGAAGTCCCAAGACCTCGCCGACTCCGCGCCCGCCAGGGACGCTTCAGCACGACCAAACGCGTCCCTCACGGGCGCGAAGTCGGGGGTGGTCGGGCGGGAGGGTCAGCTGGCGGCGTGGATGCGGTAGACGTCGTAGACGCCTTCCACGTTGCGGACCGCGCGCAGCAGGTGACCGAGGTGCTTGGCCTCGGCCATCTCGAAGGTGAACCTGCTGACCGCGACCCGGTCCCGGTTCGTGCTCACCGACGCCGACAGGATGTTGACCCGTTCCTCGGCCAGCACCCGGCTGACGTCGGACAGCAGCCGGCTGCGGTCCAGCGCCTCGACCTGGACCGAGACGACGAACACCGACGCCGACGACGGCGCCCATTCGACCTCGACCAGACGCTCGGGCTGGGCCTGCAGCGAGTCGGCGTTGGTACAGCTCAACCGGTGGATCGACACGCTGCCGCCGCGGGTGACGAAGCCGAGGATGTCGTCGCCGGGCACGGGGGTGCAACATCGGGCCAGCTTGACCCAGACGTCGCTGGTGCCCTTGACGACCACGCCCGCGTCGCCACCGGACACCGAACGGCCGGGGGTGCGCTCGGGCTGCACCGTCTCGGCGATGTCCTCCTCCGCGCCGTCCGGGCCACCCAGGGTGGTGACCAGACGGGCGACGACGGACTGGGCCGAAACCTGACCTTCACCGATGGCCGCGTAGAGGGCGGAGACGTCAGCCAGATGCATCTCGGCCGCGATGGTGAGCAGCGCGTCGCCGCCGAGCAGTCGCTGCAGCGGCAATGCCTGCTTGCGCATCGAGCGGGACAGTTGCTTCTTGCCCGACTCGATCGCGTCCTCGCGGCGTTCCTTGGCGAACCACTGCCGGATCTTGGTCTTGGCCCGCGGCGAGACGACGAAGTTCAGCCAGTCCCGCGACGGGCCGGCGCCCTCGTTCTTGGAGGTGAACACCTCGACGGTGTTGCCGTTCTCGAGGGTGCTCTCCAGCGCGACGAGCTTGCCGTTGACCCGCGCGCCCACGCAGTGGTGGCCGACCTCGGTGTGCACGGCGTAGGCGAAGTCGACCGGCGTCGATCCGGCCGGCAGGGAGATGACGTCACCGGCCGGGGTGAACACGAGGACCTCGTTCGTGCGCAGGTCGAAGCGCAGGTGGTCGAGGAACTCGTCGGCCGGCTGGGCCTCGCGCTGCCAGTCGAGCATCTGCCGCAGCCACGCCATCTCATCCGAACCGGCGCCTGGTCCGGCCTCGACGCCGCCGATCTCCTTGTATTTCCAGTGCGCGGCGATGCCGTACTCGGCCGTGCGGTGCATCGAGACGCTGCGGATCTGCAGCTCGACCGGCTTGCCGCCCGGGCCGATCACGGTCGTGTGCAACGACTGGTACATGTTGAACTTCGGCATCGCGATGTAATCCTTGAACCGTCCCGGCACCGGCTGCCAGTTGGCGTGGACCACCCCGAGCGTCGCGTAGCAGTCGCGCACCGAGTCGACCAGGATGCGGATACCGACCAGGTCGTGGATGTCGGTGAAGTCGCGTCCCCGCACGATCATCTTCTGGTAGATCGAGTAGTAGTGCTTGGGCCGGCCGGTGACCGCGGCCTTGATCCCGCCGGACTTCAGATCCTGACCGACCCGGTCGATCACCTCGGCCAGGTAGGTGTCGCGCGACGGCGCCCGGTCGGCCACGAGCCGAACGATCTCGTCGTACCGCTTGGGATACAGGGTGGCAAAGGCCAGGTCCTCCAGCTCCCACTTGACCGTGTTCATGCCCAGGCGGTGCGCCAGCGGCGCCAGCACTTCGAGCGTCTCGCGGGCCTTGCGCTCCTGCTTGGCCGGGGGCAGGAAGCGCAGCGTGCGCATGTTGTGCAGCCGGTCGGCCAGTTTGATCACCAGCACCCGTGGGTCGCGGGCCATGGCCACGATCATCTTGCGAATCGTTTCAGCCTCGGCGGCGTCGCCGAACTTGACCTTGTCGAGTTTGGTGACCCCGTTGACCAGATGTGCGACCTCGCCGCCGAAGTCGCGCACGATCTCGTCCAGGCTGAGCCCGGTGTCCTCCACCGTGTCGTGCAGGAGCGCGGCGGACAGGGTGATGCTGTCCATGCCCAACTCGGCCAGGATCATCGCTACGGCAATCGGGTGGGTGATGTAGGGGTCGCCGCTGCGCCGCATCTGGCCCTGGTGCTGGCGCTCGGCCACTTCGTAGGTGCGTTGCAGCAGCCGGATGTCGGCTTTGGCGTGCGCGGCCTTGTGGACGGCGATCAGTGGTTCCAGTTCGGGCCGGATACTCGGCCCGCGCGGTGAGACGATGCGACCAGCCAGACGGTCGCGGACCCGGCGCCGATGGGCCGGTGAGCGGGCCGGTTCGTCGGGGGCGGGCTCGGCTTCGGGCCAGGTGAGCGTCCGCATGACGCCGGCGGGCGCCGGGCCAGGCGCAGCCGGGAGCGCCGAGCCGACCGTGGACGACGCCGTCAGCGGACCCGACCGCGGCAACGTGTCCGTCCCGCCCGGTCCGGTGGGAGCGGTGGACGGTCCGGTTGGAGCGGTGGACGGGACAGCTTCCGGGGCCGGATCGACCGGCGCCGAGGTTTTCGCCGGGGCAGGGGCGAGCGGCGCAGCACTGGTCAGCTCACTGGTCACGACACCCCCCAGGCGGTCGCCGACGCTTTGGATCCTGCGAGTCTACTGGCGTCGGCGGCCGGGAGCCGAGCGGCGTCCGCCCCGCCGAGTGGTCTCGACTACAGGGTCAGCAACGAGGTCATGGCACGGCCGGCGAGCCGATCGCGCCCGGACAGGAACCCGAGCTCAACCAGGACGGCGATGCCGGTGATGCTCGCGCCGGCCTGCTCGAGCAAGCCGATGGCCGCGGCCAGCGTGCCACCGGTGGCGAGCACGTCGTCGACCAGGAAGACCCGGCGGCCCTCGAGCAGGCCCACCGGCACCTCGATCTCGGCCGAGCCGTACTCGAGGTCGTAACGCGCGGTAACGGTCGGCGGTGGCAGCTTGCCCGCCTTGCGCACCGGCATCACCCCGCAGTCCAGCCGGGCGGCCATCGCGCCGGCGAGCAGGAAGCCGCGCGCCTCGACCCCGGCCACGAGATCAACCGGACCAGCCGCACGGGCCAGGTTGACCAGGGCTTCCACCGTGACCGAGAACGCGTCGCCGTCGGCCAATAACGGGGTGATGTCCTTGAACAGCACGCCCGGCTTGGGAAAGTCGGCCACATCGCGCAGCCGGGAATCGATCAGGGCAGCCAGTTCGGGCGCGGCGCCGGCGTCGGTCATCTGGGTGGCTATCGCTTGCGCCGCTGGGGTTTGGCCCGGTTGGCGTTGGGTTTGGACGTGGTCGGGCGAGTGGCGGGAGCCTTCGCGGCGACCTTGCTGGCGGGTGCCTTGACGGCTGGACGGGCGCCCGGTCGTGGCGCCGGAGCCGGGGCGCCCGAACGGCGCGCGCCGGCCAGCGCCAACTCACCGCCGGCCTCGGCCCGGGCCGCCTCGCTGGCCCGTTTGGCCTGGACGCGCTTGGTCAACGCCTTGTACGCCGGCAACCGTTCGGTCAGATCGGTGACGATCGGCGCGGCCAGGAACAGCGACGAGTACGCGCCCGTGGCCAGGCCGACGAACATGACCAACGCCAGGTCCTTGATCGTGCCCACACCGAGGATCAGGGCACCTATGAAGAGCAGACCACCCACTGGCAGCAAGGAGATCAGTGACGTGTTGATGGAACGCATCAGTGTCTCGTTGACCGCGCGGTTGGTGGCTTCGGAGAAGGTATTGCGCGACCCGGCAGTCAGATCCCGGGTGTTCTCGCTGACCTTGTCGAAGATGACGACGGTGTCGTAGAGCGAGAAACCGAGGATGGTCAACAGCCCGACGATCGTGGACGGCGTCACCTCGAAGCCGATGATCGAGTAGACGCCCGCGGTCAGCACCAGGTCGTGGATCAGGGCGATGATGGCGGCGATGGCCATCCGGTACTGGAAGCGGATCGAGATGTAGATCGAGACGATGACCATGAACCAGAACAGGCCGTACAGGGCCTTGCGGCTCACGTCGGCGCCCCAAGTACCGCTGACCGTGTTGATGTTGACCTTGTCCTGGACCAGGCCCTCGCTCTTCAGCGAGGCCAGCACCTTGTCGGTGATGGTGTTCTGCTCATCCGAGCCGAGCACCAACGACTTGACCAGGTACGACCGGTTGGATCCGCTACCGACCACCTGGGTCGGCGACTCGAGCGTCAACCCCGCATCCTCGAACGCTTTGGTGATGCTCTGCGTGGTCAGCGTGGTGCCCTGGCCGGACAGCTGGTACTGGGTGCCGCCCTTGAAGTCGATGCCCTCGTTGAAACCGCGGAACGCGATGCTGAGCACGCAGATGACCAGCACCGTGGCCGACGCGATGTACCAACGGCGGCGGTGCGGGATGAAGGCCACGTTGGACTCGCCGCGGTAGAGCCGGCGCATCAGGCCGCGGAAGCCGGCGCGCTCAGTTCGTTCGGTCGCCATCAGGAGTCCTCGCCATCAGCGTCGACCGGATGCCCGGCCCGCGAGCGGATCCGGGCCCGCCGGGCCGCGGCCCGCTCGACCGCGGTGACCTTGCGCGACGGAGCTTCGTCGCCCTCGGTTTCCGCCTCGGCCGACGCAGCCACGGTAGGCACGGTATGGGCAGGTTCGGTCTCGATCAGTTCGGTCTCGTTCTCGACCGGTTCGGGCTCGGTCTCGACCGGATCGGTCTCGACGGGTTCGGGCTCAGCCGCTGGAATCACGACCTCCGGCTCAGCCGGGGCCGCGGTGTGTGTTGGCGGCGAGGTGGGTGCCAAGGCGCTCGCACCTCGGCGGCCGGGCAGACGACGGCGCGCGGCCGCTCGTTCCGCCGCGGTCGACGCGCCACGCCTCGGCGTGACGACGGGCTCGGGCTCCGGCTCGGGCTCCGGCTCGGGCTGCGGCTCGGGATCGGGCTCCGGCTCGGCATCCGCGTCGCTCACGTCGCTGGCCGAGGTGTCTAGTTCCGCAGCATCGACGGCGTCGACCTCGTGGAGCGTCTCGGGCTCGACAACGTCGTCGTCGATTTCGTCCTCGTCGGGTTCGGCTGTTTCTTCGACGACCGGTTTGGGTGGGCGGACGGCCCGACCGCGGCGGGCCGCGGCGCGTTCGGCGGCGTCGGCTCCGATCTCGGCCGGCGGGGTCGACCGCGGCACCACTCGACTGCGCCGCGGCGCACCGGAGTCCAGGTCCGGCTCACGGATAACGGTCGGCGCGGAGGCCACGGGCGCCACATCGTCGTCGTCATCCAAGTCGAAATCGAGGTCCTCGTCCTCACGTTCCAGCAGCGCGACCGAGCCGCCCACCGCGGTGGCGCCGCCAGCGGCGCGGGTCCGGCGCGTTTTTCCGGTACGGGCCGGCGCATCGGGTGACGGGGCGATACCGCCCGCGCGGACCGAGTTCAGGCCGGTGAACCGCGGTGAACCGAAGGCCCGGCTGCGCGAGAGCAGCGACACCAGCGGGTGGGTGAACAGGAACACCACGACCAGGTCGAGCAGCGTCGACAGACCGAGGGTGAACGCGAAACCGCGCACGTCGCCGACGGTGAAGTAGTACAACACCGCGGCCGCGATGAAGGACACCGTGTCGGCGGACAGAATGGTGCGCCGGGCCCGGGTCCACGCGCGGGGCACCGCTACGCGCAGAGACCGGCCGCTATGGACCTCGTCCTTGAGCCGTTCGAACAGCACGACGAACGAGTCCGCGGTGATACCCACCGCCACGATGAATCCGGCGATACCGGCCAGGGTCAGGGTAAAGCCGATCTCGCGCCCGAGGATGACCAGAGCGGCGTAGGTGAGCCCGCCGGAGACGATCAACGAGGCGACGGTGACGAACCCGAGGCCGCGGTAGTACAGGAACGAGTAGATGACGACGAGGAGCAAGCCGATGCCGCCGGCGACCAGGCCGGCCTTGAGCTGGCTGGTGCCCAGCGTGGGCGACACATCCTGCTGGGTGAGCTGGGTGAAGTTCAGCGGCAGCGCGCCGTACTTCAGGTCGTTGGCCAGATCCTTGGCGTAGGACTCGGTGAACGTTCCGCTCACCTGGGTCGTGCCGTTGATCGTGCCGTTGGTCTGGGGCGCGGTGATGACGTCGCCGTCCAAGGTGAAGGCGACGTAGTCGGCACACGGCACCGTGGTGGGCGAACACGACGTCGCCCCGCCGGGGTTGGTGTCCGAATCCGAGTGGTGCTTGCCGGTGAAGTCGGCCCACGCCGCCTGGCCCTTGGACTTCAGGTTGATCGAGACGGTCCAGGTCGTGTTGCCGTTCGCGCTCGGCGCCACGGCGTCGGCCGACGAGACCTCGGTTCCGGCGACGATCACCGGCCCGAGGAAGTACTTGTACTGCGGCGGGGTGTTGTTGTCACACGAGGCCAGCGGCTTGGTTGCGACGTCCGTCGGCTTCGCTGTGCAGTCGAAGTTCGCCAGCGCCGCCGAAAGGGCGGACTGCTGGACGGTGGTGAGCGCGTTGAATGCGGTGTCGGTGGTGGGCAGGGTGAAGCCGAGGCCCGTGAACGGGTCGGCCGAGAGCTTGGCCGCGGTTGTGGCTGGGGCCGCCGTGGTCTTAGCTGCGGTGGTCTTAGCTGCGGTGGTCTTAGCTGCGGTGGTCTTTGCTGCGGTGGTCGCTGCTGCGGTGGTCTTTGCTTCGGGTGTCGTCGACGGGGCGAGTCGCTTCGCGTCCAGCAGCCCGGAAGGCGATGTTGCGGACTTGGGTGCGGTCGAGGCAGACGACTTCGTTGTGGTGGCCGTGGCGGCGCCCGTCGTCGCTGCTCCCGTCGTGGCACTTCCCGACGATCCGGCGGAAGCCCCGCTCGTCGCCGTCGGCGTGGCCGTGGGCGTCGTTGGTGTCGTATTGGCCACGGCGGCGAAGATGACCGGGCGGAAGTTCAGCTTGGCTGCTTGGCCGACCCGGGCCACGTCCTTCGAGCTCGCTCCCGGGACGGCGATGACGATCTGATTGCTGCCCTGCTGGTAGACCTGGGCCGCAGACACGCCCTTGGCGTTGACCCGGTTCTCCAGGATCTGTCGGGCCACCTTCATCGCCGACTGATTCGGTGTCTTGCCGTTGGGCGTTTGCGCCTGCAGGGTGACCTGCGCGCCGCCTTCCAGGTCGAGACCTAGTTTGGGGGTGTGCCGTTGGCCGGGGAGGAAGACCAGTCCGAAGCCGACCACCAGCACAAGCAGCAGGCTCAGAAAATATGGGCCGACGCGCAGGGTGGCGGTGTTCGGTGGCACGGGTCAGTATCTCCTTGGCGCTTCTACACCCGGCGGGGAACCGGGCACGGCTGATTGTCCCTGCTTGCTGCGGTCAACGGTGCGGCAGCGGCAGGACGAGGGCCAGTTCGGCGACGAAGGCTCACCCAGCGGCGACCGAACCTGGCCGCACGCGTGATCGCGACTCCGTACCGCGGGCCCAGCCTAAGCGATAACCGAGGTACGGGGCTGTATTTGGCCGGTCAGGGACGGCGGCCGTACCCGTCCCTGGGCGTCTCGGCGGTCGTTACCGGTGCATCCACCGGGCGGCGGTAGCGCGGCGGCAGCGCGGCCGCGTCGCGCAGGGCGGCGAACGCCCAGCGGACTTCCACGCCCGGCGCGACCGACAGAATCACGGTGTCGTCGGTGTTGATGGCAACCACGGTTCCGTACAAACCGGACGTGGTCATGACCTGGGTGCCGACGGTGATGTCGCGGCGCAGCCGGGCGTCCGTGTCCGCCGATCGAACCCGTGCGCGCCGCGCAAAAAGCATCAGCAGGGTCACAACGCACACCAGGGCGATGGCCTCGACGACGTAGTGCACTGGCCACCCTTACTCTGATTGATGGGACCCGGGAAGACCGGCACCGCTTTCAAATCAGCGTACGGATTATTCGTCGAATAACGGCAAAGTGAGATCGTGCTGTGACGTGTGGGTTTGCTGTGACGGCAGTGCTGCGGGTGCAGTAAGCCCGAGATGGGCCCAGGCCGCCGGGGTGGCAACCCGGCCGCTGCGGGTCCGCGCGATCAGACCGCTACGGACGAGAAACGGCTCGGCCACCTCCTCCACCGTCTCGGCCTCCTCACCGATCGCGACGGCGATGGTGCCGACCCCGACCGGTCCGCCACCGAAGCGGCGGATGAGCGCGTCGAGGACGGCCCGGTCGAGGCGGTCCAGGCCGAGTTCGTCCACGTCGTAGACGGCGAGGGCGTCGTGCGCAACCGCACGCGTGATGACGCCGTCCGCGCGCACCTCGGCGTAGTCGCGCACCCGTCGCAGCAGCCGGTTGGCGATCCGTGGCGTGCCCCGCGAGCGGCCGGCGATCTCGGTCGCACCGTCGGCGCGCAGCTGCGCACCGAGCACCCGGGCCGAGCGCTCGATGACCTGGATCAGCTCTGCGGGCGAGTAGAAGTCCATGTGGCCGGTGAAGCCGAACCGGTCGCGCAGCGGACCGGTCAGCCGCCCGGAGCGGGTGGTGGCGCCGACCAGGGTGAACGGTGCGAGGTCGAGCGGGATGGCGGTGGAGCCCGGACCCTTGCCGACGATCACGTCGACGCGGAAGTCCTCCATGGCCATGTACAGCAGTTCCTCGGCCGGGCGGGCGATGCGGTGGATCTCGTCGATGAACAGCACCTCACCCTCGGCCAGGCTGGTCAGCAGCGCGGCCAGATCACCGGCGCGTTCGATCGCCGGCCCGCTGGTGATCCGGATCGGCGCGCCCAGCTCGGCGGCGATGATCATGGCCAGGCTGGTCTTGCCCAACCCGGGCGGGCCGGAGAGCAACACGTGATCCGGTGCCCGGCCGCGCAGCTTGGCGCTGGCCAGCACCAGCTCGAGCTGTTCGCGGACCTTGGGCTGGCCGACGAAGTCGTTGAGCGTTTTCGGCCGCAGGCTGGCCTCGACCTCCTGCTCGGCCGGCACGGCTACCGGCGAGACCAGGTCGACGTCCAGCGCGCCCGCCTCGGTGGCCAGGAACGCGTCGTGGTCGGAGGGCATCAGGTGCGTCCGAGCAGCTGGATGCTGCGCCTGAGCAGGCCGGACAGATCGGGCGTGACGCCGGGATCGATGTCCCCGGCCACGGCCTCGATCGCGTCCGTGGCCTCCTTGCCGGTGAAGCCCAGCCCGGCCAGGGCGTGCTTGAGCTGGTCGCGCCAGGGCGCGGTCGGCGTGACTCCCCCGCCCGTGGGTCCGGTCGTGCCGGTGTCGACGGCGCCGATCCGGTCACGCAGTTCGAGCACCAGCCGTTCCGCGCCCTTGCGTCCGATCCCCGGAACGGCCATGAGCGTGACCAGGTCGTTGCCGGCCACGGCCCGGCGCACCTCGCGCGGGGCGTGCACGGCCAGGATCGTCTGGGCCAGTTTCGGCCCGACGCCGTTCGCGGTCTGGAGCAGCTCGAACAGCGTCCGCTCGTCGTCGTCGGCGAAGCCGTACAACGTGAGGGAATCCTCGCGGACGACCAGGCTGGTGGACAGGCGGGCGGTCTCGCCCGCGCGCAGCCGGGCCAGCGTGCCCGGCGAACACGACACCATCAGCCCGACGCCGCCGACCTCGATGACGGCGGCGTCGGGGCCGAGGGCGGCGACGAGGCCGTGGACGCTGGCGATCACGAATGGCTCCTGTTAGTCGGTGTCGTTCCGGGCGGTGGTGTCATCGGCGAACTCCGGCCAGGGCGGCGGCTTGGGCCCTGGCCAACCGGTCCTGGGCCGCGCCGCGCCAGATGTGGCAGATGGCCAGCGCGAGGGCGTCCGCGGCGTCGGCCGGTTTCGGCGTGTCGGTCAGCCGCAGCAGCCGCGTGACCATAGCGCCCACCTGGGCCTTGTCGGCCGCGCCGTTGCCGGTGACTGCAGCCTTGACCTCGGTGGGCGTGTGCAGGGCAACGCGCGCGCCGCCGCGCCCGGCCGCGACCAGCGCGATGCCCGACACCTGGGCCGTTCCCATCACCGTGCGGACGTTGAGCTGGCTGAACACGCGCTCGACGGCGACCACGTCCGGCCGGTGTTGCGCAACGAGCGCATCGAGGGCGTCGGCGATGGCCAGCAGTCGGGCGCCGAGGTCCGCGTCCGCCGGGGTGCGGATCACCTCGACGTGGACCAGCTGCAACGGACGTCCTGAGGCACCGTCCACGACACCGATGCCGCACCGGGTCAGGCCGGGATCGACGCCGAGCACGCGCATGCACCGACCTCCACCCTGCTCGAACGGACGTTCGACACGGTACCGGCCTGTCCACGCGCAGCCGAGAAGGCACGCCGGACTGCGCGGAAACAGGGGTCAGGCGTCGACCAGGGCCATGACCTCGTCGCTCACGTCGAAGTTGGCGTACACGTTCTGCACGTCGTCACTGTCCTCGAGGGCGTCGATGAGCTTGAAGACCTTGCGGGCCGCGGTCTCGTCGAGTTCCACCTGGACGCTGGGGATGAAGGCCGAGTCGGCCGAGTCGTAGTCGATGCCGGCGTCTTGAAGCGCGGTGCGCACCGCGACCATGTCGCCGGCCTCGCTGACCACCTCGAACTGCTCGCCGAGGTCGTTGACCTCCTCGGCGCCGGCGTCCAAGACGGCGCCGAGCACGTCGTCCTCCGACGTGTCGGCCTTGGGCACGAGCACGACGCCCTTACGGCTGAACAGGTAGGACACCGAACCGGGGTCGGCCATCGAGCCACCGTTGCGGCTCATGGCCACGCGGACCTCGGTGGCGGCCCGGTTGCGATTGTCGGTGAGGCATTCGACTAGGACGGCAACGCCGGCCGGTCCGTAGCCCTCGTACATGATCGTCTGCCAGTCGGCCGCGCCCGCTTCAGCACCTGAGCCGCGCTTGACCGCGCGCTCGATGTTGTCCAGCGGCACGGACGTCTTGCGGGCCTTCTGGATGGCGTCGTAGAGGGTCGGGTTGCCGTCGGTGTCCGGGCCGCCGGTGCGGGCTGCCACCTCGATGTTCTTGATCAACTTGGCGAACAGCTTGCCGCGTTTGGCGTCGACGACGGCCTTCTTGTGCTTGGTCGTCGCCCACTTGGAGTGGCCGCTCATGCTTGCCTCAACTCTCTGTACGAACTTCCCGAGCCATGTCGCAGAAGTACTGATGCATCCGGGTGTCACCGGTCAGTTCCGGGTGGAACGAGGTGGCCAGCAGATGCCCCTGGCGAACGGCGACCACCTTACCGGCGGCCGGTCCGGTGGAGACCAGGCCGAGTGCGTGTGCGTCCGGGCCGATCTGCTCCACCCACGGCGCCCGGATGAAGACGGCGTGGAACGGCCCGCCGTCGATGTCCTCGACTTCGACCGGCTCCTCGAATGAGTCCACCTGCCGGCCGAAGGCGTTACGGCGGACGGTGACGTCGATTCCGCCGATCGTCTGCTGGTCCGGCGGGCCGTCGATGATGCGGTCGGCGAGCAGGATCATGCCGGCGCACGATCCGTAGGCCGGCAGGCCGTCCGCGATCCGCTGGCGTAGAGGCTCCATGAGGTCGAACGTCACGGCCAGCTTGGCTATGGTCGTCGACTCCCCGCCCGGGATGATCAGCGCATCGACTGCTTCTAGTTCAGCCGGGCGTCTTACCCGCGACGGCTGCGCTCCGACTGCGTCGAGGGCCTTGATGTGCTCGCGGACGTCTCCCTGCAGCGCGAGAACCCCGACCTTGAGCACGATTCCTCAATTTATACGTGGACCCTTATACGTGGACCCGGGTGTGGACGTGGCTTGCCATGTGGCTTTTGGTGGGGGGCAAGGTCAAAGGCGCATCGACGGAGCTGGTCTGGTGGTGTTGCTCCGTTGTCGGCTTGCGGTTCGCTTGCGGTTGAAGGTCAACTGCGCAGCGACGACGGGGATGGTCTGGTGGTGCTGCTTCGTTATCGGCTTCCGGTTCGCTTTTGCTTGAAAGGCGAAGGGCGCATCGACGACGGAGTTGGTCTGCTGGTGCTGTTTCGTTGTCGGCTTCCGGTTCGCTTTTGCGGGCGTTTGTACTGCGAAACTTCTCCTTGCATGTCTCGAACATAGATGCTAAACTATGAGGTATGACCACCACCGCCCGCGCCGTCCACGACGCCCTGGTCTGCGACGACGCGTTCACGGCGTCCCTCGGTGGGGACGGTGCCTGGGCCGACATTTTGGGTGACGTCGTGGCGTTGACGCCCGCGTTCGACTCCCCGGCCCAGATCGGTGCCCCACCGAATGTGGTCGAGGCGCTGGTGTACCCGGATCGGACCGCCGCCTGCCTGGCCCAGCTGCCACCTACGCCCGCGCTGGGCGAGGTCCTGGACGTGCTCACGCCGGCGATGGTGGAGGTCGACGGTCAGATCGACGCCCTCGTCGCGGTCGAACGCCACATCGCGATGTGGCAGGCCCGCGCCACCGAACTCCTCGCCGCCCTCGACCGGGAAGCAGCCACAGACGAATTCGTGCGCGACCACGTCGCCGCCGCGGTGCGGGTACCGCCCGGGTCGATGCGCAACAAGATGGCCACCGCATCCGACCTCACCCGCCGCCTGCCCGCCACCCTGGAGATGTTGCGCTCGGGTGGGGTCAGCCTGCGGCACGCGTCCGACCTGGCCGAAGCCACCCGCTCCCTGACCCCCGAATCGGTCGCGATCGTGGAAGCGGCGGTGTTGGGGCGGGCGGGCGAGCAGACCCCCACCCAGTTCCGCGCCGCCGTCAAACGCGCCGTACTGAACGTGGCCAGTCCGGCGGAGGAGGAGCAGGCCCACACCGACGCCCGCGGCGAACGCCGGGTCGAGCTGTTCCCCGACGAACGGGGCATGGCCTGGGTGAACGCGTTCCTGTCCGCGGAAGACGCCGCGACGGTGATGGCGGCGTTGGACGCGATCGCCTACGAGACCATCCACGGCCGAGGTGGGGATGCTCGTACCGCGGACCAGCGCCGCGCGGATGCCCTGGTCGACCTGTGCTCCGGGGTCCTGGCCGACCCGTACCTGGTCAAAGCCCACGGCCACCGCCCCACCATCCAGGTCACCATCGCCCTGTCCACCCTGATGGGCCTGGACCAGCAACCCGCCGACCTGGACGGGTACGGACCCATCACCGCCGCCATGGCCCGCCGCATCGCGTCCGACCCCACCTCGACGTGGCGGCGGCTCATCACCGACGACCACGGCCTGGTCACAGAAGCCGGGTCCACAACCTACCGCCCCCCGGCGGACATGACCCGCACCGTCATCGCCCGCGACGTGCACTGCTGCTACCCCGGCTGCCGCAAGAAAGCCCGCTACAACGACCTCGACCACGTCGACGCCTACCAAGACGGCGACGAGACCACCACCGCGAACCTGATGTCGCTGTGTCGTCGGCACCACCGCTTGAAACACGACGGGAAATGGACCGTCACCCGCGACAACACCACCGGCACCACCACCTGGAAAGACACCCGCGGCCGCACCTACCGCACCCGACCCCCCACCCGACCAACCACCACCACCGGCACCACCACCACCGGCACCACCACCACCGGCACCACCACCACCGGGACGACATTGCCACCCACCAAGGCGAGTAGTTCGACCAGCGGCGTGCCCCAGCCCGCCGACGGTCGAACAACTCAGGGCGGCCCGAGCACCGCCGCCGACACCGAACCGCCACCGTTCTAGAGGGCGGGTTGTTCGACCGCCGGCGCGCCCGAGGCCGCCCAAGGTCGAATAAGTGCGGGCGGCCCGAGCATGTCCGCCGACACCGAGCCGCCACCGTTCTGACACGCGGACCTTATGACGAGGTCGGCGGCGGAGCGAGACAGGTGCGCCGGTGATCGTGCGATCCGGCGGTCGACTTCGGCCTCATCGAGCAGCATTCCCTACCAAGCTGCGCTGCGATCAGGCCTCGCCAACGAACAGTGTTTTGGCTGACGCGCCAGTTTTGAGGGCCGGTGGGGAAGGCGCGGGAGGGGCGGAGCATTTCCGGCCGGGCCATATTCAGATGGGCGGGGAGAAACCGTTGTCCGACGTGACGAGCGGCGACGCATGATGGAGTGTCGCGGCCTGCGTCGATGACGTATACGGCGTCGCGTACGTGCCGGCGGTGGCGGCGAAGGCGCGTTCAGCGCGAAGCCGGCGTTCGGCAAGCACTGTGACCAGCAGCACCGGAGTCGGGATCTCCGGCGGAGGGTGCGGCGCGATCACGGCGCAGAGTCGCCGGCGCAAGTGCTCACCCAAGTCCTGTTGCGCGGCCGGGGTGAGCGACTCCGCGCGCAGGACGAACCGACGCACAGTGAGCGCGAGTTGGTCATCGACCTGGGTGAGATCAAGGCCAGCGGCCCATTCCTGGAGACCCCAGGGAACGTCGAAGGTTTGTGCGACGAGCGCGGACCGCGGTCCGGCGCGTTCGTTTACGACGAATGTCCCGGCCATCATATCCCCGATGCGCTTACTCCCCGGGTTGAGCATCATGGTGATGACGCCGGCCGCGGTGCTCAACGGCAGGACCAGGCCTGGTTTTTCGAGCACCAAGCCGCTCAGTCCTCGCACCAGCGCCTGGCGAAACCCGATCGGGCCCCCGTCGTCGCGCACGACCCGAAGACCCATGGCCATCTTGCCCAGGGTGCGACCGTGGCTCAACCACTCGAAGACGATGGGGTATCCGGCCAGCACCCCGACGACCTCGACCAGCACCAACGCGGCTACCGCGGGATCATCGGCCCCGGAGACCGCGATCCCGTCGAAGGCGAACAGCGCAATAAGTGCAACCAATTGCGCGCTGAAGTCGATGATGGTCGCCACCACCCGAGAACCGAGTCCGGCCCGCTCCAGTTCCAGGGCGACGCCCTCGCCGGAAACCAGAGCCGTCATGGGTCGAGTCTGCACTCAATCGGACCATTTCGCGTTTCCACCGATGACTCGTTTGAACACGAGGTTTGCCTGCGCCGCGCGTAGGGTCGGCGCCACCGTGGACATCGACGCTTTCGTACAGCAGCACAGCGCCGAATGGGCCCGGCTGGAACGTCTGTCTAGCCGGCGACGCCTGAACTCTGCCGAGTCCGACGAACTCGTTGGCCTGTACCGCGAGGTGGCAACGCACCTGGCGCTGGTCCAGAGCCGGACGCCGGATCCGTCGCTCATCGGGCGGCTCTCTCGCCTGGTCGCCCGAGGGCGCGGCGCGGCGGTGGGCAGTCCGCGCAGGATGGGCTGGTCGGCGTTGGCGCACGCGGCCACGGTCGACTTTCCGGTCACCGTCTACCGCGCCCGACGTTGGTGGGGCTCGGTGGCCGCCGCGAGCCTGCTCCTGGCGCTGGCGATGATGCTGTACCTGCGCGATCATCCGGACAAGACGCAACGGGTGCTTGGCTCCGCGCAGGTTCGACAGCTGGTCAACCACGATTTCGCCAACTATTACCGAGCCCACCCCGCACGCTCGTTCGCCGCTCAGGTCTGGACGAACAACGCGCTCGTGACGGCTCTGTCACTGTTCCTCGGAGTGACCATCGTCGGCACGGTGTGGGTGATGCTGCAGAACGTCCTCAACCTGGGCGTCGTCGGCGGGGTCATGCTCGGGGCGGGCAAGGGAGGGATTTTCTTCGGCCTGATCCTGCCGCACGGTTTGCTCGAACTCACCGCGGTGTTCATCGCCGGCGGGGTCGGCTTACGCACGGGCTGGTCCTGGATAGCGCCGGGAGCCCTGCCGCGGGGGCGATCGCTGGCCGAAGCGGCGCGAGCCATGGCGGTCGTGGCCGTAGGCCTGGTCGGCGTACTCCTCGTCTCCGGGGTCATCGAGGCGTTCGTGACCCCGTCCGGGCTGCCGACGTGGGCCCGCATCGGGATCGGTGTGCTGGCTGAGTCGGTCTTT
This sequence comes from uncultured Jatrophihabitantaceae bacterium, assembly GCA_964252015.1. Lineage (GTDB taxonomy): Bacteria > Actinomycetota > Actinomycetes > Mycobacteriales > Jatrophihabitantaceae > CAXSBR01. The sequence continues at coordinate 135,707 of CAXULW010000001.1, read as the reverse complement.
CTCACCTACGTCTTCGTGCTCGGACGGCGGGCCACCGTCGCCGGTCACACGGGCGACCTCAGCATCGAGGAACGCGGCGACGTCCTGCCGGTGGCCTGAGCGTCACAACCGGCCCGCCGCCTTCAGCTCCAGATACGCGTCGACGACGCGGCCCGCAAAATCCTGTGCGGACGAGTCGATCACGTCAACACCCTGCCGACGCAGGATGTCCGCGGCGGCCACCCGTTCCGACAGCGCCAGTTCGGCTGCGGCCGCGGTGTAGACGGCCAGAGCATCCCCGCGGGCGCCGGCCAGTTCGTGCACGCGTGGGTCGCTCACCGCCGCGAGCACCACCGCATGCCGCGCCGATAACAGCCGCGCCGCCTCCGCCACCGCCGATCGGCTCGAGTCGAAGGAGGAAAACAACACGATCAAGGACCGCTTGGCCGTCAGCCGGCCGACCTCGGTGGTCAGCAGCCGCGGGTCCGTCTCAGTCAGCGCCGGTTCCACTGAGGTCAACGTCGACACCAGGCCGGACAAAATGCCGGGTCCGGTTCGCGGCGACATGCGTGCCCGGATGGTCACGTCACCCGCGACGAGGGCGACCCGATCGCCCGCGCTCGCCGCGACCGCACCCATGAGCAGGCAGGCATCCATTGCGGCGTCGAGCCGGATGCCATCGCCGAGGCGTGCCGCGGCGGTACGGCCCGTATCCAGCACCAGCACGATGACCCGATCACGCTCCGGCCGCCAGGTGCGCACCACAACCGCACCGGAACGCGCAGTCGCCCGCCAATCGATCGACCGGACGTCGTCGCCGGGCACGTAGTCGCGCAGGGAGTCGAACTCGCTGCCCTGGCCGCGCCGCCGAACGACCACACCGCCCTCGATCTGGTGCAGGCGGTTCAGTTTCTCGGGCAGCAGACGCCGCGACGGGAACGCCGGCAATACGAGCACGGAGCCGGGCACCCGCACTCGCCGCTGCCGACCGGCCAGTCCGAGCGGACCTATCGCGCGAACGGTTACCTGCGCGCTGCCCCGCTCCCCGCGCCGGGTGGGCCGCAAGGTGCTGGTGACGACCCCGCGCTCCCCTGGGCCGACGCGCACGAACTGCTCGTGTGGCTGCAGTCCGGCCGACGGCACCCACGCATCGCGGACGCGTGCGCGCAGGGCGCGGCGGCCTGTGTTGGTCAGTCGCACCGTGGTACTGCCCGTCTCGTCCAGGCGCACCGGTTGGCTCGCGTCGCGGCTGAAGCGCAGATCGCGGATCCGCGCGGCAAGCGCGAGGTCGGCAACCGCAGCCACGACGAGCGCGGCCGCCCACATCGCCAAGGCGATCGGCGGCAACAGCACGAGCACCAGGCCGAGGGTGGCCAGCGCCACGAAACGGCCGGTCAGTGCCACCGCGGTCTCCGTTCCTTCAAATCCGTCAACGCGGGACGGGTACGGAGGCGAGCACGCTGGCCAGCACCGTGTCGGCGGTGACGCCTTCGAGTTCGGCTTCCGGACGCAGCGCTATGCGGTGGCGCAGCGTCGAGACGGCCAGGGCCTGGACGTCGTCGGGGGTGACGAATCCGCGGCCGGACAGCCAGGCCCAGGCGCGTGAGGTGGCGAGGAGCGCAGTGGCGCCGCGCGGCGAGGCGCCGAGGCTGGTCGCAGGGGCCGAACGGGTGGCGCGGACGACTTCGACGATGTAGCCGATGATCACCGGGTCCACGTAGACCTGACGCACGGCGGCACTGGCGGCGTGCAGGTCGGCGGCCGAGGCCACCGCGCGCACACCCGCGGCGGCCAGGTCGTGCGGGTCGAAACCCCTTGCGTGCGCGGTGAGCAGGCGGTTCTCGGTCTCCCGATCGGGCAGCGGCATGGTCACCTTGAGCAGGAAGCGGTCCAGCTGCGCCTCGGGCAACGGATAGGTGCCCTCATGCTCGACGGGGTTCTGGGTAGCGACGACGCAGAACGGATCGGGCAATGGGCGGGTGGTGCCGTCAGCTGAAACCTGGCGTTCCTCCATCGCCTCCAACAACGCGGACTGCGTCTTGGGTGGGGTTCGGTTGATCTCGTCGGCGAGCAGCAGGTTGGTGAACACCGGCCCCTCGCGGAAGGAGAACCGGCCGGTCGGCGCGTCGTAGACCAGCGAACCGGTGATGTCACTGGGCATCAGGTCCGCGGTGAACTGGATCCTCGTCATCGTGAGGTCGAGGCTGGCCGCCAGGGCCCGCACCAGGAGCGTCTTGGCCACGCCGGGCACGCCTTCGATGAGCACGTGCCCACGACAGAGCAGGCCGACCAGCAACCCGGTCACTGCCGGGTCCTGCCCGATCACGGCTTTGGCGATCTCGGCCCGGATGTCGGTCAAGACGTTGTGGGCGGCCGGCCGGTCGGGCGTCGTCACCGACGGTGCCCGGCCGTCGGACGTCGGCGGGCGGGCGGGCGGAAGGTCAGCGGACACCGTCATGAGAATGCTCCCTTGCCGTGGGCGGCTGCGTCGGAGTCGAGCTGACCGAGGTCGCGAGCCAGCGCTTCGAGTTCGGGGTCGTCGTTCGGTATCTGTCCGGCCAGCACGCGGTACAGCCATGCCGTGGGCCGGCCGGTCGCGGCGCTGACGGCACTGACCAGGTCGGGCAGGGAATGCCCCGCCGGCAAGCCGTAGGCACGAGCCAGGCGCCGCAGGGTTGCCTGCCTGAGCGCGGCGGTCGCCCTGGCCCGAGCGTGCGCGCGCCGGTACAACCGGCCGTGGCCTTCTACCAGCTCGGCCGCGCGCACCACGACGGGCAGCGGTTCGAAGACGACCGGGCCCATCCTGCGGGACCGCCAGATCATGAGCAGCACCGCGAGCACGATCAGCCAAACGAAGGCACGGGGCGCCCATCCGGGAAGGAGATCCCACACCGACGGGCTGCCTTGGCCGTGCGCGTCTGCACCGGGCAGCAGCCACGTCACGTTGCGAACCGCGCCGTCGTCACTGATCACGTTCAGGTCCAGCGCGGCAACCCCGGGCTCGGCGAGGTGGGCGTTCGCCAACGCACTGCTCGGCCCGAGCAGCACCAGCGATGACGTGAGGTACACGCGTCCGCCGTAACAGTCCGCGCCGGCAAAGACGGTGGTGCCCGCCGGGAACCGGACGTCGCCAGCGGCCCGCGCCCCGGCGACGTCGCAGCCGGGCGCAACGGTGCTGTCCTGGCCGTCGACCGACCGCGCGGTGAGCTGCGGCGCGAGCACGCCCAGCGCGACGTTCGAGGCCGGCAGTACAAGCCGCCGGCCGTCACCGGCCAGGGTCAGCAACTGCCCGCGGCTGTAGCTGTCCGGAAAAGCCACGACCACTGTTGCGGCAGCCGGAATGCCGTCCAGGGTGGTGGTCCGGTGGACGATGGTGCCGCGCTGCTGCAGCAGGCGGGCCAGCGCCCGGCTACCACTATGACCGGCCGAGTCGGGATCGAGCGGGCGACCGGGCGCGGCGGAGGCCAGGGCCAGCGCCACCGCGCCCAGCAGAACGACACCGGCGAGGGCCAGCCAGAGCCGGGCCCGCCGCCACCAGGGCGCGACGAGCGCGTGCGGGGCAATGAGGCCGTCGTCGCGCGAGGTCTCGGTGACCGTCATTGCGGTATCGCGTACTGGGGCGCCTCGACGGGTCCGGGCTGGATGCGCGCGAGCCCGACCGCGACGGCCGCATCGCGTCCGGCGGCCGCGTCGGCGGCGTTAGCGGGGCGAGCGCCGAACCAGATGGCGTCGAATGCGTCTGTTGCGGTCCGCAGTACCACCGCCGCCTGCGGCAACTGGGCGCCGGCCGTGCGGGCGATGTCATCTGCGGTGCGTCCTGGCCGCGGATTGAGAACACCGCGATCTTCCAGAGTTCGTACCGTTGCCCGCAGCCATTCCTGCAGCGCCTGCGCGTACTGGCCGTTCCGGGCAAATTCTTCCGCCGCTTCGGCATGGTCGCGCGAGGTCGCCGGGCGCAGGGGATCCGCGCCCGCCGTGGCCGGGCGATGCCCCCGCGCGGGCCGGCCCGCCCGGGCGATCATCAGCAGCACGGCGGCGACGAGTATCACGGCGAGGACGAAGAGCGCCGACTGGCCGACGGACGCGCCGCCCAAGCGGCCCAGCTGGTCGAGAATCCAGTCCGTGGCGCGGGTTAACGCGGACGGATCGTCGCGATGGTATTCGGGGCGGCTCAGTTCCTGCTGCGCCGCCCGGCGGGCGTCGTGGCCCGACACGGGATCGCTCAAGATCCGGACCACCGACCCGACGGAACCGATCATCTGGCAGTGGCACCTCGGGCGGCCCGCTCTTGCAACACGATGTCGAGGCCCTCCTTACGCATTCGCAGGTCGATGTAGAGCAAGGCGTCGATGCCGGCGCGAAGCGGAGCGGTGAAAGTCATGCTCAAGATTGAACCTACGGATGTGAGCAGGACGTAGGCGATCGGGAGGCCGACGCCGGACTCCGAACCGCCGAACACCGCGCCGATCACCTTGAACGGGACGCCAAGGATGGCGCTGATCACTCCCACCACGATCACGCCGAGGACACGGATGCCCCAGACGCGCCAGAACGTTCCGCGGACCAGATCCCGCGAACGGCGCATCGCGGCGACGGCGCCGAGATCTTCGACCATGAACGCCGGCACGGCTACGGCCCAGATGCCCCAGAGCCAGATACCCGGGGCGACGAACAGGCACAGGCCGAGCAACTGGAGCAGGCCGATCAGAAAGGACAGGCCGATCAGCCGGGGCAACCGTGGGCGAACCCGTGTCCACAGCGCACCCAAAGGCGTTCGATGCCCCAGCACGTCGTCGGTGATGACCAGGGTGAGCATCCCGGTCAGGATGGCGCCGAACACGGCAGCGAGAACCAGCAGGCTGAACGCGCCCGAGAGAACGCCGATGGCACTGCCCGAGTCGAACGACTGCGCACCGTCGTTGGATTCAGGCGCCGACTCACCGATTTGGCTGTTGGCCACCCACTCGAAGACCGCGAGCACCCCGGCCTGCACGACCGCGACCACCGCCGACAGCCCCAGCGTGGCCCGGGGGTTTCGCCGCATCACCCGGAAGCTGCCATCGAGGATGTCGCTGACCCCGAGCGGGCGCAGCGGTATGCAGCCCGGGCGCGGCGCGGCCCACGGTGGCTGGTATCCCGGTGGTAGGCCGTACTGCTGTGGGCCGTACTCCAGTGGTGCGTACTGCGGCGGTCCGTACTGCGGCGGTCCGTACTGCGGCGGTCCGTATTGCTGTGGGCCGTACGGGGGTGGGCCGTACTGCTCCGGGCCATACGGGGGTGGGCCGTGCCCGGGCGGCAGGGTGGGCGCGCCGCTCGCGGCGTTGGGCGGAAATGCCGGGTCCCGCGCCGTGCCATCGGTCAATGCCGGAGCACTTTGTTCGGGTCGTGGAGGACAACTGTCCCGGCGATGAGGTCGTGCAGACACTTTCGATCCTTGGCCGCGAGCATCATGATGAACGAGATAGCCAGCGTGATTATGCTAAGAATTCCGTCGACGAAGCGACCCACAATTTCCCGTAAAGCCATGTACCCGAACGAGGCAGTTTTCCCGCTTTCCGGGCGCCACACACGCATGCCGAGCACTTGCAGGGACGGAGTCTGGCCACGACCCCAGACAATGAGGCCCCATATCACATAGCCGATGCCTAGCGTCACGATGGACAGCACAATAGACAGGAAGAAAGCGCCGATACGTCGGCCGACGCCGGCGAGTTGGGTTCCCGCCGGGAGCATGAGCTGGCTGGCCGGATCAAAATACATGCCAGGCGGTGCGTAACCGATCGCGATCGCGCCGCCGTAACCAGGGCCTACCGGACCGGACGGCCACGGCGCACCTGATGGCGGCGGTGGATAACCGAGCGGTTGATTCGATTCGGGATAATTCGACATTTCACGGCTCCGCTTGGTGGAAATGACGCGCGCCCAGGCACGTGAATATCGGCGTGAGCGGGGCAGCGTTGGACGGCCGAGTCCCCCGGAACCGGATGCGAAAAGGTTAACCTGCCTTGTCATCTGGCGCACTTCGACACTGGCTGGCGTGCAGATGGCGCCTAGCCCGACCACAACTCCGAGCGATGCTGCACGTGCCCGCGCACGTGCCCCGGTCCAACCACTAACGGGGAGCTAAACCAACCAAAGATCAACCCATCAGTCCGGCCACGTATTCGATTTGAGGCTGCGCGTTCAGCTCGCTTTACCAGCCGCGGTCGGCCAACCGGTGGTCCTGGGGCAGGGACTCGACGTTGATGCCGACCATGGCTTCGCCGAGACCGCGCGACACCTTGGCGATCACGTCGGGGTCGTCGTGGAACGTGGTGGCCTTGACGATCGCTTCGGCGCGCTGCTGCGGGTTACCCGACTTGAAGATGCCGGAACCGACGAAAACACCGTCCGCGCCGAGTTCCATCATCATCGCGGCGTCGGCGGGCGTGGCGATGCCGCCGGCGGTGAACAGCACGACCGGCAGCGCTCCCCGCTCGGCCACTTCGGCCACCAGGTCGTAAGGGGCCTGCAGTTCCTTGGCCGCCACGTAGAGCTCGTCGGGGCTCATGGACGACAGCCGCCGGATCTCGCCGCGGATCTTGCGCATGTGGGTGGTGGCGTTGGAGACGTCGCCGGTACCGGCCTCGCCCTTGGAGCGGATCATCGCCGCGCCCTCGTTGATCCGGCGCAGCGCCTCGCCGAGGTTGGTGGCCCCGCAGACGAACGGGACGGTGAAAGCCCACTTGTCGATGTGGTTGGTGTAGTCGGCCGGGGTGAGCACCTCGGACTCGTCGACGTAGTCCACGCCAAGGGATTGCAGCACTCGCGCCTCGACGAAATGCCCGATCCGCGCCTTGGCCATGACCGGGATCGAGACGGTGGCGATGATGTCGTCGATCATGTCCGGGTCGCTCATCCGCGACACGCCGCCCTCGGCCCGGATGTCGGCCGGCACGCGCTCGAGCGCCATCACGGCGACCGCGCCGGCGTCCTCGGCGATCTTGGCCTGCTCAGCGGTGACGACGTCCATGATGACGCCGCCCTTGAGCATTTCGGCCATACCGCGCTTGACGCGGGCGGTTCCGGTGCCGGGTTCGAAGGTGAGGCCACTGTTGGTTTCGCTGGACATAGGCGCAATTCTACGGCCCCGACCGGACACCGGAGCAGCTGACCCGCTCTGACGTCCGGCCCAGCGCGGTCCTACTTCGTGGTGACGGCGGTGTTGGGCCGGGACAGCGCGATCCACACGCCACCCGGGTTCAGCGTGATCTGCACGCCTTTCGCGTCGCGGAAGATCGTCGGCGCGGTGACCGAGGCCCGCGACCACGTTCCGACGTACTCGCGGCCGTTGCGGAACACGTAGGCCTTGCCCTTGCCGATCGAATGGGTGAACTGCTGGGGCGAGCCGTTGACGTCACGGGCCGAGGTGCTGGTCACCCTGCACTCCTGCACGATCACGTTGGCCGTGGTGATGAGCCGGCCGTCCGCAGCGTGCTGCTTCACCCCGCCGATCAGCCGGATGTAGCGCCGGGTCTTGTAGTCGTAGACGAACTGGACCGTCTGCTTGCCCACCCGGGTCGTGATGTTCGCGGCCCGGGGCAATGCGCTTACCCCGGCGGGCTTGGCGTTCCACACGAACCCAGTCCGCGCCGCGGCGGTCTTGACCGCCTTGGTCAGCTTGGCCAGGTCGAGGGTCAGGTTGATGTAACCGTGGTCCCCGGAGTGCGGGGCGCGACGGAAGTAGGCGTGGCCCTTGTCCTGCAGCCACGACGGCAGCTTGGACTTGGCCAGCACCCGCAGCGACGGACGGGAGCCGCCGGAGGCGACCAGGAGGATCCGCCCGTACTGCAGCAGTAGTTCCGGGTCGCTGAGCCGGATACTGCGCACGTACCCGACGACCGGCTTGTGCGTGTCGAACAGGCCGATCAGCCGATCCAACCCGCCTTCGACCTCCTCGATGTACACCACGTCGGCCTGGTCGATGTTGACCTGCGGGCGACCCGGGCCGGTGTCGTCGATCTTGACGGCAATGAGCGGCCCGGCCACCGGTTTGCCGCCGGTGAGCGGATTCACCGCCGGCGCAGCAGCCGCGGGTGTCGCCGTGGGCTTGGGACTCGGTTTGGTCGCCGTATGCGACGTGGTGGGCGCCGTCGTCGACGCCGTCGGCAGGACCGTCTGGGGCACCTTCTTCTTGCCGCCGGAACAACCGGCGGTGACGCTGACGACGGCCAGCACCGCGGCCCCAATGGACAGCGCGCCACGCACACGGGTGTTCACGGATGACCTCCGGAAAGTGGGACCGACGACGACCAGCGGGTCGCGTCGTCAATGTCGAAGAACTGTGGTGCCGCACGGTGCCCGGCCAGTCTGAGCCACCGCGGCATTCGTCGGCTGCGTAACGCCCGCGTGTCGCGCACCGCATCGTTGTAGAAACGCCGGGCGATGATGACCCGCAGCGCTGATTCGGCCACCTCGTGCAGGTCGCCGGCATACTTCGGGGGCAGCGTGGGGGTGACGTCAGCCAACTGGTTCGCCACCCGGCCGAGGGCGTTTTCGGTGGGTTCGCGCTCGGCCGGGCCGGCAGCCAGCGCAGCCGCGGCCTCGGCGGCCAACGCGGTGCTGAGCTGCGGCTCGAGGTCCGCTGCGGCCACAGCGGCCACCCGGGCAACCGCGGCGGCCCGGCGGACGAGCTGGGCGTCCAGTGCGGCCTGCGCGGCGTCCACCCGGGCGTGCAGACGATCCAACCGGGTCGCTGTGAACGTCACCCAGGACGTGATCGCCGCGGCCAGGACGACGTAGAGAACCACCCAGCCGAGTGACAGCACGGCTCTAGCTACTGTCGCGCAGGCGTTTGGCCATCCGCGCCATCGGGCCGGGCTTGTCCACGTCCGCGCTGTCGGCACCGTCGGCGCGAGCGGTCAGCACCCCCGTGCCACCGAGCGCCAGCTCGTACACGCGAACCACCTGGTGAGCCACCACCGCCCAGTCGTAGGGCAGCACGGCGCGGGCACCGCCGGCCCGGTACTGCGCGCGCGCGTCCGGATCGTCCAGGAGGCGCTCGAGTTCGCTGGCCAGCGCCCGCGCCGACCCGGTCTCGAACAGCACGCCGGCCGACCCCTCGGGGGTGGAGAGCACCTGCCGGAAGGCCTCCAGGTCGCTGGCCACCACCGGAGCGCCCGCCGCCATCGCCTCGAGCAGGATGATGCCGAAACTCTCGCGGCCGATGTTGGGGGCGCAGTAGACGTCGATGCTGTGCAACAGGCGGGCCTTGTCGGCCTCGGTGACCTGTCCGCGGAGGTCGACACGGTCGGCGAGCGTGCGGGGAAGCCGGGACCGGAACTGCTCGGCGTCGCCGCGTCCGGCCAGCACCAGGCGAAGCTCGGGCCGCTCGGGTGCGAGCAGGTCCAGGGCGGCGATCAGGACGTCCATGCCCTTGCGCGGCTCGTCGTAACGACCGACGAAGCCGACCGTCCCGCCCGGGCGCGGGTAACCCGGCAGCGGTTGCGCTTCGGCGAACCGGCCGACGGCCACCCCGTTGGGGATGACGACCGCGTCGGCATCGAGATGCTCGACGATCATCTTGCGGGCCGCGTCGGACACGGCGATCCGCCCGGCCAGCTTCTCCAGGAACGGCTGCAGCACGGCATCGGACATGCCGAGGATGCGCGACCGGTTGGCCGCGGCGTGGAAGGTGGCCACGATCGGCCCGTTGTGCAGGATCAGGGTGAGCAGCGACAGGCTCGGCGGCGCGGGTTCGTGCACGTGGACCACGTCGAACTCGCCGTCGCGCAGCCACCGCCGGACCCGGGCCGCCGACACCAGTCCGAACTGCAGCCGGGCCACGGACCCGTTGTACGGAATGGGCACGGCCTTTCCCGCGGCAACCACATAGGCCGGCAAATCGGGCGAATCCTCCTCCCCCGGCGCCAGCACCGATACGTGATGACCCATCGCGAGCAGGGCTTCGGCCAGGTCCCGGACGTGGGCCTGTACACCGCCGGGGATGTTCCATGAGTACGGGCAGACCATGCCAACCCGCAGAGCTTGCGAACTTGGCATGTGCGTCGTCACGGGAGGGTCCTCGCCGTGAGCCGGGCCGGGTCCAGGTCGGCCAACCACAGCTTCTGCAGCATGTGCCAGTCCGCCGGGTGGGCCGAGATGCGTTGGGCAAACGTGTCGGCCAACGTCTGGGTCGCGCCGGCCACCCGCTCGCGCAGTCGATCGCCGCGCAGGGCGATCGACGCACCGATCCACTGTCCCCAGCCGTCGGGGGTGAAGTGCAGGCTCACCGGGAGCAACGCGGCACCGGTCGTCGCGGCCAGCAACGCCGGCCCGGGGGGCATCCGCGTCGCCTCGCCGAAGAAGTCGACCGGCACCCCCGACGCGCCGAGGTCGCGGTCGGCCAGCAGGCAGACGCAACCGCCGGCCTGAAGGCGTTCGGTGAGCACCGTGCTGGGCGCCCGCGCACCACCGCTGAGCGGGATGATCTCCATGCCCAGGCTCTCCCGGAAGCGGACGAACCGGTCGAACAACGACTCGGGCTGCAGCCGCTCGGCCACCGTGGTGAACGGCAGTCCGTGGGCGACGAGCCAGATAGCGGCCACGTCCCAGTTGCCACTGTGCGGCAGGGCCAAAATGACCCCGCGCCCGGCCGCCATCGCCGCGTCGATGTGCTCGGCGCCGTCGGTGTCGACCCGGGGCAGGATCGACCCGACCGGCATGCTCGGCAGCCGGAACGTCTCCATCCAGTACCGCGCGTAGGACCGCAGCGAGGCGCGCACCAGGTCGTCCAGCTCCGATTCGGACGGGTCCGGGCCGACGACGCGGCGCAGGTTGACCCGTAGCTGGCGAACTCCGCGGCCACCGCGCCGGGCGCCGACGTCGGCCGCGCGTCGAAAGGTGGCCGCCGCCACCGGCGCCGGCAGCGCTCGCACGCCGCGCCACCCGGCGGCGTAGCCGAGGTCGATCAGGCGGTCCCGGGCGGTCGAAGCCGAACGCCCGATCCCCAGCACTGCGGTCACGTTCGAGCGGCGGATTCGAGAAGCTTCGACTGCTTCCACACCGTGGCGATGCGCTGGGCTACCGTCACCGTCGATGCGGCGACCAGGAACCACAACGACACGTCCTGCGCGTACCGGATGTGCAGGAAGGAACCGCTGACGCCGGTGCCGACGAGCACGATGATCAGCCGCTCCGCCCGTTCCGCGAAACCCACCGACGCGGTCATGCCGAGACCCTCGGCCCGAGCCCGGATGTAGGACGTGAGCGATCCGAGCACCAGGCACAGCAACGCCGCGGCCAGCAGGCTCGGATGGTCGTGGCGGGCGAAGTACCAGGCCAGGCCGCCGAAGATGGCCGCGTCGGCCACCCGGTCGCAGCACGAGTCGAGCAGCGCCCCGAACTTCGACGACCGCCCCGACGCCCGGGCCACCGCACCGTCGACCATGTCGAGCATCACGAACATCCACACCAGGAACGCGCCGGTGAACCACATCCCCCGCGGGAAGAACACCAGGGCCGACGCGGTGGCGCCCACCGTCCCGATCACCGTGATGACGTCGGCGGTCACGCCCATACGCACCAGCGCCCGGCCGGTGGGGGCGACGGCCTTGCCGATGGTGGCGCGGTAGTTGTTCAGCACGGTGCGATGCAGTCCTAAACAGCCGGGGGCAGGTCGGGTCGAAAGCCCCAGGATAGATGCGAACGCCGCCGAACCGGCTCAGCCCGAGCCGACGAGCGGCGCGTCCGAATCGGGAACGGTCAGCTCGGCCAGGCCGCGGCGATGGCCTCCCGGGTGTCGGCCAGCAGCTGCGGCAACACCCGGGTGTGCCCGACGATGGGCATGAAGTTGGTGTCCCCGCCCCAGCGCGGCACCACGTGCTGGTGCAGGTGGGCGGCGATTCCGGCGCCCGCCGCCGGCCCCTGGTTGAGCCCGACGTTGAATCCGTGCGGCCCCGACACCTGCCGCAGCACCCGCATCGCGGTCTGGGTGAACGTGGCCAACTCACCCGTCTCGGCCGGGCTCAGTTCCGTGTAGTCGGCCGCGTGGCGGTACGGCACCACCATCAGGTGTCCACTGTTGTAGGGGTAGAGGTTGAGCACCGCGAACACCACCGTTCCCCGCGCCACGATGAGGCCCTCGGCGTCGCCGCGCTGCGGGGCGCGGCAGAACGGGCAGTCGTCGCCCGCGTCCGCATTCGTCGGCTTGTTCTCGCCCTTGATGTAAGCCATCCGGTGCGGGGTCCACAGCCGGCCGAAGCCGTCGTCCTCCCCGGCGAATCCGGCGGCCGGCTCGACCCGCTCAGACATCACGAATCGGGTGCACAGAGACCCACCTGGTGAACCTCATTGCACCCGATCCGGGAAATCGGCCGCCGTGGGCGAGGTGTTGACCCGGCGCGCGACGACGTCAACCATCTCGGCCACCGCCTGGGCCAGCGGGATCGCGTTGCGTTGGGTGCCGTCGCGGTAGCGGAACGACACCGCGCCGGCCTCGGCGTCGGCGCCGCCGGCGATGAGCATGAACGGCACCTTCTGCCGCTGGGCGTTGCGGATCTTCTTCTGCATCCGGTCATCGGAGTCGTCGACCTCGATGCGCAGACCGGCGGCCCGGGCGGTGACCGCGAGATCGGCCAGGTAGTCGTTCTGCTGGTCGGTGACCGGGATCCCGACCGCCTGCACCGGCGCCAGCCAGGCCGGGAACGCACCGGCGTAGTGCTCGGTCAACACGCCGAAGAACCGCTCGATCGAGCCGAACTTGGCGGAGTGGATCATCACCGGGCGCTGCCGGGTGCCGTCCGCGGCCTGGTACTCCAGACCGAAGCCCTCGGGCTGGTTGAAGTCGTACTGGATGGTGGACAGCTGCCAGGTGCGTCCGATCGCGTCCCGGGCCTGGACGGAGATCTTCGGGCCGTAGTAGGCCGCCCCGCCCGGGTCGGCCACGAGACGCAGACCCGAGTCCGCGGCCACGTCGGCTAGCACCTTGGTCGCGGCCTGCCACTGCGCTTGCGAGCCGACGAACTTGTCCGGCTTGGAGTCGTCACGGGTGGACAGCTCCAGGTAGTAGTCGTTCATGCCGAAATCGTCGAACAGGCTCAGGCAGAAATTCAGCAGGTGCCGGATCTCGCCCGGGGCCTGCTCGGCGGTGACGTAGGAGTGCGAGTCGTCCTGGGTCATCCCGCGCACCCGGGTCAGCCCGTGGACGACGCCGGACTTCTCGAACCGGTACACCCCGCCGAACTCGAACAGCCGCAGCGGCAGGTCACGGTAGGACCGCCCGCGCGCCTGGTAGATCAGGTTGTGCATCGGGCAGCTCATGGCCTTGAGCCGGTAGCTGGCGCCCTCGAGTTCCATCGGCGGGAACATGCTGTCGGCGTAGTACGGCAGGTGGCCCGAGGTGTGGAACAGGCCGTCCTTGCTGATGTGCGGGGTACCGACGTAGGAGAACCCCTCCTCGATGTGTCGCGCCCGGACGTAGTCCTCCATCACCCGCTTGATCACCCCGCCCTTGGGGTGGAAAACGACCAGGCCGGAGCCCAGTTCGTCGGGGAAGCTGAACAGGTCGAGCTCGGCGCCGAGCTTGCGGTGGTCGCGCTTGGCCGCCTCCTCCAGCAGGGCCAGGTGGGCCTTCAGATCGTCGCGGGTGGCCCACGCGGTGCCGTAGATCCGTTGCAATTGTGGGTTCTTCTCGCTGCCGCGCCAGTACGCCGCCGCGCTGCGCGTCAGCTTGAACGCGGCTATGCGCCGGGTGGTGGGCAGGTGCGGGCCGCGGCACAGATCGGTCCAGACCCGCTCGCCGCTATGCGCGTCGACGTTGTCGTACATGGTCAGCGCGCCGCCACCGACCTCGACGTCGGCACCTTCGGCCGCACCGCCGGCGTCCGCGCCCTTGAGACCGATAAGTTCGAGCTTGAACGGCTCGTGCGCCAGTTCGACCCGGGCCGCGTCATCATCGATCGGTCGCCGGACGAAACGCTGGGCCGCCTTGACGATCTCGCCCATCCGTTTCTCGATCGCGCCGAGATCCTCCGGGGTGAACGGTCGCTCGGGCATGAAGTCGTAGTAGAAGCCGTTCTCGATCGGCGGGCCGATACCGAGCGAGGTGCCCGGGAACAGATCCTGCACCGCCTGGGCGAGCACGTGAGCGGTGGAGTGGCGCAGCACAGCCAGACCTTCGGGCTCGTCCGCGGCCACCGGCTCGACGTAAGCCTCGTCGGTGACGGTGACGTCGAGGTCGCGCAGCGATCCGTCGGCGACGTCACGGACCACGACCGCACCGCCCGGGCCGGCCAGGGACAGGCCCGCCGCCTCCAGCGCGGCCCGCGCCGTCGTACCGGCGGCCACCCGGACGCTGGTCGAGACCGGGGACGCGCTGGGCGGGCTGGCGGACACAGGAGTGCTCCTTCGATGACAAGCACGAGACCACGATGGGATCTGCGACAAGACCCGGGCCGCGTCCGGAAACACGCCACCCGACCTGCGATGTTAGTGCCGCGACCTCGCCGGGTTGATGCGCTTTACCGGGTGCGGACATTGCCGGTCACTTACCCCACTCGGACGTGGTGACGGCGTAGCCTTCAGGATCTCAGTGCATCGCGTGGGCCCGACAGTGGGCCGCCCGCACTAACGAAAAGGAGAACGTCATGAGCTTCCTCGACAAGGCCAAGAACAAGGCCGAAGAACTGGTGGGCAAGGGCAAGCAGGAGGTCGGCGACAAGACCGACAACAAAGACCTGCAGGCCGAGGGACGTACGGACGAGGCCAAGGGCGACCTGAAGCAGGCGGGCGAGAAGTTCAAGGACGCCCTGTAACACCTGCACTTGGAACGTGTACGCCTGATCCAGCGGGCTGCAGCCCGGAGTCGTCGACTTCGCCGCCGCGGCCCGCTGTGGCGTTCACCGACGATCCGGTCCCCGACGATCCGGTCCCGCGGCCATCGGCTACGCGATGGCGTTCGGACATGAAAAACCCGGCTTCCCACGGGGGGAGGAAGCCGGGCTGATCTCATTGTGCGCCAAGTTGATCAAGCCGTGCAACTCGAGACGGGAGGGCGGGGGCGTCAGTACCGGGCGAAAGCGTCAGTACCGGGCGGACGTGCGAGGGTCGACGCGACGTGACGATGCGCGGCCGGCGGGGCGCAGCTTCTCCTCGACGATGACGCAGGCATCAGCCAGGCAAGTGCCCAGATAGGTTCCCGGCACGGCGACCCGGCTCTTGGGTGAGCCGAAGGAGTTCCCGGCGTAGAACACGTCGATCCCGGCCCGCTCCACGCTGCGCAGCGACTCGACCGCGCGCAGGCGTCCGGACGCCAGGTGCGACACGACGACCACGCCGACCGCGGCCGTGCCGCGGGCGGAGGTGACCAGCGCGTCGGCCGGAACCCGGGCGCCGAGGACGCGGCAGTTCCAGCCCTGGTGACGCAGCAGGGTGGCCAGCGCCTCCAGGCCGAGGGTGTGCAGGTCGGTGGGACCGCAGGCCAGCAGCACCGGACCGGCCTGGCTGGGCTTGGGGGCCAAGGAGGAGACGTCGCTGAGCCAGCCGCGCACGGACTCGGTGGTCAGGCGTTCCTCGGGGATGTCGCAGTGCCCGGTCGCCCACCACAGACCGATCTGGCGCATGCCCGGCATCAGCACGTCGTCGACGGTGCTGCCCAGCCCCAGGGTCTTGTGAGCGCGGTCCAGCAGCTCGTGCAGAGCAACGGGATCGCCGGCTTTAGACGCGGCCAGGAACTCGTCGGTGAGCCCGCGGGCGGGGCCGTCGAGACCGAGCACGGCGCGTACGGATCGCGCCGCGGCGCTGGCCCGCTTGCCCCGCACGATCTCGTCGCGCATCAGCCGCAGCGCGTGCAGTTGCTCGGGGTAGTACCGGCGGTGGTTTCCCGGCGAGCGCGACGTGTCCGGGATGCCGTAGCGAAGTTCCCAGGACCGCAGCGTCGGCACGGGCACGGCCAGCAGTCGACTGACCTCCGAGATCGGCAACCCCTCCGCGTCAGCCGGTGGGGCGACGACGGGCAGCCGACCCGACGATCGGTACGTCGGCTCCCGGCCCGGTCCGGCCGGGTGCGGGATCGCTGACTTGGGCCCGAACGTGAAGGAATGCATAGCGCTGAAGTCCCCGTCTTCCTCATGGCGTCTCATGGCCTAACCGCCCCCCAGCTACTCAAGCCCGTCACCGAAACCTCGGCAACCGCGAACTTTGTCTGCATAGTTTCACGCACAACGCTGGAGCGCCTCTCGACGGACCCTATTCAGGACGCTACGGGCGTGACGTTGTCCGCGTCATCCTCGCCATGACGCTCGAAGGCGGCCCACATCTGGGCGTACCGGCCGGGCCGGGCGATCAGGTCGTCGTGACTGCCGGTCTCGAGCACGCGGCCCCGGTCCAGCACGACGATGCGGTCGGCGGCCCGGGCCGTCTGTAGCCGGTGCGCGATCACGATCGTGGTCCGCCCCCGGGACAGCCGCTGCATCGCGTCGGCCACCCGCGTCTCGGTGGCCAGGTCCAGGTTCGACGTGGCCTCGTCCAGCAGCAGGATCGCCGGGTCGACGAGCTCGGCCCGGGCCAGCGCGATCAGTTGCCGCTGCCCGGACGACAGCGACCGGCCGCGCTCCGATATCTCGTGGTGATAACCGCCCGACAGCCCGGCGATGAGGTCGTGCGCGCCGACCGCCCGCGCCGCGGCCTCGACCTCGGCGTCGGTGGCGTCGTGGCGGCCGTAGGCGATGTTGTCGCGCACCGATCCGGTGAACAGGAACGCCTCCTGCGGTACATAACCGAGCCGAGATCGGAACGCGGGCAGATCCAGGCGCCGCAGGTCACGCCCGTCGATGCGAACCGAGCCTGAGTCAGGGTCGTAGAACCGGGCGATCAGCTTGACCACCGTGGACTTGCCCGCCCCGGTCTCGCCGACCAGGGCCACGGTCTCCCCCGCGGCCACGTCCAGATCGACCCCGCGCAGTGCCTCCGGCGGACGCGCGAGGGCGCTCGAACCGGGCAGCAGACGCGGGTCGGCGGGGCCGCGTCGGGCGCTGGCGTCACGATCAGATCGCGGCGGTGCGCTGGGGTAGCGAAAGTGCACGTCGGCGAAGGTGACCTGACCGCGCACCCGGCCCGGGTCGACCGGCTCGGCGGCGGCCGGGGTCAGGGTGTCCATCCGCATGAGCTCGGAGATCCGCCCGACCGAGACCCGGGTCTGCTGCCACGAGTCGAACACCTGCGACAGGGCCTGGATCGGGGAGAAGAACAGGTCGACGTAGAGGATGAACGCGATCAGCGCGCCGGAGGTGAGGCTGCCGTTGCCGATAAGCACCGCACCGACGCCGAGGACGATCGCGTCGGCACCGGCGGACAGGAACTGCACGAACGGGAAGTAGGTCGAGACGAGGCGCTGCGCGGCGACCCGCGAGGCCAGGTAATCCGCGCCCAGGCCCCGGAACCGGCTGATGGCCGCGGCTTCCTGACCGAACGCCTGCGATTCGCGCACGCCGGACAGGCTCTCCTGGAAGTCGGCGTTCGCGATCGCGACGCGGTCACGGGCGTCGTCGTACAGCCGGGCGGCGCGGCGTCGGAACACCACGGTGGCCACCGCGAGCGGGATGACGATGGCCAGCGTGTAGAGCCCGAGCTCGAGGTTGACCACCAGCAGCGCGACCCCGACGCCCAGGAACGTCACGAACGACACCAGCGCCGACAACAGCCCGTTCTGGATCAGCGACTCGAACTGGTCGACGTCGGTGGTCATCCGGGTCATCGTCCGGCCGGCGAGTTCGCGTTCGTAGTAGTCCAGGGAAAGCCGCTGCAGCTGGGCCCAGATGCGGATGCGCAGCGAGAGCATCACCCGCTGCGCGGTCCGGCCGGTGACGAACGTCTCGGCCGCCTCGTCGAGCAGATCCACGAGCGTGATCACCAGGTACGCGCCCGCGGCGGCGAACAGCACCGCGCTCGAACCCGCGGACACCCCGTTGTCGATCCCGGTCTTCACCAGCACCGGTCCCGCGAGTGCGGCCAGGGCGTCGATGACGACGAACACCAGACCCAGCAGCAGCGGCCGCCGGAAGCCGCGCAGGAGCCGAGGCAGGGAGAAGCCCGGGTCGGGCGTGGCCTCGACGTCGAGATCTATGTCGGCGGCATCGCGGACCGGACGCAGGCCGTCGACCCGCTCGATCAGGTCGGGGGTCGGGGCTAATCCATTACGCCAGCCGCCACCGCCACCGCCACCGCGGCCCAGGCCGCCGCCGATGCTCGCGGCTCCGTTCGCGCGCGCGGCGAACCGCCGCCCCGGCGCTGGTACGCCCCGGCCCCAGGCCGCGGCCGAGGTGCCGCCGGAACGCCGGTCCGCGGGTTGGCCGG
The DNA here is from genome assembly GCA_964252015.1 of uncultured Jatrophihabitantaceae bacterium. GTDB lineage: Bacteria > Actinomycetota > Actinomycetes > Mycobacteriales > Jatrophihabitantaceae > CAXSBR01. The sequence continues at coordinate 117,398 of CAXULW010000001.1, read as the reverse complement.
AGGGGTGGTCGACGAGCCGGACGTCCTGCTCGGCGAGCCCGGTGAGCAGGCTGCGGTACAGCGCGTTCGTCTCGAGCAGACCCTCGTGGGTGCCCTGGGCGACCACCCGGCCACCGTCCATCACGACCACCCGGTCGGCCAGGTGCAGCGTCGAACGCCGGTGGGCCACGAGCAGCGTCGTGCGCCCGCGCATGACCTGGCGCAGGGTCCGATTGATCGCTTCCTCGGTCACCGCGTCGACGGCGCTGGTGGCGTCGTCGAGGATGAGGATCCGGGGGTCGCTCAACACCGCCCGGGCCAGGGCGATGCGCTGACGCTGCCCGCCCGACAGCGTCAGCCCGCGCTCGCCGACGACGGTGTCGTAGCCCTGCGGCAGGTCGGTGATGAACCCGTCCGCCTCCGCGACCCGGGCCGCGGCGCGGACCTCGTCGTCGGTCGCGTCCGGTCGGGCGTAGGCGATGTTGGCCCGGATCGAGAGCGAGAACAGGAAACTCTCCTCGAACACCACGCCGACCTGGCGCCGCAGCGAGGACAGTGTCACCGCCTTCACGTCGTGACCGTCGACCAGGACGGTGCCCCGGTCGGGGTCGTAGAACCGCGAGACCAGCATGGTGACCGTGGACTTGCCGCTCCCGCTCGGGCCCACCAACGCCACCCGTTCACCCGGGGCGATGTCGAGGTCGAACCCGTTCAACACGGACGCGGGCGGGTCGTCGGCACCGCTAGCGGCACCGGCGTCGGCGTCGGGATCGGTGTAGGCGAAGCTCACGTCACGGAACGTGATGCCGCCGTCCAGGCGGGGCAAGGTGACGGCCGCGGGTGCGTCCACGACGCTCGGACGCAGGTCGAGCAGCGCCATGATCCGTTCCACGCTGGCCCGGGCCTGTTGACCGACGGACAGCAACCCGGCCAGCTGCCGGGCCGGCGACATCAGCTGGGCCACGTAGGTCGAGAAGGCCAGGAACGTGCCCAGGGTGAGGCCGTGGTGCAGGGCCAGCCAGCCGCCCAGGGCGAGCACGGCCACCTGGCCCAGCGACGGGATGGCCTGCAACAGCGGCTGGTAGCGCGCCTGCAGGCGCACCGCGCGCATCTGCGAGCCGTAGAGCACGGCGGCGGCGTCGGCGACCCGGGCCAGCTCGCGTCGCTCCTGGCCGAAGGCCTTGACCACGCGCACACCGTTGACGTCCTCGTCCACGATCTGGACCAGGTCGCCCTCGCGCTGTTGGGCGTCCCACGACGCCGGGAAGACGCTGCGGCGCAGTTGGTAGGACACCACCAGCAACGCCGGGGCCATGACCAGGCTGACCACCGCCAACAGGGGCGAGAGGTAGAGCATGACGACGAGTGAGGCGACCAGCAGCAGCACGTTGCCGCTCATGATCGGCAGGAAGCTGAGCAGGCCCTGGACCACGGTGGCGTCGGAGTTGGCCCGGGCCACGAGCTGCCCCGTCGGCAGCCGGTCGAGGTGGGCGAAGTCCATGCCCTGCAGATGGGCCTGCATGTCGTTGCGCAGGTCGTACTGCACGGACAGGGCGACCCGGCCCCCGCGGTACCGACGCAGGTAGGCGAACCCGAACGTGGCCGCGGCCAGCGCCACCAGCCCCAGCAGCCAGGGCCACAGCGGTGCGGCATGGCGCAGGATCACCGCGTCGACGATCTGCCGCTCGACCAGTGGCACCGCGGCCTGGCAGGCGCTGCCCAGCACCGCGGCCGCGAACGCGATGCTCACGTCGCGGCGGTGGCGCATGACGTAGCCGGTCAGGCGCCGTACCCAGCCGCCCTCCCGGGCGGGTTCGGTCGATCCGGTCAACCCGTGCACGTCCGCGAGGTGTCGTCCTTGTAATGGATCAGTACCCAGCGCTTCTTGTTGTGGAACATGGTCAGGGTGCGCAGATAGGGCGGCGGGGGATTGCGATCGGAGACCTTCACCGGTTTACCGGTGGCCAATACCACCTGGCGGTACGGGTCGGTCTTCGACTGCAGGGGGCAACTGGTCAGGATCACCAATCTCGACGAGGCCACGATGACCACGTGCACGCGCGGGTCGGGCGGGGTGCCCGTGTACCCGATCCCGGCCTGGCCCAGCGCGTCCAAGGACGCATTGATGGCCTTCAGGGCCCTGGCGCCGAGCAGCTTGTTCATGTCCCCGCGCCGGATCGCGGCCGGGTTGGCCTCGACCAGATAGGCCGCGCGCAGGTACTCGATGTAAGCATCGACGGCCGGCTGAGCGCTCGCCTTGACCTTGGGGATGGCGATCGTCGGCGTCGGCTTGGGTGCGGTCGTCTGGGCCGTGGTCGTGGCCGTACGGGTCGTCGTCGTCGTCGCGGGTGCGGGCGTAGTGGTCGTGGAGCCGGTGGTGGACACCGGTGCGCCGCTTCCGCCCGAGCAGCCCGCGACGGCGACCAGCGCGCCGATCAGCAGCGTTGCCCACCCGACGTAGCGTCGACCCACCGGTTGCCACCCTTTCCAGATGCTGCTCGTCAAACACGGCGGGCGCGACCCGAGGGAGGTCATGCCGCCGTCCAGTCTCCCAAATCGTGGGCGCCGGCGTCGGGCCGCCGGGCCGGTCGGTCCATCTTGGTGTCTGGTCGGTCACCCGCCGTGTGCCGCGTCCAGACCATGCACCCGCCCAGGTTGGCCTAATCCGACGGAACCGGACAGAACCCACCTAGGCGCAGTGCCCCGGCGCGCCTCGTCCGCGTGTTTGGGTGCGGGGTTTTGGCCACGCGCCTGGCATGCTCATACCGTGCCGATGCCCGTATTCAAGCGCGTGCCGCCGCCGTCGTCGACCGTGCGTCGCTGGGCCGGGCGCCGCATGCTGTCGGCGACGATGCGCAGCCGCTCCGGGCTGTCCGGGGTATCCGTGGTGCCGAAGAAGCTCACCATGCCGTTGCGCCGCGACGGGCTGGATCCCGTGCCGGCGCTGGGGCAGAAGCGTGACCAGGAACCGGTCACCAAGTTGAGCCGCGTTTTCGGCATGAACGTGTGGCTGGTCTCCGGCTACGACGAGGCCCGGGCCGTTCTCGCCGACGCCGAGAACTACAGCACCGACATCCGTTCGCTGCTCGGCGGCACCAGCGAGGACCCGATCGGTGGCCTCGGCTTCACCGACCCGCCCGATCACACCCGGCTGCGCCGCTTCCTCACCCCGGAGTTCACCGGCCGGCGCCTGGCCGGGCTGTTGCCGCGCATCGAGCAGATCGTGGAGGAACGCCTCGACGCGCTGGCGGCGGGGGGACCGGTGGTCGACCTGGTGCCCGAGTTCGCGTTCCCGATCCCCTTCTTCGTCATCTGCGAGCTGCTGGGATTGCCGGCCGAAGACCGCGAGCGTTTCCGCGGCCTCGGCCACGCCCGCTTCGACGTCACCGGCGGCGGCGCCGGCACCTTCGGGGCGATCTCGGAATCGCGTGATTTCCTGATGGAGGTGGTGCGGGCCCAGCGCCGCTCCCCCGGCGACGGCCTGATGGGCGCCCTGATCCGCGACCACGGCGACGAGCTCAGCGACCTGGAACTGGCCGGCTTGGCCGACGGGGTGTTCACCGGCGGTTACGAGACGTCGGCCAGCATGCTGGCCCTGGGCACCCTCGCCCTGCTGCGTGACCGGGACGCGTTTGACCTGATCCGCAAGGACGAGGACGCCGTCGACGGCATCGTCGACGAACTGCTGCGGTACCTGACCGTCGTGCAGATTTCCTTCCCCCGCTTCGCGCGCCGCGATCTCGACCTGTTCGGCAAGCGCGTGAAGTCCGGCGACGTCGTCGTCGCCTCATTGAGCGGAGCCAACCGAGACGACACCTTCGGTGCCCTGCCCGAACGCTTCGACCCGCGCCGCGCGGCGCACTCGCACCTGGCCTTCGGTTACGGGTTCCACCGCTGCATCGGCTCGGAGCTGGCCAAGTTGGAGCTGCGCACGGCGTTCAAAGGGCTGGCCCGGCGTTACCCCGACCTGGCGCTGGCCATCGATCCGAGCGAGCTGCGTTTCCGCGACCTGTCGATCGTGTACGGCGTGGATTCCCTGCCGGTTCGGTTGAACGACGCCGCCGAGTGAAGATGGCGTTTTGACCCGGCGTCGGGTCCGCAATGTGGCAGCATCGCACCATGGCGGATGAGCTGACCGGGTCGTGAAGATTGTTCACGCCGCGGACTCCTTCGCCCCTGACATCGGCGGTATCGAGAGCCAGGTGGAAGCCCTCGCCATGCGCCAGCGCGATCTCGGGCACGACGTCACCGTGCTCACCGCGGTGGGTCAACATGCCGACCTCGACGCCGACCTCGACGTCGTGCGCGCCCCGGGCAGCCGCTGGGTGACCGTGGCGCTGCCGTGGCGGCACTACCGCATGGTGGCCGACGTGCTCGACCGGGAGCCGGTCGACGTGGTGCACGCCCACTTCACCGTCGTGTCCCCGATGGCCATCTACGCCACCCGGGCCGCCAGCCGCCGGGGCATCCCGGTCGCCATCACCGTGCACTCGTTGTGGTGGAAGGTGGCGTGGGCCACGCGCGTATCCATGCTGCCGTTCGGCTGGGGCCGGATCAGGGCGGCCTGGTCCGGGGTCAGCAGCGTGGCCAGCGGGCACGTGGCCCGGACGTTGCCCCGCGCGGGTGAGGTCTCGGTGGTGCCCAACCTCGTCGACGTCACGTGGTGGCATCCGCAGGAGCCGATCCGCGCCACCGGTGCGGACGAGCTGCGGTTGATCCTGGTCGGGCGGCTCAAGAAGCGTAAGCACGTCGCCGAGTTCATCGACGTCCTGGCCGCGGTGCGGCCGCGGATCGACCCGGACGCCAAGGTGCGGGTGACCATCGCCGGTGTCGGCCCCCGCCGCCGGGATCTCGGTCGGCAGGTGGCGCAACTGGGTCTGAGTGACTGGGTCGAGTTCCTGGGTCACCGCGAGCCGGAGGACATTCGCGCGCTGTTGCACGAGTCGGACCTGTTCATCGCCACGTCTCGGCAGGAATCGTTCGGCATCGCCGCGCTGGAAGCTCGCGCCGCCGGGGTACCGGTGATCGGCTACCGGGGCAACGGTCTGGTCGACTTCATCGTCGACGGAACCGAGGGCGTGCTGGTGTCGGATGCCGCCGAGATGGCGGAAGCGCTGGCCACGCTGCTGAACGACCCGGCCGAACTGGACCGGCTGCGCAAGACCACCACCACGCTGCCGCCGTCGGTCGGCGTCGAGGAAGCCATGAGCTCGGTGGATCGGCTGTACCGGCGGGCCCGGCGGATGCACAAGCTGCCCACGCCAACACCCCGCACTGAATCCACCCCGCACTGAATCCATCCCGCACCGGATCTACCCGGCACTGATCAGCCGCCTCACAGGTTGAGGACAGGCGGGCGACAAGGCCCGGACAGTCACGGCCAGCACCGTGGTCGACATGGTCACCCACCTGCAGCAACCTGTCCTTACTGATCCGGCCGGCCCATGAGCACGGTCATTGATCGCCCATTGATCACCGACGACCCGGGCCCGGCACCGGGCTCCACGGGTGGCTCTGGCTCGTCGGCCGCGCGGGCCCGGATCGCCCGAAACAGGGACCGGCTCGGTCTGCTCGGCCTGCTCGCCGGCACGGCCCTGCTCTACCTGGTCGGGCTGTCCACGTCGGGCTGGGCCAATCAGTTCTACTCCGCGGCGGCACAGGCCGGGTCGAAGAGCTGGAGCGCATTCCTGTTCGGCTCGCTCGACGCGTCGAACTTCATCACGGTCGACAAACCGCCGGCCGCGTTGTGGGTGATGGACCTGTCGGTGCGGCTGTTCGGGACGAACTCGTGGGCCATCCTGGTGCCGCAAGCACTCGAAGGTGTGGCCGCGGTGGCGGTGCTGTACGCCGCCGTCCGACGGGTTTCCACCCCGACCGCCGGTCTGCTGGCCGGGGCGATCCTGGCCACCACTCCGGTGGCCGCGTTGATGTTCCGCTTCAACAACCCCGACGCCCTGCTCGTGCTGCTGATGACCGCGGCCGCGTACGCGACCGTGCGTTCCCTCGAGTACGCCCGGGGCCGATGGCTCGTGCTCGCCGGTGCCCTGGTCGGTTTTGCGTTCCTGACCAAGATGATGCAGGGGCTGCTGGTGGTGCCCGCGTTCGCGATCGCCTACCTGGTGGTTGCGCCGACGACGCTGCGCAACCGGATCCTGCACCTGCTCGGCGCCGGGGCGGCGATGATCGTCGCCGCCGGCTGGTGGGTGGCCCTGGTGGAACTGTTCCCGGCCTCGGCCCGCCCCTACATCGGCGGGTCGACGGACAACAGCATCCTCGAGTTGGTGTTCGGCTACAACGGCATCGGCCGGCTGACCGGCAGCAGCAACAACGGCAGCGTGGGCGGTGGCACGGGCGGGTTCTCGTCCGGGGAAACCGGGCTGACCCGCATGTTCTCGTCCGAGATGGGGGCCCAGATCAGCTGGCTCCTGCCCGCGGCATTGGTGGTCATCGGCGTCCTCGGTTGGCTGACCGCGCGCCGGCCGCGCACGGATCCCCTGCGGGGCAGCCTGATCGTGTGGGGCGGCTGGCTGCTGGTGACCGGCCTGGTGCTCAGCTTCGCCAGCGGCATCATTCACGCCTACTACACGGTGGCGTTGGCGCCGGCGATCGCCGCCTTGGTCGGCATCGGCGTGGTCACCCTATGGCAGGCCCGTCACGAGTCCGTGGCGCGAGCACTGCTCGCGCTGGTCGTCGCCGTGGGCGCGGGCTGGACGTTCGAACTGCTCGGCCGAGCCGACTGGAACAGCTGGTTGCGGTGGGTGGTCCTGCTCGCCGGTACGTCCGCGGTGGCCGTGATCCTGGTGCCGCCGGGTCGGATGCGCCGAGCCGGTCTCATGGTCGCCCCGCTGGTGGCCATCGCCCTGCTGGCCGGTCCGACCGCGTACTCGATCCAGACCGCTTCGACGGCGCACACCGGTGCGTTGCCCACGGCGGGTCCGGCCAGTGCCGGTGGCTTCGGCGGCGGTCGGCCGGGCGGCAACGGCGGCGGTGGCTTCGGCGGCGGCGTACGGCCGGGAGGCACGACCGGTGGCACTACGACTGGTGGCGCTCCGACCGGTGGCGCTCCGACCGGTGGCGCTCCGGTCCGTGGCGCGGGCACCGGTCACATGGGCGGCGCCGGCCTCGGTGGCGCGACCACCGTGAGCACGGCTCTACAGACCTTGCTCACCACGAACTCGAGCAACTACACCTGGGCCGCGGCGACGACCAGCGACAACGAAGCCGCGTCGCTGGAACTGGCGACCGGCACGTCGGTCATGGCGCTCGGTGGCTACAACGGCACGGACTCGGCCATCAGCCTGGCCGGGTTCGAGAAGCTGGTCGCCGCGGGAAAGGTGCACTACTACGTGCTCGACAGCGCGGGATTCATCGGCTCGACGACGGCCAGCACGTCCACGGCATATCAGATCCAGCAGTGGGTCAAGGCGACGTTCACGGCCACGACGGTCGGCACCAGCACGGTCTACGACCTGACCGCGGCGAGCTGACCTCCTGACCGAGCGGGTGCCGGCCGCCGGGCTATCGACTGACGTCCAACGGGCTCAGGTCGATGGGCCGGCGGTCGGCCTCGGCCACCACGTCGACCACGGACTTCATGACCTCGAGCGCGGTCAGGATCTCGCGCGCCACCGAGGGCACCGGGCGGCTGGCGTCGACGGTGATGAGGATGCCGCGCTGGGCGTACCAGTCCACGATCGGCGAGGTGACCTCGTGGTAGAGCGCGAGGCGCCGGGCGATGACCTCGGCCGTGTCGTCGCTGCGGCCTTCGAGGACGGCGCGGGCCAGCAACCGCCGGGTGACCTCAGCGTCGTCGACCTTCAGGTGCAGGGCCACGTTGGCCGTCATACCAAGTTCTTTCGCCATGCGATACGTAGCGTGGGCCTGCTCCATCGTGCGGGGCAGGCCGTCCAGGACGTAGCCGCCGCCGGCCCGGGCCACGTCGACCCAGGCGATCCGCACCATCTCCAGCACGACGTCGTCCGGCACCAGATCACCTCGGTTGAGGTGCTCGGCCACCGTGCGACCCAGCGGGGTGTTGCGGGCCACGTGGTCGCGCAGCAGCGCGCCGGTGGCGATGTGGGGCACGCCGAAGTGATTGGCGATGATCGCGCCCTGGGTGCCCTTGCCCGCGCCGGGTGGCGCGATCATCAGAACTTTCAACGCGAGTCCGCGCTGCTGGCCGTGGCGCTGGCCCGGCCGGCTTCGAGGCGGGCGATGGGGATGCGGAACGGTGAGCAGGAGACGTAGTCCAGGCCGACGCTGTTGAAGAAGTGGACCGATTCGGGGTCGCCGCCGTGTTCGCCGCAGACGCCGACCTTGAGCCCGGGTCGCTGGCTGCGGCCCTTCTCGACGCCGATGCGGACGAGTTCGCCGACGCCCTTCACGTCGATCGACTCGAACGGTGACACCCCGAAGATGCCCTTCTCCAGGTACTCGGAGAAGAACGCGCCCTCGACGTCGTCGCGGGAGAACCCCCACGTGGTCTGGGTCAGGTCGTTGGTGCCGAAGGAGAAGAACTCGGCGCCGCCGGCCGCGATGTCGTCCGCGGTCAACGCCGCGCGCGGCAGCTCGATCATGGTGCCGACCATGAACTCCAGATGCGCCCCGGTCTCCGCACGGACGTCGCGGGCGACCTGGATGATGTCGAGCTTGACGGTCTCGAACTCCTGCACCGCCCCGACCAGCGGGATCATGATCTCGACCCGTGGCGAACCGCCGGCGCGTTGCCGCAGGGCAGCCGCTTCCAGGATCGCCCGCGATTGCATCGCGAACAGCCCCGGCACGACCACACCCAGACGGACACCGCGCAGGCCGAGCATGGGGTTCTCCTCATGCAGCCGGCTTACCGACTGCAGCAGCCGCAGGTCGTGCTCGCGCGGCTCCCCGCGGGACTCGGCCACCGCCACCCGCACCGACAGATCCGTCATCGAGGGCAGGAACTCGTGCAGCGGCGGGTCGAGCAGCCGGATCGTCACCGGCAGCCCGTCCATCGCCTCGAACAGCTCCACGAAGTCCGCCCGCTGCAACGGCAGCAGCTTGGTCAACTCCTCGTCGCGGGCCTCGTCGGTGTCGGCCAGGATCAACGCCTCGACCAGCGCGCGACGTTCGCCGAGGAACATGTGCTCGGTGCGGCACAGCCCGACGCCCTGCGCGCCGAAACGTCGGGCGCGGGCGGCGTCCGGGCCGTTGTCGGCGTTCGCGCGCACCGCCATCCGCCGCGCCCCGTCGGCGTGGCGCATGATCCGGTCCACCGCGGCGACCAGATCATCATCGACCGCGGTCTCGTCACCCTCGAAGTAGCGCACCACGGGTGAGTCGACCACCGGCACCTCACCAAGGAACACCTGGCCCGACGTGCCGTCGATGGAGATGACGTCTCCCTCTTCCACCGTGATCCCACCGGGGGCGCGGAACCGGCGGCCCTTGGTGTCCACGTCGAGGGCTTCCACGCCGCACACGCAGGTCTTGCCCATCCCGCGCGCCACCACCGCCGCGTGCGAGGTCTTCCCACCGCGGGACGTCAGGATGCCCTGCGCGGCGATCATCCCGTCCAGGTCATCGGGGTTGGTCTCGCGGCGCACGAGGATGACCTTCTCCCCCGACCGGGACCACTTGATCGCGGTGTAGGAGTCGAACACGACCTTGCCCACCGCCGCCCCCGGGGAGGCGTTCATACCGGTGACGATCGGCTTACGGTCACCAGTCTCGAACCGCGGGAACATCAACTGGCCCAACTGCTCGCCGGTGACCCGCTGGACCGCCTCGTCCATGTCGATCACACCCTGATCGACCAACTGCGTGGCGATGCGGAACGCCGCCGCCGCGGTCCGCTTGCCCACCCGGGTCTGCAGCATCCACAACTTGCCCCGCTCGATCGTGAACTCGATGTCGCACAGGTCGCGGTAATGGCCCTCCAACGTGGCCATGATCGTCAGCAGCTGGTCGTAGGACTTCTTGTCGATGTCGCCCAACTCGGGCAGGGCCATCGTGTTGCGGATGCCTGCGACGACGTCCTCGCCCTGGGCGTTGACCAGGTAGTCGCCGTACACACCCTGCGCGCCCGAGGCCGGGTCCCGGGTGAACGCCACCCCGGTGCCGGAACGGTCATCGAGGTTGCCGAACACCATCGAGCAGATGTTCACCGCCGTCCCCAGATCGGCCGGGATCCGTTCCTGGCGCCGGTACAGGATCGCCCGCGAGGAGTTCCACGAGTCGAACACCGCGCGTACGGCCATGTCCATCTGCACCCGCGGTTCCTGCGGGAACTCGCGCCCGGCGTACTTGACCACGACCTGCTTGAACGCCTCCACCAGCTCCCGCAGATCAGCGGCGTCCAGGTCCAGGTCATTCGTCGAGCCCTTGGCGTGTTTGGCCGCGTCCAGGACCTCCTCGAAATGCTCACCGTCGACGCCCAGCACGGTCTTGCCGAACATCTGGATCAGGCGGCGGTAGGAGTCGAAGGCGAACCGCTCGTTGCCCGACTGCGCCGCCAGACCCCGCACCGACGCATCGTTCAAACCGATGTTCAGCACCGTGTCCATCATCCCGGGCATCGAGAACTTCGCCCCCGACCGCACCGACACCAACAGCGGATCATCGGACTGTCCCAGCGACTTGCGCATCCGCTTCTCCAGCTTGGCCAGATGCTCATCCACCTCCGCCGACAGCTCGGCCGGCTGCCGACCGTTGGCCAGATACACCTGACACGCCTCGGTCGTGATCGTGAACCCCGGCGGCACCGGCAAACCCAGGTTCGTCATCTCAGCCAGGTTCGCCCCCTTACCGCCGAGAAGATCCTTCAGATCCCGATTGCCCTCGGAAAAGTCGTAGACGAACTTCATAGCTGGTGGCCCTCCTGCGATGGATGAAGCCGGCGCCGAGCAGGTCGTGTCCGGCGCGAGGCACAGATGCGGTAACCGAACGTTAGGACCACCTGCACCGCGATAGCCAGCGTTCTTGACGTAAGACACACGCGAACGCGTCACGCGCAGACGTCCAGGAAAGTCACGGAAACGCTTACCGGAACGGAGTTTCGGGCCCCGGCCTCACCGTGGTGCTCGTCGTCCGCGCAGGGTTTGGCTCACGCCCCGCGCGGCAGCGACCACCGCGGGCACGAACTGGCGCGCGTCGATCCGTCGGGCCGCGGCGACGACCGAGAGCGCCGCGACGACCGTGCCGTCGGCCCCGCGGATCGGCGCCGCCACCGAGGTCGAGATCAACTCGATCTGGCGGTCGCTGATCGCGTGGCCCTGCAGCCGGACGTCGGCCAGGATGCGCCGCAGCCGCCGCGGATCGGTGATCGTGTACTTGGTGTACCGGCGCAGCTCGGTGGCCAGCACGCTCTCCAGAACGTCGTGCGGGGCGTGCGCGAGCAGGACCAAGCCGACCCCGGTCGCATGCACCGGCAGCCGGCTACCGGCCCGGGTGACGACGTGCACCGAGTCCCGTCCGGACAGCCGCTCGACGTAGACGGCGTCCGCCCCGTCGAGCACCGCCAGTTGCACGTTCTCGTGGGTGGCCTCGTAGAGGTCTTCCAGATAGGGCAGCGCGGCGTCGCGCAGGACGTGGCTGGCCGGGGCCAGGGATCCGATCTCCCACAGCCGCAGACCGATGTGGAACCGACCCTGCTCATCGCGGGTCAGCACGCCACGCTGGGTGAGCTCGGTGGCCAGGCGATGGGTGGTGCTCAGCGCCATTCCGCTGCGGCGGGCGAGCTCGGACAGCGAGAGGCTGCGCCGGTCAGCAGTGAAGCAGTCCAGCAGATCCAGGACGCGCGATGTCACCGACGGTCGGCCCGGCGTCGCCGTCATGGCCAGACCCCTCTCGTCGGGGGCGCGCGGCCCTTCCGTCCAACGGAAAGACTATGGGCACGGTCTCACCCTGGACGCCACCCTCGCACTACCTTCCCATTTCGACGGATCGGAGTTCGGGTGCGCACCCAGGTGGCGATCGTCGGAGCCGGACCGGCCGGTTTGCTGCTGGCCCGGCTGCTGGAGCGCCAGGGCATCGACTCGGTCGTGCTCGAGCGCCGCGACCGGGCCTACGTCGAGCACCGGGTGCGCGCCGGCGTCCTGGAGCACGGCACGGTGGAGACCCTGCACGAAGCCGGCGTGGCCGATCGCTTGGCCACCCAGGGCTTGGCGCACGAAGGCACCGAGCTGCGCTTCGGCGGCCGCCGGCACCGCATCGACTTCGCCGAGCTGACGGGGCGCACGGTCACGGTCTATGGCCAGCAGGAGGTGGTCAAGGACCTCATCGCCGCCCGCGTGGCCTCCGGGGGCGCCCTGCACTTCGACGCCGACCAGGTGCGGTTGCACGACATCGAGAGCACCGCGCCCTGGGTGTCCTACGTCGACGACGCCGGTGCACAACGCCTTGACGCCGACTTCGTCATCGGTGCCGACGGCTTCCACGGGCCGAGCCGGGCGCAGATCCCGGACGGCCGGGTCTTCGAACGCACGTACCCCTTCTCCTGGCTGGGGATTCTCAGCGAAGCGCCGCCGTCGTCGCACGAGCTGATCTACGCCCGCCACGAGCGCGGGTTCGCCCTGCACTCGATGCGCTCCCCCACCGTGACGAGGATGTACCTGCAGGTACCGGCCCACACCGACCTGGCCGAGTGGCCCGACGACCGGATCTGGTCGGAGTTGCACGCCCGGCTGGCCACGGACGACGGTTTCGTCCTCGTCGAGGGAGCATTACTGGACAAGGGCGTCACCCCGATGCGCAGCTTCGTCTCCACCCCGATGCAACACGGCCGGCTCTTCCTGGCCGGGGACGCCGCGCACATCGTCCCGCCCACCGGGGCCAAGGGGATGAACCTGGCCATCGCCGACGTGCGGCTGCTGTCCCGGGCGCTGGGCGGCTACTACGCCGACGCGCGCGAGGACCTGCTCGACGCGTACACCGCGACCGCACTGGCCCGGGTCTGGCGGGCCACGCACTTCTCCTGGTGGATGACGACGATGCTGCACGTCGACCCGGCCGACGACGCGTTCGGCGCCCAGCTGGCCCAAGCGCAGCTGGAGTACGTCACGTCGTCACGGGCGATGGCGACCTCGCTGGCGGAGAACTACACCGGCCTGCCCTACGCCAGCGGGTGGTCCTACCGCTGACCTCTCGCCGTCGGGTCTGGGGCGCCGTCCGGCGCGGTCAGGTCTGCGTCGCGAGCTGCGTCTCCAGCTCGCCCAGCACGCGGTAGCAGTCGAGCACGTCGGCCACGCTGGAGTTCGGCTGCCTACCCTCGTTGATGGCGGCCACGAACTCGCGGTCCTGCAGCTCGATCCCGTTCATCGACGCCGCCACCTGCGACACGTCGATCGGCTCATCCTTGCCGTCGACCAGATCGTCGTAGCGGGCCAGATACGTGCCGTTGTCGCAGATGTAGCGAAAGAACGTTCCCAACGGCCCGTCGTTGTTGAAACTCAACGACAGCGTGCAGATCTTGCCTTGCTCGGTCCGCAGCTGGATGGACAGATCCATCGCGATCCCGAGTTCGGGGTGCGGCGGACCTTGCACCGCGTTGGCCAAGGTCACCTTCTCCCCGGTCTGGTACTGAAACAGGTCGACGGTGTGGGCGGCGTGGTGCCACAACAGGTGGTCGGTCCAGCTGCGCGGCTGGCCGAGCGCGTTCATGTTGCTGCGGCGGAAGAAGTACGTCTGCACGTCCATCTGCTGGATGCTGAGCTCACCGGCGGCGATGCGCTGGTGCACCCATTGGTGGGACGGGTTGAAGCGCCGGGTGTGGCCGACCATCGCGACGAGGCCGGTCTCGCGCTGAACCTCGGCCACGCGCACTGCGTCGGCCCAGCTGTCGGCCAGCGGGATCTCGACCTGGACGTGTTTGCCCGCGCGCATGGCCGCGATGGACTGGTCGGCGTGCAGCTGGGTCGGCGTGGCCAGGATGACCGCGTCCACATCGTCACGGGCCAGCACCTCGGCGAGATCGGTGGTGGCATGTTTGGCGCCGTACTTGTCGGCCACCTCCTGGGCCTGATCTTGGGAGCGGCTGACGATCGAGGTGATCGTGACGCCGGCGACGTTCTGCAGCCCGTCGAGGTGCTTGATCCCGAAGGCGCCGGCCCCGGCCAGTGCGATACGCATGATGTCCTTGTCTTTAGGGGGTGAGGGTTTAGCCCGGTAAGGGGTCAGGCCGGTATGGGTTCGAGGACGATGTGTCCGACCGCGGTGTTGGACGCGGGCACGTGATAGAAGCGGTGCAGCTGTTTGAGGTCGTCGCCCAGCGCGCCGCGCATGATCAGCCACATCACCAACTCGATGCCCTCGGAGCCGGCCTCGCGCAGGTACTCCAGGTGCTTGATCCCGCGCAACGCCTGCGGGTCGGCGGTCAGCCGGTCGAGGAAGGAATTGTCGAACTCCTGGTTGATCAGACCGGCGCGTGGGCCCTGCAACTGGTGGCTCATCCCGCCGGTGCCCCAGATGTGCACGGTGAGATCCTCGGGGTAGCTCTCCACCGCGCGGCGGATGGCCTCGCCCAGGGCGTAGCAGCGATTGCCGGTCGGCGGCGGGTACTGGACCACGTTCACCGCAATCGGGATGACCTTGGTCGGCCAGTGCTCGGGCTGGCCGAACACCAACGACAGCGGCACGGTCAGGCCGTGGTCGACGTCCATCTTGTTGACGATGGTCATGTCGAACTCGTCCAGGATGGTGGACTGGGCGATGTGCCACGCCAGGTCCGGATGCCCTTCGACCACGGGCACCGGGCGGGGCCCGTAGCCCTCGTCGGCGGGGGCGAAGGACTCGGCGCACCCGATGGCGAAGGTGGGGATCATCTCCAGGGAGAAGTTCGAGGCGTGGTCGTTGTAGACCAGGATGACGACGTCGGGTTTGGTCTCGGTCACCCACTGCTTGGTCCACTCGTACCCAGCGAACACCGGCTGCCAATAGGGCTCGTCGGACTTGCCCAGGTCGAGGGCGGCCCCGATGGCCGGTACGTGGCTGGTCGCGACCCCGGCGGTGATGTGAGCCATGTCAGTTGCCTTCCGTCTTCGAGCGTTGACCAACGGGAGATCGCCCGCCGGCGGCCATCATGGCCGCGTACTCGTCCACCGACATGCCGGTCATGGTCGCGGCCGCCTGCTGGAAGCTGCGCCCGTCGGTGGAGAAGATCTTGGACAGGAAGTAGATGTTGCCGCCCAGCGCGATGGCGGCGTTGAAATCACGGTCCAGCACGGCCTGCTTCTGTTCCTCGGTCATCGGCCACTCGTCGAGGTAGGCCCGCTCGTCGGCCTTGAACCGCTCCCGGTTCTCGGCCTTCATCAGGCTCATGCAGAACTGGTTGAGCTGGAAACCCTGGCGGGAGCGGGCCGCGGTGAACACGGTCGTGCCCGGGATGTCGTCGAGCTCGGCGGGCGTCGGATGATCGGCGGCGTGATCGGTGGGATGGTCGGTCATGGCTGGTCTCCCCAGTACAGGCGTGTCGGGTTGTCGACGAGCAGTCGCTGCTGCGCGGCCGGGTTGGTGGCGATCCGTGGAATGAAGTCGACGAGGGCACCGTCGTCGGGCATGTTGCTCTTCAGGTTCGGGTGCGGCCAGTCGGTGCCCCAGAGCACCCGATCGCCGAACTGGTCGACGACCCGCCGCGCGAACGGCACCACGTCGTCATACGGCGGCCCGGCGACGGTGAGCCGCTCCGGGCAGGTGACCTTGGCCCACACGTTGGGCGCCTTCATGAACTCGAGGAATTCCGCGAACTCAGGCCCGTCGACGTCCTTGCTCACATCGGGACGGCCCATGTGGTCGACCACGACGTCGGTGGGCAACGACGTGAACAGCTGCCACCGGTCGTGCAGGTCGGCCGCCTCGAAGTAGACGACGATGTGCCAGCCCAGCGGGGCGACCCGGGCCACGATCTCCTCGTAGTAGGCATCCGGTTTGGGATCGACCAGGCGCTTGACGAAGTTGAACCGGACCCCGCGCACCCCGGCCTCGTTCATGGCGGCCAGCTCGTCGTCCGTGACGTTCGGCGTGACCGTCGCCACGCCGCGAGCCGACCCGTTCGACCGCTGGAGTGCGTCGACCATCGCCCGGTTGTCGCTGCCGTGGCAGGTGGCCTGGACGATCACGTTGCGTTCGAAGCCGAGCAGGTCGCGCAACTCGAACAGCTGGGCCGCGGACGCATCGCACGGGGTGTACTTGCGCTCCGCGGCGTACGGGAATACGTCGCCCGGTCCGAAGACATGACAGTGCGCGTCCACCGCTCCGGCGGGTGGGGTGAACGACGGCCGCGACGGCAGCGAGTGGAACGGCAGCCAGTCCGCGTCCATGGTGAAGGCCGGCATCTACCGCCCCCGCTCACTGAGGACGGAGTCCAGGCGCGGGTACACCTGGCGGGCGTTGCCCTCGTACACCTTGGCCTGGTCGCCGGCGGAGAGCCCGAGCGCATCGACGTAACGCTTGGTGTCGTCGAAGTAGTTGCCGGTGGTGGGGTCGATTCCCCTGACCGCACCGACCATCTCCGAGCCGAACAGGATGTTGTCGACATCGATGACCTGGAACAGCAGGTCGATCCCGGGCTGGTGGTAGACGCAGGTGTCGAAGAAGACGTTGCCCATCACGTGCTCGGACAGCGGCGGCTGGTTGAGCATGTCGGCCAGGCCCCGGTAACGGCCCCAGTGGTACGGCACCGCTCCCCCGCCGTGCGGTATCACGAAGCGCAGCGACGGGAAGTCGGCGAACAGATTCCCCTGCAGCAGCTGCATGAACGCGGTGGTGTCGGCGTTCATGTAGTGCGCGCCGGTGGCGTGGAAGTTGCGGTTCACGCTGCCCGACACGTGGATCATGGCCGGGACGTCGAGCTCGACCATCTTCTCGTAGAGCGGGTACCACGACTTGTCGGTCAAAGGTTCGGCCGTCCAGTGGCCGCCGCTGGGATCCGGATTGAGGTTGACGCCGATGAAGCCTAGTTCGGTCACGCAGCGTTCCAGCTCGGCGATCGAGTTGGCGATCGGCACCCCGGGTGACTGCGGCAACTGGCAGACGCCGGCGAAGGTGTGGGGGAACAGGTCGACCACGCGCTTGATCAGGTCGTTGCTCACCGCGGTCCAGGCCCGGCTCACCGCCTCGTCGCCGACGTGGTGGGCCATCGTCGACGCCCGGGGGGAGAAGATCGTCATGTCGGCGCCGCGCTCGCGCAGCAACTTCAGCTGGTTGGCCTCGATCGTCTCGCGGATCTCGTCGTCGGAGATGTTCGGGTAGGCCGGGGCGGCGGTGCCGGCGTCGAACGCGGCGACCTGAGCGTCGCGCCACGCCGTGTGCGCCGCCGGTGCCGTCGTGTAGTGGCCGTGGCAGTCGATGATCACGGGCCCGCCTCCACATCGAGTGCCGCGCGGATCGCGTCCAGCATGGGAATCAGGTCATCCGGGCGGCTGTCCGCGCGGAAGGCCGCGGCCCAGTCCTGGCGCCGGGCCGTCGCCGCAGCCATCCACGGGGTGACGCCGGTGTCTTCGACCGTTCGCGCCGCCTCGCGCATCTCCTCGGCGCGCCGGACGCCGTGTTCCAGCGAACGAGACACCATGTACGCGGCCAGGGTCGGCCAGTCGGCGCCCGGGACGATGTTCGACAACGAATCCAGCACCCGCTTCTCCACACCCCACGCCCGGGCGGTCAGCATCGACTCGGTGAGCAGCGCCTCCAGGCCCTTGACCACCACCGAACGGCACAGCTTGGTGGCCGCGGCGGGGCCAACGGTGTCGGAGTAGACCTCGGTGCCGGTCAGGCCCAGGCTCTGCGCGATCGGGGTGAACGCGGCGGCGTGGGGCCCGCCGAGCAGCATCGGCGCGGCCAGCCGTTTCGGTTCGATCGGCGACATCACCGCCGCCTCGACATAGCGCCCGCCGGCCGCTCCGACCACCTGCGCCGCGGCCTGCTTCTGGGTCGGCGACGCCGAGTTCAGGTCCAGATACCAGGTGCCGTCGCGCAGACCCGGCGCGCAGGTACGGGCCGCGGCCAAGGTGTTGGCCGCGGTCACCGCGCTGATGACGACTTCGGCGCCGGCCATGACTGTGGCCGCCTCCACCAGGCAGTCGAGGCCAAGGGCCGCGGCGTGGCGCGACGCGATGCTGTGCGAGTTGACGAACGCGGTGTCCCAGGCGGCCAGCCGCGTCGCGGTCAGATCCTCGCCGAGCACGCGACCGACCTCACCGAGCCCGACCAGTGCCACCGCCGTCATGAGCCACCCCAGACCGAGGCGGGGACGAACACGTCGCCGCGCATCAGGAGTCGGGCCGTGCGCAACAACGCGGCCCGGTGCACCACGACCTTGCCATCCGCGACGTCAACCTCCATCGAAACGGTGAAGAAACCGCTGGGATGCTCCACCTCGAGTTCCAGGGCACCGCCGGCCGCGGGCAGCTCGGCGATCTCGGCCGCGACGGAGCCCGGCACCAGGCAGGCCGTGGCCACGGAAACGGCGCCGAAGACGCCGATGGCCTCATGCACCCGATGCGGGATGAACGTGCGGGTATCGACCACGCCCCCGTGGCTCGGGGGCGACAGCAGGCTCATCTTGGGCACCGTCTTCGAGCTCACGTCGCCGAGGTTCATCAGCCGCCCGGCCGCGAGGCGGATCGACTCGACCCGCGACGTCAGCTCGGTGTCGGCTTCCAGCTCGGCCGGTGACTCGTGTCCGGTAACGCCGAGATCGCCGGCCGCGATGCACACCACGGGCATGCCGTTGTCGATACAGGTGACCCGGACGCCGTCGATCTCGTCCACGGCGTTGCCGGTCGGCAGCAGCGCGCCGCAGGACGAGCCGGCGATGTCGAGAAAGTCGATCGGGATGGGGGCGTGCGTGCCGGGGACGCCGTCGATGCGGGCGTCGCCGTCGTAGCGCACCACGCCGCCCGGGGTCTGCACGTGGGCCACGGCCAGGCTGGACGTGTTCTCCATCCAGATCCGTACGTCGGTCTGCTCGCCATCGGCGCTGACGAGCCCGGATTCGAGGGCGAACGGGCCGACCCCGGCCAGCAGGTTGCCACAGTTCTGGTTGTCCGACACCTCGGCCCGATCCGGCCAGACCTGCAGGAACAGATAGTCGACATCGGCGTAAGGGCGGTCGGACCGGGCCACCACGGCGACCTTCGACGTCAACGGGTGCCCGCCGCCCATGCCGTCGATCTCGCGGTCGTCGGGCGAGCCCATGGCCGCCAGCAGCACCGCGTCACGAACCGCGCGATCGCCCGGCAGGTCCTCGGCCAGGAAGTACAGGCCCTTGGACGTGCCCCCACGCAGCACCGAGGAACGAATCGGCGTCTGCATCAGACCGGGTCCGCATCGACGTAGCGCAGGCCACGCTCGGCCAGGCGGTCGCGCATGCCGTAGATGTCCAGGCCGAGTTCGCCGTCGGCCAGCCGCCGACGCTTCTCGGTCTCGTTGGCCTCGCGAGCCTGGGCCTTGGCCAGCACCTCGGCGGTGTCTTGACGACGGACCACGACCACACCGTCGTCGTCGGCGACGATCACGTCACCGGGACAGATGTACGCACCGGCGCAAACGATCGGGGTCTGCACGTCGGCCGGCGTCTCCTTGACCGTCCCCTGGGCCGAGATCGCCCGGGACCACACCGGAAAACGCATCTCGCTGAGATCGGACACATCCCGTACGCCCGCATCGATGACCAGGCCCAGCACGCCCTGGGCGACGAGGCTGGTCGCCAGGAGGTCGCCGAAGTAGCCGTCCTCGCACGGGCTCGTGGGCGCAACGACGAGGATGTCGCCGGGGCGGGCCTGCTCGACCGCGACGTGGATCATCCAGTTGTCCCCCGGCGCCACGTGACAGGTCAGGGCGTTGCCCGCGACCCGGGCCGGGCGATAGATCGGGCGCAGGTACGACGCGAGCAGCCCCGTGCGACCCTGGGCCTCGTGCACGGTAGCCACACCGAGGCGACCGAGCTCGGCTACGGTGTCGAGTTCGGTGCGCGGCGTGCCTCGTACGACGACGGCCATGATGTGCCTACCTCCGCAGAACGTCAGTCCGACCAGCCTGCTGCGCGCAGCGCGGCCCGGCCAGCATTGTTCCACTGGGTGGAAGTGACGCATTGCCAGCAGGACTCGCCCAAACCGATACGTTGCCTAAGAATGCCGGGTTGAAATTGCCCGCAAGATCTCAATGCGGCACACTCGTAAGTCCCCCCGTTTTATGCTGCACCTGGAAATTGGCAGGCTGAACCGAAGGGACATCATGGTTCGCGGGGGGGCTCGGTTTCGAGCTGTAATCCTGGTTATCGCCGCTGCGGTCGCCACCGTTTCGGCCATCGCGCCGGCGGTTGACTCGTCCGCCGCGACGACGCCGGTCACCACTACGCAGGCCAACCTGGGGTCCATGGTGTCGGCCACGCCCACGGCGTGCGCGCCCGCCGTGCACGCCCCGACCGACGCGCTGGCCACCCACAAGATCGACGACGAGGTGCAGATCGGCTCGACCATGTTCGCGGTCGGCTCGTTCACTTCCGCGACGCCCGTGAGCTGCGCGACCCACGCGGTCGGAGCGCCGGTGGCCCGCTCGAACGTGATGTCCTTCGACGTCGCCTCCGGGGCGCTGAAGCCCTTCGCTCCCGTGATCAACGGCGAGGTGTGGGCGGTCTTGCCGTCGTTCACCCAGACGGCTGTCTACCTCTGCGGCAATTTCACCACTGCCGACCGTGTGGCCCGCCGGGGGCTGGCCAAATACAGCGTGGCCACCGGCAAGCTCGACCCGACCTGGAACCCCCGCCTCGACGGAGCCTGCTCGGACCTGAAGTTCGTGGCCGGACGCCTGGTGGTCATGGGTTCGTTCAAGCACGTCGGCTCGGCCGCCCGGACCGCCATCGCCTACGTCAACCAGAGCACCGGCGCCACCGATGCCGGCGCCGGGTATTTCGCCGGTGCCGCGGTGGGCGCGAACACCGTCGTGACCACACCTCCGACCGCGCCGACCCCCACCCGCGTTTACCGCGGCTTCGCCAACCCGACCGGCACCGCACTGGTGATCATCGGCAATTTCGGCAGCGTGGGCGGCAAGGTTCGCCACCAGGTTGCCATGATCACGACCGGCACGACCGCAGCCACCGTGGCGCCCTGGTACAACACCAACTTCAACTACGTGTGCAAGATCTCCACCAGCGTGTATGACTCGTGGTTGCGTGACATCGCCTGGAGCCCGGACGGAAAGTACTTCGTCGTCGCCGGCACCGGGAGCGCCCACGCCGGCTCGTTCTGCGACTCGATCCTGCGCTTCGAATACGCACCCACGAACGCAAACCAGAACCCCACCTGGCACATGTACACCGACGGCGACACGATCCATTCCGTGGTCGTGACGTCGGCGGCTGTGTACTACGCCGGGCACGAGCGGTACATCGACAAAACCGGGCCCATCTATCCGGGAAAGGCCATTCCGGTCGGGAGCCCTTGCGACCCGAACAACCTCAGCATGGGCACCTCGGGTTCGGGCTCGAACGGCAGCCCGATCTTCTACTACGGCTACAACTGCCCGACCTTGACGGCGGTGTACCGCCCCGGTATCGGCGCGCTGAATCCGGCCACCGGCGCACCGCTGAGCTGGAACCCGATGCGTACCCGCAACGAGGGCGCCAAGTCGCTGTACGTCAGCACCAGCCCGGCCGGGCTGTGGGTCGGCTCGGACGGTCAGAACGCGGGCTGCGCCAAGCCGGGCGGCCCGAACCACGACGACTGCACCGGTCAGAAGGCGCTCTTCGTCGGCGGCGACGCGTTCTTCCCACTTGCCGCTCGCACCGCTGCGTCCAATGCGGCCCCGCGGAGCGCGCCGCCGACCACACGGTGACCGCTCCGACGACCTCGATCGCTACCACGACCGCCGCGTGACGTCGAAGTCGGCCCAGACGTCGGAGTCGGCCGGGCGTGGACGTCAATCAGGACCTCGACGGCCTGCCGGCTAGGTGCCGGCGGCGGCGGCGCGCTCCCGTTCGCGCTTGGCCGCCAGCCGCTGGGCCGGGTGCTGACCGGGGCTGTAGGCGTGGCATTGGCACAGACCGCCTACCCCGCTGCAGATCCGGGTGTCCGATCCGTGGTCTTCACCTGCGTGTCCACACGCCAGGCACATTCCGGTGATAGTGGTCAACGTTGCTTCGGCCATGGCGGTCGCCCCAGTTGGTTAGAGACTTGATACGTGAACTGTCTCATCTCCACCGGTCGCCGTGAATAGCGGATGTCCGAATATCCGACGGCCCCGGTCGGTGACCCGGTCGACGCCACCCACCGCGGTCACACCCTGTTGATCCTCGCCGAGCCCAAACGGGTCTGCACCGGGTCGACGTCGCGCTGCTGACCCGGCAGCTGCACGCGCTGGTCGACGCGGGCAACACGGTGATCGTCATCGAGCAGAGCAACTGACCGCTGCGGTCGTTACGGCTGCTCGGCCAGGTGTTTGAAGTTGAGCAGTTGGCGGCGCGCCATGACCAGATCACCGATCGACACCGGCGGCGCGATCCAGCGCCCGGGTGCGGTGACAACCTTGAGCAGCAGCCGGGTCTCGTTACCGGTCGGGACGAGCACGTACGACATCACCGCGCCGGCGATCCGCCCGGTGAGCTGTTCGTTCGGCGTCACCGACAGGATGCGCCCGAGCTGGCGACCGCAGGACATGGTGAACCGGTCCCCGGCCACCGGTTCGGCCAGGATGCGCAGCTCGGCCGGCGACCGGCGCCCGAGGTTGTCGATCCAGTCGTAGGAGTAGGGCGCCAGCCTCGACCTGTTCGACGCTCAGCGCCAGCGGGCCCGCCTCGGGTCGAACAGCGTTGTGGGGTCACGCGGCATGGGCGAGTTCTGGGACGAAGAGCAGGGCGTCCACCGTTCCGACGCCGGAGGCCAGGTCATAGCCGGGCCGCGCGGGGAAGCCGACGACGGTGTCGGTCCGCCCGTCCTGCGGGAACGAGACGGTGTTGTTGCCGCGGAGTACGTCGACCAGGCCTGGGGCATGGCGCGCGGAGAGCCGGTACAGCGCCGGGTTGATCAGACCGATGGGGTGGTGGGCGACCTGATCGGCCAGGGCCACGATGCCGGCGAACAAGGGCGTTGCCTCGCTCGTGCCACAGGTCGGATACCACCCGACGGCCTGGCCGGGGAAGCTCTGGTAGAGGTTCACCGCACCGTTGCAGGCGCCACTCATCGAGATGTCGGGCACGCCCCGGCGCGAACCCACCACGTCCTTGACGCCGTTCTGGAACGCGGGCCGGGAGAAGATCACCGACTTGCCACCACCACCGGCCAGCGGGTTGGGCCCCGGGTCACCGAAGATGTAGTTCTGCGTGTTCACGTCGTAGGTGTCGTTCCACACCGAGTCCGTGGCCGTGTGGGTGCCGCCTGCGCTCAGGTGCAGTTGAGTTCCGCCGACGCCCGTGACGAGCGGGTCGCTGTCCGGCCACGAGGTGACCGGATGCACGTAGTAGTCGGTCTCGTTCAACCGAACGTCGGCCGCGCCGCTGTCCCCCGACGCGGTCAGCACCGTCACGCCCTGGGCGGCGGCGTCGGTGTAGGCCCCGCGCAGTTTCAGCAGGGACTGCGCCGTCGGGAACGTCTGCTCGGTGGCGCTGAAACTCTGGCTGATGACGCCGGCCAGGTGGTGCTCGACGACGTACTTCTCCGCGGTGACGATCTGCGGGAATCCGGTGGTGCCCTCCTCCTCCGACACCGGCGTCTCGACCAGCAGGATGTTTGCGCCGGGAGCGATCGCGTGGGCGTACTCGACGTCGAGCGTGGTCTCCCCGGCCCAGCCCACCCGGGTGTCGTTCTTCTGGTACGGCGGCACCGGACCGGCTGGCTGGATCACCCGGAATGACGGTGGGGCCGGCAGTCCGTACGCCGCGTCGAATACGGCCAGGTCGCGTTTGATCGTGGGCGAGCCGAAGGAATCGACGATGGCGATCGTCTGACCGCGACCGGTGACCCCGGTCCGGTACAGCGCCGGCAGGTCGTAGGCCCGTTGGATCTGCGTCGCGCCGTAACACGCGATCTTGAGCTGCCGCTCGCACTGCGCCGTGCTCAGCGGCCCCGCCGACGCCGCGCCGGCATGCCTCGCGCCTGGTCGAAGACGAACCACGGCGGCTCTGATCCCTGGGGTGCGGAGCGCGGCCTTGGCCAAAGTAGGAGCCGGGCCGGCGACCACCAACCCGAGAGCGGCGCTGACGACCGCGAGCGACGTGATCAATCCGCGACTGCTTCGCATTGCTACCCCCCGGAGAGCAACCAACTGTGTGCTCGGACGGTATCCCCGCGCCACCCACCGGCCCGCATGGGGGCATGTTCCACGCAATCCCCACCGCCGCCGGACGAGGGCCGGTGCGCCGCTGGGTCTCGGCTGCGGATCCGCCGTCGTTCCTCCTGCTCGGCCAGGACGCGCTGGCCGGGTTCCGCCTCGCGTCGGACGAACTGAGTGCCCAGGTCGATGCCTGGGAGCACGAGCGCGAGCACCGCCTACGCCAGCTGACCCCGGGCCGTTGGGCCGACGGCGACGTACCTGATTCGTGGTATCGACAGATACCCGAACGTCGCGATGTGAGTTGATCTTGTAACGCCGACGATTGAGGTGACCGGGGAGCCGCATAAGACCGGAATCGAGAATCGTCATGAAGGTCATCACCACCACGATCACTGATCGCGCCAGCGCGTGTGACCAGGCCCAGGACCGGCTGCATGACGCCGCCGACCTTCTCTACGCCGCCGAATGCGCCTTCCACGACGCATACCAGACCCACGTCGATGTGTGGATCAAGGCCGCGGCCGACAAGCTGCACGACGCGATCGCCACCCACCTCGCCGCGGTTGCCGCTTCGGACTCGGCGTCGACGAAGGGGCTGAACCTCTGATGACTACTCTCAGCGCACCGACGTATCTGGGTACCGGAGACCTGACGTGGCAGGCCCGAGCGGCCTGCCGTGGCATCGACACCGAGACGTTCTTTCTGCCCGACAGCATGCGTGGGCCGAGGAAGGTGGCCCGGGAGACTGCGGCCAAGGCCATTTGCCAGGGCTGCCCGGTCATCACCAATTGCTTGAACTGGGCGCTCGCGGTCGCTGAACCGCACGGCGTCTGGGGCGGCACCACCCCCCAGGAGCGCACCGAGCTCACCGCGAACATCCAGCTCGCCGGCTGACCACGTTCTGGGTGATGTTCTGACCCCGGGCAGCTGACTCCTTGAACTGGCCAACACCCGGCGCCTGATCGGGTGCCTCGCCCAAGCCCATCGTGGCGAACGCGAGGAGCACGAACTCGACCGCTGACTGGCGTGCGCGAAGCTTTACCGCACGCGGTTGGGCCGACTAAACCCACTGGCTCAACGCCGATCCCGGCCGTCCGAACGCCCCGTCGACGAGGGCCGATACCCAGCAGATTGCCAGTCTCGGGAGGGTGTGGTGACAGCTTCGCGACCGACGCTGAGGGTGCAGTCCTGAGCAGCCGCGACGGACGGCCCCGACGAAGGAGCAGACATGAAAGGCAGCAGCGAAGCGAAGAACAAGATGCGGGCCGTAAAGCTCGCGCTGGTCGGCGTAGGAGTGGCGGCGAGCGCCATCACCGCGCTCGGCCTCCGGCAGCTGGACGTGAGCCAACTGGACCCCCACCCACACTTCGGGCTCTAGGGTCTGTTACTCCGGCGCGCGGGGCAGGTGCAATGTCGTCAACTTGATGGCAAACACCCGGGGCGACCGTGGATCAGACATCGGGCGTCCGCCGAGTTCGCCGGCGGCCGGCGGGCCGAGCAGTTCGTACGGGACGAAGGCTGGCTCGTCCTTCTGCGGGGTGGCCATGCCCTTGGCTTTGCTGGCATCGCGAGCTTGCGATTATCGGATCTGGGTACCTGCTACCCGGCGGTTATGGCGAAGCGCGACGGGCAGGCCCGTCAACAGCGGCACCAACGCGACCACGGCCGCTCCCCACGCCATGCCGTGGGCGATCTGAAGAGCCCCAATGATGCTGCACCCGATACCCGCGGCACCAGGCCAAAACTGGCTGCTGGGCCTTATTGGCGGGCGCCTGAACATTGGGATCCGGGCGCCCGGATTGACCGCAGCAACCCGGGCTTCTGCAAGAGCGAGCAGACCGCCGCCAACGAGTAGCAATAGCAGGCCGACCAGCATGGTCAAAGTGTGACGTAGCTGGAGTCGGTGCGCTACTGGTGCCGCACCGGCATCTCTGCGGCGTTCAGTTCGTCCACAACGAGGTGAACAACCGCGTCGGACTCGTCGGCGTCCTGCAGTTCCCAGCCGTGTTGCCACAGCGCGTGGACGGTGTACACCGTGCTCATTGCAACCACCCCTGCGGTAGGCAAGCCAGCTTCTTGATCAGGTCTGCGACGACACCGGGCGACACGGTTCGGGAGTCAAGCCCGGCAAATACAGAGGTAAAGGGTGGGCGATGCAGGGATCGAACCTGCGACCCCTCGCGTGTGAAGCGAGTGCTCTCCCGCTGAGCTAATCGCCCGGGACCGAAATGCTCGCGTCAGCCTACACGGCCGAAACCGCCCAACCGGTTCGGCAGAGACAGCCCGAACCAGCCCTGGAACGCGGCGATGCCGAGGAGGATGCCCGCGGTGAACCCCAGGGCGACGACGGTGCCGATCGCCCGCAGCCACAGCGGCTGGGCCGCTGCCCACCGGGTCGAGTCGGCCACCTTCTGCTTGGTCCAGGTCAGCAACCGCTCGGCCCAGGCGAACTCGGTGGCCCAGATGGCCAGGCCGAGAAAGACGACCAGCCAGCCCGGGCCGGGGAACGGAATCATGATCAGGCCGGCGAGGACGACGACCCCACCGGCGGTCGCGATGATCGCCCGCCAGTAGATGTGCCCGCCCGGGCGGGCGATCACCCACTGACGCAGCCGGCTGGCGCGATCTCGCACTCCGCGGAATCGGTCAGATCGGACGGCCACCGGTTCCACGTTAGCCAACGCCGAGAGGTGCAGGCCTCACGCTGCGCCCGAAGCGACGATGGTCGTCGGCGACGTCGGCGGCGTGTGACCCGGCTCGTGGCTGACCGCGAACGAGGTGAAGCCGGAATATCCGCGGGAATCTGCGCCGACCTGCCTGGTCTGGACGTGGGTGCTGGCCACGTCGAACACACCGAGCGCGATCGGATCCTTGGTCTTGCCGTTGATCCCCCACAGCACGTAGCTGGTCGACTTGGAGTTGGGCGTCATGTTCGACGCGACCACGCTCACGGAACCCGAATGAGCTACGACGGTGGCGATAGCCGCCCCGGAGTTGTCCTTCAAGGGAACGACCTCACCCGCGGTCGATACGGCGGCCTGCAGGGCAGCACGGTAGCTGGCGACGTCAGCCGCAGTACGCGTGCGCGAATTCATCGACGACACAGCGGAGATCGACATGACTATCGCGACCACGGCCGCAGCCGCCGCGACCAGCCAACCGGCCGACGGGGGCACGCGGCGGGCGCGTCGTTCGGACAGGTCGATCACCCGGTGGGCACCGGAGCCATGAGCCGTCCTGGCGCCAGCGGCTGAGAACGGCGTGGACGGCGACCCGGAATGGGTCGACTCGAGCGCGGGTGGCGCCACGGGCTGGGCCGCCGCAACGGAGACGGGGACCTCCTCCGTCCGGCGCGGCATGTCGGTCACCGACTCCACGCGGTCGAAGTCCGCGGTGGTCTGCGGCACGCCTGGGCGGGCGGCGAACGCGGCCCGCAACACGGCGTCACGCAGACCGTCCGCAGGCGGCGCGACCGGGGAAGGCAGTGCGCCGGCCAGCTCGGCACCGACGCTGGCCGTGTCGTCCACGGCCTGCTGGCACTTCGGGCAGAAGGCGACCAGGTGCTCGATGAAGCGCTCCATCTCCTCAGGCTCGAGCGCGGTCAGCGCGTACCCGACGGCCAGTTCGTCCCACTCGTCGTGGGCCGCCCGGTGCTCGTTCGTTCCATCGTCGTTCGGACGGCTGCTCACAGTCCGCCTCCTTCAAACCCTCGAAAATCCCCCGGCGCGAGCAGGTCGGCGCCCATGGGTGCCAACACGTCACGCAATTTCCGCATTGCCGCGAGCATCCGCGTCTTGACCGTCCCGAGAGGCACGCCCATCACGGCCGCCACCTCGCGCTGCGTGTAACCACCGAAGTAGGCCAGCACCATGGCCTGGCGTTGCCCCTCGGGCAGATCGGAAAGCGCCCGGCGGACGCGCTCGGCCTGCCATCGTTCGGTGGCCTGCTCCTCGACCGGCTCGGCCAGGTGCTCCTCGCGCAGTTCCTGGGCGACATCGACGGCGACCAGATCGCGCCGGCGCCGTAGCGACTGCTCGCGCCGAACCAGATCGACCGCCTTGTGGTGGGCGGCGGACATGAGCCAGGTACCGAGGCTCCCGCGGGCCGGGTTGTACGCGTCGGGCCGTTTCCACAGGGCCACGAAGACTTCCTGGACGACGTCCTCAGCGTGGTTACGATCGGTGGCCACCCGGAAGGCCACGGCGTGCACGGCGCGGTGAAAACGGTCGTATACCTCGCTCAGCGCGTCGGCGTCGCCGCCGACGAGGGCCTCGGCCAGCTGCATGTCGGAGCGGTCGGCCGCGGGCCGTCCGTTGACCTCAGTTGCTGACATGACGAGGGTCTTCACGGGAGGTGTTCGGAACCTGGTTCACCAACGGTTCACCGCCTGAGCGAATTATTTGGACCCGGCGCGATGTTCGCCCCGTTTGCCACCGTAACCGAGGCGATGGGCTACGGTCGCGACCGTGAGGCGGTGGTGAGTGGCGCGGTGGTGAGTGGCGCGGTGGTGAGTGGCGCGGTGGTGAGTGGCGCCGTCGTGAGCGGGGTGGTGCTGGCCGCCGGGGCCGGGCGCCGGATGGGGACCCCCAAGGCCGACCTCGTGGTGGACGGTCGGCGCCTGGTGGACCGCGCCGTCGAAGCCATGGCTCAGGGCGGGTGCGACGAGGTCGTCGTCGTCGTTCGCAGGGACACCGCTGCGGTCGAGCAGGCGCGGGCCGTCGTCAACCCCGACCCCGATCGGGGAATGCGCTCGTCGCTCGTGCTCGGCCTGGCTGCCGCGGGCGGCGACGCTGCCGCCGTCCTGCTCGTGGACACGCCGGGGATCGAAGCGGACGCGGTCGCGGCCGTCATCACCAGCTGGCGCGCCGAACCCGACCGGATCGCGGTAGCCAGCTTTGGGGGTCACCGCGGGCATCCGATCGTGATGGCCGCGGCGCGCTGGCAGGCGGCCGCGGAGCTGGCCGGCCCCGACGAAGGCGCCCGGCGCTACCTGGGGGCAAACGCCGACCTGGTTGACGACATCGATGTCAGCGGCGACCCGGCTGACCTCGACCGCCCCGGCGATGTGCAGGCCTGGCGGTCGAGACGAGACACCTCACGGCTCAGGAACGCTCCGGAACGCTGAGTGGCAGTCGGATCTGGAACCGGGTGTCACCGGGCACGGACTCGACGCGCAGGTCGCCGTGGTGCTTGTTGACGACGATGCGCCAAGCGATGTCCAAACCGAGCCCGGTGCCCTCTCCCATCGGCTTGGTGGTGAAGAACGGCTCGAAGATGCGTTTCTGCACCTCGGGCGCGATGCCAGTGCCGGTGTCGCCGATCTCGATCAGCACCCGGTCACCTTCGCGCGCGGTGCGAATGGTGAGCGATCCCCCGTCCGGCATGGCGCCGACGGCGTTGTCGATCAGGTTGGTCCAGACCTGGTTCAGCTCGGCGGCGTAGACCGGCACCGGCGGCAACGTCCGGTCGAAGTCCTTGACGACGTGGATGTCGCGCAGCTTGCCGCTCATCATCAGCAACGTGCTCTTGAGCAGCTCGTGGATGTCGATCACCTGGAACGGGGCCCGGTCCATCTGCGAGTACTGCTTGGCCGCGCCGACCAGGGTCGATATCCGCGTCGTGGCGTCGTGGATCTCGTCCATCAGCAGCTCGGTCTCGACGCTGTAGTTGATCCACCGCACGGCCCCTTCGAGCCGGGCGCGGTCTCCGGTGGCCATGGCCACGTGCTCGAGGAAATCCTCCTCCAGCCCGGCCTGGACGAACGTCGGAGCCAGATCCCACCCGTCGGCGACGCCGTGCCCGGTCAGCCAGTCGCCGATCGCCTCCTCGCGGTCCGAGGTCTCCATCGGCGACAGCGTCGGCGCCTTGGCCACGTGCTCGACCGCGTCTTCCTGCAGCGCCACCAACGCGGTGAGCGTGGCCCGGTCGAGGTCCCCCGAGGAGATCAACGCCAGCTTGTGACGCATGCCGGCCACCCGCCCTCGCAGCGCCGCCGTGGCGCGCACCGCGGCGGCAGCCGGGTTGTTCAACTCGTGGGTGAGCCCGGCCGACAACGAACCGAGCGCGAGCAGCCGTTCCCGTTGGGCCGTGGCCTGCTGGATGTTCTGGTTGCCGAAGAACAGTCCTTCCAACATGTGCAACGCCATCGGGAACCATTCGTTCATCAGCTGGGTGAACTTCTCCGCGTCGAGCACGAAGAACCGCGACGGGGTCGTGACGCGCATCGAGTTGAGGTACACCTGCCGGATCCGGTCGCCCAGGTAGGACTGGAACGCCCCGCCGTAAACCCCGCGCTGGCTGGTCCGGGTGAGCTCCACGTCATCGGCACCGACCAGACGGGAGAGCACCAGGTCACCCTCGATGAGAACGAAGAAACAGCTCGCGGCATCGCCTTCCCGGTAGACCCAGCCGGGTTCCATCAGCTCGACGTGGCCTTCGCGGCACAGCCAGGTGAGTTGGTCGTCGGAAAGCTTCTCGAACAGGAACAGCGTGCGCAGCTCATTCGGATCGCAGGCCAGGTAGGTCATCGGGACATCGGCTTTCGGCTCATCGGCTTTCTTCAACGGGATTCGAGGTAGCGGTGGACGAGCATGACCGCCATGGCGCCTTCACCCACCGCGGACGCGACCCGCTTGGCCGACTCCGAACGGGCGTCGCCGGCGACGAAGACACCCGGCACGCTCGTCTCCAGGTGGTAGGGCGGTCGTTGGTTGGGCAGGGCCGAGACGACGTCGGCCAGATCCGGGCCGGCGATGACGAACCCGTTGTCGTCCCGGGCCACCACGCCGTCGAGCCAGTCCGTGCGCGGGGCGGCGCCGATGAACACGAACAACCACTGGGTGGAGACGGTTTCGGTGGTGTGGTCGAAGTTGTTGCGCAGCGTCAGCCGCTCCAGGTGCCCGTCACCTTCGCCGGCGACGATCTCGGTGCACGTATGCACGGTGATGTTCGGGATCGCGGCGATCTGCTGGACCAGGTAGTAGGACATGGACGAGTCCAGGGAGGCACCGCGCACCACGAGGTGCACCGATTTGGCCCGCTTGGCGAAGTAGACCGCGGCCTGTCCGGCCGAATTCGCGCCCCCGACGATGTAGACGTCCTGGTCGACGCAGCTCGACGCCTCGCTCATGGCCGAGCCGTAGAAGACGCCGCGACCGGACAGCTCGCTCAGCCCGGGTGCGTCGAGCTGCCGGTACGAGACTCCGGTGGCCAGGATCAGCGCGTGCGCGTCCAGCGTGCCGCCGTCGGCGAAGCGGACCGTGCGGGCCGAGCCGTTCACCTCGATCGCCTCGACCTCACGGGTGGTGACGAGTTCGGCCCCGAACTTGACCGCCTGGCGCCGGGCCCGGTCGGCCAGCTGGCCTCCGGAGACGCCGTCCGGGAAGCCCAGGTAGTTCTCGATCCGCGAGCTCTGCCCGGCTTGCCCACCGATCGCGGTGCGTTCGACCAGGATCGTGCGCAGTCCCTCCGAGGCCCCGTACACGGCAGCGCCCAGGCCGGCTGGTCCCCCGCCGACCACGATCAGGTCGTAGAAGTTCTCGATCGGCTGGGTGTCGATGCCGACCCGGCCGGCCAGCTCGAGATCGGTGGGCTCGACCAGGATGTCGCCAGTGCTCGTGATCACCAGGGGTAGCCGCCGGTCGTCGGCTCCGGCGGCGCGCAGCAGCTTCTGGCCCTCGTCGTCCTCGGAGGAGAACCACCGGTAGGGCACCTGGTTGCGGGTGAGGAATTCGCGCACCTCCGAGGATCGCGCCGACCACCGGTGCCCGACGACCTTGGTGCCCTTGATGGGGCGGTGATCCATGTCGTGCCACGCGCTGAGCTGATCGTCCAGGACCGGGTAGAGCTTTTCCTCCGGCGGATCCCACGGCTTGAGCAGGTAGTGGTCGAGGTCGACGACGTTGATGGCGCTGATGGCGGCGTCGGTGTCGGCGTACGCCGTCAGGAGCACCCGCCGGGCGACCGGGTAGAGGTCCATGGCCTGCTCCAGGAACTCGATGCCCGACATCTCCGGCATGCGGTAGTCGGCCAGCAGCAAGGCGACCTCGTCACCGCGCAGTTTCAACTCCCGCAGGGCTTCCAGCGCCTGCGCTCCAGATTCAGCTCGCACGATCCGGTATTCCGCGCCATAGTGGCGGCGAAGATCGCGGGCCACCGATCGCGACACCACGGGATCGTCGTCCACGGTGAGTAGAACGTTCCGTGTTTCGTCGGTAATGGTCATCTGCCCCGCCCGGGAACTCGTGCTGTGACTCGGTGTGATGCTACGGAAAAGATCGTTGCTCCGACGCTCGGTCTGCCGGTCGACCTGACTTGCGGATCTTCGTGAACGACTACGTGTCCTAACTTGTCGTATATTCGCCTTGCGAGATGACGTCGCCCGCTTCACGATGATCTTGTTACGTCGCCCTCCCCCGATCGGCGCGTAGTAGGAAGGCTCCCCCGCATGAAGACATTCCTCGACATCGTCGCCGCCTGGGCCGCGCTGGACCTGGTCCTGATCGGGACCTGGCATCTGGCCCATGTCCGTAGCCGCCGGTTCGGCGCTCACGTCATGGCCACCGGGTCCAGCCAGCGCTTCTACACGTTGGCCCCCGAGGCCCGCCGGCAGGAGACCGGTCCGGCTCTGGTGTACGCGGGTCGCGGCTAAGCCTGCCGCCGCCTCGGGGCACCATCGTTCGGACCCGTACGATACGGTTCCCACCTCCAGGACATCCCCCAGGAGGCGACCCGTGCCGACGCCACGCATGCTGATGATCCTCACCGAGAACGGGACGACCACCGGCGGCGACCATCTCCCCACGCTCGTGCGGTGGGCCCGCGAAGCCGAGGACGCCGGGTTCGATGCGGTGATGGCCAGCGAGCACATCGTCATGGGCCCGGACGCCGGCTCCGCCGGCCGGATGGCCAACCCGCGCGCCTACGCGATGCCCGGCAACCAGGACCCGTTCACGCCGTGGCCGAACTCCGTCGTGTTGCTCAGCGCGGTCGCCGCGGCCACGTCGAGGATTCGTCTGATAGCCGGGGCAATCATCGCCCCATTGCGCCATCCGCTGTTGCTGGCCCGCGAGCTGGGCACGCTCGACCTGGTCTGCGAGGGACGTCTCGTCGTCCAGCCGACGGTGAGCTGGAGTCGCGACGAGTACGCCGCGTTGGGCGTCCCGTTCGACGCCCGGGGACGGATCCTGGACGAGCAGCTCGAGGTGCTGCGTTCGGCCTGGGGGGCGTCACCGATACGTCATCACGGCGAGTTCTTCCACTTCGACGACGTCTACCTCGAGCCGAAGGCGTTCCGACCGGACGGGCCCCGGCTGTGGTTCGGCGGTCAGGGCATGCACCCGGCCCTGCTCCGGCGGATCGTGCGGCACGGCCACGGTTTCCACCCGCTGGGCGTACCGAGCGCGGGCGATCTGGCCGCGCTGGACCAGGCCATGGCCGACGCCGGTCGCGACGTCGGCGGCCTGGAACTGATCGGCGGCACCCGGGCCGAGTTCCCCGACGACCACAGCTGCGCGGACCTGGGCCAGGCCATGTCGTCGATCCCGGAGCAGCTCGCCCGCGGCTACACCACGTTCGCGGTGAAGCCGTCCCAGTTCATCGACGACGGCGCTCTCATCTCGGTCTTCTGCCGTGATGTGATCCGTCGCGCGGAGGCGATGGCGTGAACCGGCTCAGCTTCGAGGGCGGCTCACTTCGCTGACGGCCGGCCCGGCGTGACCAGGCCGTGGTCGAAGGCGAACACCACGGCAGCGGAACGGTCACGCAGGCCGAGCTTGGTGAAGACGTGGCCGATGTGCGTCTTCACCGTGCCCTCGCCGAGGAAGAGGTCGCCGGCGATCTCCCGGTTCGTCCGACCGGCGGCGATCAGGGTCAGCACCTCGCGTTCGCGCGGGGTCAGCACGTCCGAAGCAGACCCGGCCGCCGGGGCCGGGGCGGCCCGGTAGGCGCTGAGCACGCGCCCGGTGACGGCCGGGTCGAGCCAGGAAGACCCTTCGGCGACCGTGCGCACGGCTCGCTGCAGCTCGTCGGCGGGCGTCCCCTTGAGCAGGAAACCCGCAGCCCCGGCCCGCAGCGCCCCGGCCAGTACCTCGTCGTCGGAGAAGGTGGTCAACACCAGTACCGGGGGAGGTGACTCGCTTCGCTGCAGCTCGGCGGTGGCGACCACACCGTCGACGCCGGGCATCCGGATGTCCATGAGCACGACGTCGGGACGGGTGCGCGCGACGGCCTCGACGATGCCGCTACCGTCGGAGAGCTCTCCGACGATCTCGAAGCCGAACCGGGCCCGCAGGATGCTACGCAGCCCGGCCCGCACGAGTTCCTGGTCGTCGACCAGCAGGATCCGGATCACGGGCGCGCCGGCACGCTCGGGCCGGCCGGCTGGTCCTGGGCCGGGCCCGGCAGGTGCGCGCTGACCTGCCAGCCCGACTCGACCGGGCCGGCGACCAACGTCCCGCCGACCGACTCGGCCCGCTCGGTCATGCTAACTATCCCCATTCCCCGGCCGGGGCCCCGGCCAGTTCCCGGACCCGGGCCGGGGCCCATTCCCGCACCCGGGCCGTGGCCCGACGTCCCCCGGCCCGGGGTCGCGGCCGCGACCGGCCCGGTGCTCTGCACCTGTAGCCGGGTCTGCGTCTCGGTGACCGCCAACTCGACGCTGACCCGGCCGGTCGGCGCGTGGCGGGCCGCGTTGGTGAGGGCCTCCTGGGTGATCCGGTAGACGGTCAACCCGAGCGTGGCGCCCAGGCGCGACACGTCCCCGCGGGTGCGGTACTCGACCCGGGCGCCGGCCCGGTTGAATCCTTCGATGAGCTCAGGCAGGTGTTCCGCGCCGGGCAGCGGGTCCAGCTCACTGACCCCGGCGTCACGCAGCAACCCGACCGTGCGGCGCACCTCGGTCAAGCTCTGTCGACCGAGTCGTTCGGCCTCGGCCAGCGCGGCGCCCGCCTCGTGCGGGTCCTCGTCGACCGCGAGCCGAGCGCCGGTCACGTGCAGCAGCGACACGGTCAGGCTGTGCGCGATCACGTCGTGCAGCTCGCGGGCAATGTGGGCCCGCTCGTCGGCCCGGGCCTGATCGGCCAGCCCGGCCTGCGCGGCCCGCAGCTGTTCGACCAGTGCGGCTTGGCGCCGGCCCATGGCGCAGACGGCCACGGTGAACACGACTCCGGCGATCCACGAGGCCCAGCCGGCGTCGGCGCGCGCCTGCGTCCACTGCACGACAATCCCGATGATGGCCACCGCGCCGAAGACGACACCGAGCCACACGCTGCCGCCGAACACGCACCAGCCCGCCAGCACGCACAACGCGAACCACCCGATGTTGGCCGCCGTCCCACCGCACAGCACCCCGACCGCCGCTGCCGCCACGAACGCCCACACCAGCAGCGGCCATCCCGTGCCGGTCATCAGCAGTGACGCGCCGACGGCAACCACGACCGCGACCGCCACGACCCACATAGGCCGGGTACTGCTCAGCGCTCCGATGACGACGAAGAACGCCAGAGCGGCCGTAGCCGCCCACCGCGCCCGACGGTCGTCCATGGTCTCGATCCTAAAGTCGCGCTCCATCGATCAGAGCGCCGAACGCCGGACCGCCCACGTCAGCGCGACTGCCGCGAGCACGGCCGCGGCGATCAGGGAACCCGCGCCGGAGCCGATGCCCAGCCACGGATCGCGGATGGAGTTGGTGACCAGCGCCAGCGGCAGTACGGCGGAAACCTGCTTCACCGCCGCGCCCATCACATTGGGCGGCGGGCCGCCGACGCCGAGCAGGAACGACGGGAAGAACAGCAACAACCCGCATGCCTGCGCCGAGCGCGCCGTGCGCAGCACCGAACCCAGCAGGACGCCGACGCTGACGAAGGCCACTGATCCGACCGCGACACCGGCCACCACCCG
Organism: uncultured Jatrophihabitantaceae bacterium; assembly: GCA_964252015.1. Taxonomy (GTDB): domain Bacteria; phylum Actinomycetota; class Actinomycetes; order Mycobacteriales; family Jatrophihabitantaceae; genus CAXSBR01. The sequence goes on along the minus strand of CAXULW010000001.1, from coordinate 81,284 downwards.
CCACCACTGGTGGACGGTGGGGATGCCGTAGACCGGCGCGGCCACGGCCAACAGCAGGACGGCCGAGACGGCGATCATGACCATCCCGACCACCAGCTCGGCGACCGCAAAGGACCACCGGGGGAAGCTGGCGACGGCAAAACGGCGCAGTACTCCCCGTTCCCGGTACGAAGCGATGTGCACCGGCAGCATGACCAACCCGGTCGCCCCGATCACGACGGTGAAGTACGACGCCACGTACCAGTGCGCCGGGTTGACGTTGTCGAAGGCGTCGTCGGGCACCGTACCGAACGAGCCGCCGATGATCAGCATCGTCAGCACCGGAAAGGCGAAGACGAAGAACAGGGTGAGCGGATCACGCACCATCAGCCGCAGCTCGGCCCGGATCAACCGGCGCACGGCTGAGCGCGGGGTCCGACCGGCGGACGGGGTGGTGGCGGTGGCAGCGACGGCGGTCATCGATTCACCCCGATCAGGTGCCGAGTCGTGGCCGGGGACGCGCCGGCACCACCGGTGCTGGTGAGAAAATCGGTGGGGTGGACGGCGCCGGCATCGCCGGCGTCGAGCAGGGTGAGCAGGGCCGCCTCGAGATCCGGAACTTCGACCCGCAGATCGGGCGGGACGACGCCGCGCTCGACCAGCCACGCCCCGACGTAGGCGATGCTCGAGCGGTCGCCCACCACCGTGACCTGCCCGGTGCTCGCATCGCTGGTCACCCGCTGGACACCACGCACGGCCGGCAGGGCGTCGACGCGGTCGCCGACCTCGAGGCCGAACCGGATCGTGGCGCCGCCGGCGTGCCGGGCCACCAACTCGGCCGGCGTTCCGGCAGCCAGCACCTGCCCCGCGCGCATCGCGACCACCCGGTCACACAGCGCTTCTGCCTCGTCCAGTTCGTGCGTCACCAGCAGGACGGTGGTCCCCTCCTCGCGCAACTGGGCCACCGCCGACCAGACCTCGCGCCGAGCCGACGGGTCCAGGCCCTGGGTGAGCTCGTCCAGGATCACCAGCTCCGGGCGGTTGAGCAGGGCGAGCACGAGGAACAGCCGCTGCCGCTCCCCGCCGGACAACGACGAGAACGCCGACCGTCGTCGCGACCCGATACCGAACCGATCGAGCAACTCGTCGCCACGCCGGGCGCGGGCCGAGGCGAACAACTCCACCGCCTCCCCCACCCGCAGCCGGTCCGGCAGGCCCGAGTCCTGGAGCTGGCTGCCGATCAGCGGACGCAGGCGGTTGGCGTCGGTGGCCGGGTCGAACCCGAGCACCCGGATGGTGCCGGCGTCCGGGCGGCACAAGCCCTGCAGGCACTCCACCGTCGTCGTCTTGCCGGCCCCGTTCGCACCGATCAGGCCGAGGACCTCACCCCGGGCGACATCCAGATCGAGGTCGTCGACCACGACCCGCCCGCCGTAGTGCTTGCGCAACCCACGCACGGTCACCACGTCGTCCAACTGGCCGTTCGAGGCAGGTGTCAGCATGTCTCAACTCTGACCGAGCCCACCCGCAAGCCACATCGAACCGTGGGCTGAACCCGCTCTATGCCCACAGCCATAGCGAACCGCGGCGTCAGCCCGATCGCTCGAGCTGTGGCGGTCTGACAACGCAGAGCGTGTGCGATCGGGGCGCTATCCGGCGAGTTCGCTGGTGAGGGCGATGCGGTCGCGGCCGGCGACCTTGGCTCGGTACCTGGCCTGGTCGGCCCGGCTGGCGAGGGCGTCGTAGGTGCTGCGCCGATTCTGCAGGCCGGTGAGGCCGTCATACGCGTTCAATTCGGCCCGGGCTTTGAGCGTGCGGAACGACGCGAGCATGGCGACCAGGACGGTCGCGGTCCCGATCACGGTCAGCGTGCGCCCGGCGTACCAGCCCAGGCTGAACCTATGCCGGGACGGTGAGCGGCCACAGCGGCAACTTTCCTCATCGATCAGGCCGACCGGCGGATGGGAACCGCGGGGTGTGACCGCGCGATCTGATACAGGACCATGATCGCGGTCATCGCGTCCGCATCGAGCGGCCGGGAGAAGAGGTACCCCTGACCGAGCCGGCAGCCCATGGACCGTAACTCGTCACGTTGCTCGGACCGTTCGATGCCTTCAGCCACCACATCGAGCTTGAGCGACGCGGCCAGGGAGATGATCGCCCGGACCAGGGTGCTGCTGTTGGCGTCGCCGTGACCGAGCCCGTCGACGAACGACTTGTCGATCTTCAGGACGTCGACCTGGAGCTTCTGCAGGTAGGCCAGGCTCGAGTACCCGGTACCGAAGTCGTCCATCGCGATCTTGATGCCGAGCTCCTGCAGGCCGCACAGTTGCGACGAGATCACCGGCGAGTTGAGGGCGAACAGGCTTTCCGTCAGCTCGAGCACCAACTGCTCCGGCGGTATCCGGTGACGATGTAGCGCGCTGCGCACGTCGTCGACGAACGTGGATTCGTGCAACTGCCGCGCCGAGACGTTGACCGACATGCGCAGGTCGGGCAAGCCGGTGTCGGCCCACGAACGGAGCTGCGCACACGCCTGGTCGAGAACCCATCGGCCGATGGCCACGATCAGGCCCGTCTCTTCCGCCAGCTGGATGAAGTCCAGCGGTGGCACCAGACCACGGTTCGGGTCCTGCCAACGAATCAGAGCTTCGCATCCGACGAGGTCGCCGGCGGAGAGTAAGACGATGGGTTGGAAATGCAGCACGAACTCGCCGGCCGCGACGGCGCGTTCGAGGTTGGACCGCTGGTTGATCCGGTCGAACATCGATGCCTGCAGATCCGCGTGGTACAGCACGACCTGGCCCTTTCCGCCTCCCTTGGCCGCGTACAGGGCGATGTCCGCGCACCGCATCAGCTCGGTCATGTCGAACCAGTCGTGCGAGCCGCCGCTCACCACGAGCCCGACGCTGGCGTTGACCGCCACCGGTTCCCCGCGAATGGTGAACGGTGCGGCGAACGACGCCAGGGCCCGCTCCGCGAAGCGCTCCGCCTCGGACACGTCCACCAGGTCCTCGATGAGGATCGCGAACTCGTCACCACCGAATCTCGACACCGTCGCCCCGGACCGGATCGTGTTCTGCAGTCGCGATGCCACCTGCTTCAAGAGCTCGTCGCCGTCGGCATGACCACGGGCGTCGTTGACGTTCTTGAAATCGTCGAGATCGACCATCACCATCGCCACGATGCTGCCGAGACGCACGACCCGCGCCAGGGCGTGCTCGGCCCGGTCCTGGAACAGCGCTCGGTTGGACAGGCCCGTCAACGAGTCGTGGAACGCCTGATGCTTCAGTTCCGCTTCCAGCGCCCGGCGTTCGGAGACGTCGCGCATCGTCAGCACGATCCCGCCCACGCCCGAGTCGGCCAGCAAGTTGTTGGACAGCACCTCGAACGCCATCAGGTGGCCGTCGCGGTGCTGCAGGTGCCAATCGGCGATGGCTTCGGTCTGACCGGCCTGCGCGCCGAACCCGGTGAACATCGTCCGGGCCTCGGCCGCGTCGCCGTCGTGGAGGAACTCGACCAGTTCGCGTCCCCGGACCTCATCCTCGCCGCGGCCGAGATTTCGGGCCAACGACGGCGTGCTGTAGGTGATCCGGCCACCCGAGTCGACGATGACGACGATGTCCGAGGCGTTCTGCAGGATGCCGCGGAACCGCTCTTCGCTCTGACGCTGTCGTAGGTCCTCGCCGAGCTGGGCACTCTCCACCGCCAGCGCGACCTGCGCCGCCATGGTGGCCAGGGCACCGTGTTGACCCAACGTCAGCGCGTCCACGCTGTGGACGACGAGCATGCCGCGGTCCTGCCGGTCATAGCGCAGCGGCGTCACGCTCAGTCGGCCGGTCGGATCGAGCCGGCCCCCGGACGTGGCCGTTTCCCACAGCACGTCCGGGGGTTCGGCGCTCGACGGTCCGCCGGAATCGGCCACGCAGCGCAGTTCGTCACCGCGCATCGAATAGATCGCCGCATGCGTCGTGGCCGCCTCGCCGGTCAGCGCCGACGCGCCACGCAGCGCGACCTGGTAGATGGCGGTCAGCCCCTGCGCGGCGACCAAGGCTTCGCTGGACGTGCGCAGAGCGCGTTCGCGACGAATCGACTGCTTGTGCACCTCGAGGATGATCCACATTCGGGCGATGACGAGCAGGAACAGCGCCGCGGAGAACAGCGCGATCGTGGCTCCTTCCGCGAAGGACTGGGTGGCCGACTCGACGAACAAGATTGCCGGCGCGATCAGGGTGACCAGGGTCAGCGCGGACACCCGCCAGCCCATGCGCTGCGCGCCGCGCGGGCCGATGTCGCCGAGCCCGACCATCGAGGGGTTCAGCGCGGCGCAGCCCCAGGCCAGGTAGAACAGCACCCACCCGGTATCTACCGGGCCGTTCTCGTGCCAGCTGTCATCGAGTTGGATGAGTCCGTAGAGGGTGTCCGACAGCAACAAGCCGACCGCACCGACAACCAGCAACTTCATCGCCGGCAGGCGCAGGCCGCCACCGCCGATGAGCCGCGCCAGCATGGCGACGACCAGCACATCACCGAGCGGGTACGCGACAGCAATCAAACGCTGCAAGACGCTGAGACCGTCGGCCTGGAAGTTCGGGATGACCAGATAGAGCCACGACAGCATGGCCAGGCCGGTGGTGACTATCGCGGCATCGAGTAGGTCCGCCCGGTCGCGGCCGGCCGAGCGCGCCCGGATGAACAGCATCAGCCCGGCGGCGAAGCACGGATAGGTGAGCAGGTAGAACACGTCGGCCAGGGAGGGAAAAGGATTGGGGTGGTGAAAGATGACCCGCATGATGGTGTAGGTCGTATCCCCGGCAATGAAGAAGAACTCCGCGGCGGCGACGAAACACCACGCCAGAAGCTGGCGGGGCCGATACCGCCTTATCCCGATGACCGTGGCCACGACGGACGACAGACCCAGCGGCGTCCAGAGTTCCAGGTGGTAGGCGGGGAATTCGAAATAGAGCGTCGCGACAATGACGCCGAAGACCAGGTAGCGCTGCCCGGGAGTAGTGGGTAGCACGGCGAGCAGTCGGGGCGAGGCTGGCACGACAAGCCTCTCGAAGTCGACGGTCGCCATGAGCCTCGACCGCGAAGCTTCTGGCCCGTTTTACGTGCCGCTGCGCCGCCGGGTGGCGTTGCTGCGCCCCGACCGGACCTTAACAGAGTTGATCTTTCCGGGTGACTCCAAAATGACGTGACGAGTCGGGTGCACGCAGGTTCACCTCGTGAACCTGAGTGCACCCGATTCGGATTTTGCCGGCCGGGCCGGGTCAGGTCAGGTCAGGTCATGCCAGGTCGTAGCGGTCCAGGTTCATGACCTTGTCCCAGGCGGCCACGAAATCGCGCACGAACTTTTCCTGCGCGTCGTCGCTGGCGTACACCTCGGCCACCGCCCGCAGCTCGGAGTTCGAGCCGAAGACGAGATCGTTGCGGGTGCCGGTCCAGGTGACGGTGCCGGTGGCATCGCGTCCTTCGAAGATCTCCGGGTGGCCGTTCTCCTGCGACGTCAGCGGCTTCCACGTCGTACCGAGGTCGAGCAGGTTGACGAAGAAGTCGTTGGTCAGGGACTCGGGGGTCTTGGTCAGGACACCGAGCTGCGACCGGCCGACGTTGGCGTTCAACACCCGCAGACCACCTACGAGCACGGTCATCTCGGGGGCGCTCAGGCTGAGCAGGTTGGACCGGTCGACCAGAAGATATTCGGCCGGCAGCCGCTGTCCCTTGCCCAGGTGGTTGCGGAACCCGTCCACGGTCGGTTCCAGCGCGGCGAAGGAGTCCACGTCGGTCTGCTCCTGCGACGCATCGGTCCGTCCCGGGGCGAACGGCACCTGGACGTCGTGGCCCGCGGCCTTGGCCGCAGCCTCCACGCCCGCGCACCCGCCGAGCACGATCAGGTCGGCCAGGGAGACCTGTTTGCCGCCGGTCTGCGCTGCGTTGAACGACTCCTGGATGCCGGTGAGCGTGCCCAGCACCGTGGCCAGCTGTTCCGGGTTGTTGACCTCCCAGCCGTTCTGCGGCGCCAGCCGGATACGGGCCCCGTTCGCCCCGCCACGCTTGTCGCTGGCGCGGAAGGTCGAGGCGGACGCCCACGCGGTGGAGACGAGTTGCGAGATCGTCAGCCCCGAGGCCAGGATCTGGCCCTTGAGCGCGGCCACGTCGTTGGCGTCCACCAGTTCGTGCGTCACCGCCGGGACCGGGTCCTGCCAGATCAGCGTCTCCTGCGGCACGAGCGGCCCGAGGTAGCGCTGGATCGGGCCCATGTCGCGGTGGGTCAGCTTGAACCAGGCCCGGGCGAAGGCGTCGGCGAAGACGTCTGGGTGCTCGAGGAAGCGCCGCGAGATCTGCTCGTACACCGGGTCGGCCCGCAGCGCCAGGTCGGTGGTGAGCATCGTGGGCGGACGCACGAGCGAGCCGTCTTCCGGGTCGGGCACCGTGTTCGCGCCGCCGCCGTCGACCGGCTGCCACTGGTTGGCGCCGGCCGGGCTCTTCGTCAGCTCCCATTCGTAGCCGAACAGGTTCTCCAGATAGCTGTTGTCCCAGGCCGTCGGGGTGGCGTTCCAGGTGACTTCGAGCCCACTGGTGATCGTGTCGCGGCCCTTGCCGTGACCGAAGCCCTGCTTCCAGCCCAGGCCCTGCTCCTCGAGCGGAGCACCCTCGGGCTCGGGTCCTACGTACTGGTTCGGGTCGGCGGCACCGTGGGTCTTGCCGAACGTGTGGCCGCCGGCGATCAGCGCCACCGTCTCCTCGTCGTTCATGGCCATCCGCCCGAACGTCTCGCGGATGTCGCGGGCCGAGCCGATCGGGTCGGGGTTGGCGTTGGGACCCTCGGGGTTGACGTAGATGAGCCCCATCTGCACCGCGGCCAGCGGGTTCTCGAGTTCGCGGTCGCCGGTGTAGCGGCTGTCGCCGAGCCAGGTCTCCTCCGGGCCCCAGTACACGTCCTCGTCCGGCTCCCACACGTCGGCGCGTCCCCCGGCGAAGCCGAACGTCTCGAAGCCCATGGACTCCAACGCACAGTTGCCGGTGAACACGATCAGGTCGGCCCAGGACAGAGCGCGCCCGTACTTCTTCTTCACCGGCCAGAGCAGCCGGCGCGCCTTGTCCAGGTTGCCGTTGTCGGGCCAGCTGTTCAGCGGTGCGAAGCGTTGCATGCCCGCGCCCGCCCCCCCGCGGCCGTCGTGGATGCGGTATGTGCCGGCGCTGTGCCACGCCATCCGGATGAAGAACGGCCCGTAGTGCCCGAAGTCGGCCGGCCACCAGTCCTGCGAGGTGGTCATGACCTGCTCGATGTCCGCCCGCAGCGCCTCGAGGTCGACACTCTGGAAGGCCGCCGAGTAGTCGAAGTCCGCGTCCATCGGGTTGGCGGCGGCGGGGTGCTTGCGCAGGATCTTGAGGTTGAGCTGGTTCGGCCACCAGTCGCGGTTGCTGCCCCCCTCGACCGGATACGGGCGGCGACCGGACGCGACCGGACACTTCGCTTCGTCGCTCGCCTCCGGCTCGTTCATCTCGCGGACAACGGCGTCAGGGTGTTCGGTCATGGGATTCCTCTCGGTATGCGGGACGTGCTCAGGACTTCGATGCGATGGAGCAGTCGGGGCACAGGCCCCAGTAGATGACCTCGGCCTCGTCGATGGCGTAACCGTGGTCGTTCGATGCGGTCAGACAGGGCGCAGCGCCCACGGCGCAGTCGACGTCGGCGAGCCCACCGCACGACCGACACACGACATGGTGGTGGTTGTCCCCGACCCGGGACTCGTAGCGGGCCACGGACCCCGCGGGCTCGATGCACCGGATCAGACCGGCGGCCGTCAACACCCGTAGCACGTCGTAGACGGCCTGGTGCGACACCTCGATGTCGCGACGGGTGGCGCCGATGATCTGGTCGGTGTCGGCGTGCGGATGTTCGGACACCGCGGTGAGCACCGCGAGCCGCGGACGGGTCACCCGGAGTGCGGCCCCGCGCAGCAGGTGTTCCGCCTCTGACGTGGTGGGCACAGGCCCAGTATCCGCCCGTTTTCTTGAATCAGTCAAGACCAGGCCGCTATGGGCATGCCATAGCCGTGCAGACCGAGTCAGTCGAGGGCGTCAGCACCCGCGGTGTGCTGGTGGTGGCGAAGCTGAGGCAACAGCCGCCACAGCCGCCCGGCGACGACCGCCCCTCCGAGCATGAGCACGTAGACCCAGGCCGTCCAGGCGCCGCCGACACTGGTCGACCTGCCGTCCGTGTACGTGTAGGTCGCGGCACTGACCAGATGCGAGACGCCCGGCCAGTGGAAGACGCCGGTCGCGTGGGGCGTAGTGGCGGCGACGCCGGCCCGGAAGGCCGTGGACGCCACGTGGTCGACCAGCATCATGACCCCCTCGACCGCGACGATCCAGGCCGCGGTTGCTGACCACGACGGACGCCGCGCCCGCTCGCCGTACTCCGCGGCCAGATACCCCGCCGCCAGCGCCCGCTGGTCGCCCAGTTGGCTGACGGCCCGTCGGGCCCCGATCTCGTCGGCGGCCGCCCGCAGGTTCTGTCGCAACTCGCGGCGTTTGGCGATGCGCGATCGGCGCGGCAGATCCTGGATCCGAGCGTCCACCATCCACACGGCACGCTCGATACGGAGTCGATCGGTCAGGCTCGATGGTTGCGTCATCTCAGGCTTCCTTCGCTGGGGTGGGCCGGCTGGGGGGACGACCGGCCAGGACCGGGTTGACCAGCTCGGCCAGGGACAGCCAGCTGGCCGTGCCGTCCTCGAGGGCCTGGCGGCCCGCTGGGGTGGGTCGGTAGTACTTGCGGGCCGGTCCGGAGCGCGAGGCGATCAACCTCGATTCGACCCGGCTCTCGCGTTCCAGGCGGGCCAACGCGGGATACACGCTGCCTTCGGCGATGCCCGACAGGCCGAGCGCCTGCAGTCGTTGCACGACCTCGTAGCCGTAGGACTCACGTTCGGCCAGCAGACGCAGCAGCAGCAGCGAGAGGACTCCCTTGAGCAGTTGGGAATCGTGCACCGGCGCCATTGGCTCAGGCTATGCCTGCTACCGGGCATTGTCTAGTACTGACCGGTGGTCGCATACTGATCTCCGATCCCTACGCCCGGAGGTGCCCAATGCCGACTACCCCCATGCCCGAGAAGCTGCTCGAGCTGCTCGCCCAACCCAATCCTGCGGTGATGGCCACCCTGGCCAAAGATGGCCGGCCGGTCACGGTGGCGACGTGGTACCTGCTGGAATCCGACGGCACCATCCTGCTGGGCCTCGACGCTGCCCGAGCCCGGCTCAACCACCTCCGCCGCGACCCGCGCGTCGCGTTGACCGCGCTGGCCAGCGGCGACTGGTACACCCACGTCAGCGTCCAAGGGCACGTGGCGTCGATTGAAGCCGACGAGGGCCTGCGTGACATCGACCGCCTCTCCGAGCACTACACCGGCGGGCCGTACCCGAACCGGGAACGTCCGCGGGTCAGCGTCCACATGACCATCGACCACTGGCACGGCTGGGGCGCCGCCGCCGCCACCGCGAACTGAGCTCGGGACCACAGCGTGCACGTCGGCGTCGACAGCTTCGTCTCTGCGGTCACCGATCCCGCCACGGAACGGGTCGTGGGCCCCGAGGAGCGCATCGAGCACCTGCTGGAGGAGATCGAACTCGCGGACACGTCCGGCCTGTACTCGTTCGGGATCGGCGAGCACCACCGCGCGGAGTACTACGACTCCGCGCCGCCGGTGATCCTCGGTGCCGCCGCCGCGCGCACCTCGCGAATCCGGCTGGGCAGCGCGGTGACGGTACTCAGCGCGGCCGACCCGGTCCGGGTGTTCCAGCAGTTCGCCACGCTGGATCTGATCGCGAAGGGACGCATCGACCTCGTCGTCGGCCGCGGATCTTTCACCGAGGCGTTCCCGCTGTTCGGCCTGGACCTCGAGGACTACGACTCGCTGTTCAGCGAGAAGCTCGACCTCTTGCTCAAGATCCGCGACTCGGTGCACGTGAGCTGGTCGGGTCGCCATCGACCCGCCCTGACCGGGCAGGGCGTCTATCCCCGTCCGGTGCAGAACCCGCTGCCGATCTGGGTCGGCGTCGGGGGCACGCCCGAGTCGTTCGTGCGGGCCGGTCTGCTCGGCCTGCCGCTCATGGTCGCGATCATCGGCGGTGAGCCGCGTCGGTTCGCGCCGCTCGTCGACCTGTACCGCCGGGCCGGCGCCCAGGCCGGGCACGCCCCGGCGGAGCTCAAGGTCGGGCTGCACGTCTTCGGCTACGTCGGCGACAGCATCCGGTCAGCCGCGGACACGATCTACCCGGGGTGGCACCAGATGTTCACCCGGGTCGCGCGCGAGCGCGGCTTTCCCACCCCCTCGCGGGCACAGTTCGACGCCACCAGCGGCCGGGACGGCGCGTTCTTCCTCGGCGACCCGGACACCATCGCGACCAAGCTGCGCCGGGTGTCCGAACAACTCGGCGGCGTCCACCGGGTCTCGTTGCAGATGACCAACCCGAGGCTCGCCCACGCCGACCTGTTGCGAGGTATCGAACTGCTCGGCACCGAGGTCGGACCGCAGGTCGCCGACGTGTGACTGGGCCGCAGGTCAGGCCAGGGATCGGGTCGAGGACACGCCGGGGTGCAGCAACGTGGGATCGAACCACCGAATCTGGCCCTTGCCGTTGGCCTTGGCCGCGTACATGGCCACGTCGGCGCGGTGGTACAGCTCGTCCGCGCTGACGCTGTCGACCCGCCCGGAGCCCGGTTTGAGCCCAGCCCGCGAGGCCGAGATGCCGATGCTGGCGCCGATCCGCGCGATGTGGCCACCCACGCCGAATGGCTCGGACAGGGTGCGAACCATCCGCTCGGCGATCTCGGTCGCGGCGGGGGCGGCGGTATCGACCAGGATGACCGCGAATTCGTCGCCGCCGAGGCGCGCGCACACATCGCCGGCCCGTGTGCAGGCTTGCAGTCGTAGCGCGACCTGACCCAGGACCTCGTCGCCGGCGCGGTGGCCCAGCGCGTCGTTGACGTCCTTGAACTCGTCCAGGTCGAGGAACAGCAGGTGCACCGGGTTGAACGTCGCGGGACCCGTCAAAGCGTCCGAGAGGGCGACGGTGAACGCGGCGCGGTTGGCCAGACCGGTCAGGGAATCCACCCGCGCTTGCACGCTCAACTCCCGGTGCACGTCGCCGTTGCGCAGCGCGAGGGCCGTCATCACCATCAGACTGCGCATGGCCAGGATGGCCGAGTCGGGCGGTCGCTGCGGTGCTCCGATCAACGTCGCGCCGTCGCCGGTGTCGGCGTCGAGTTGCAGGCAGTTCCATTCGAGCACGGCCCCGGCCGCGCGGTCGAGCTCGGTCGGGTCGACGATCATTTCGCGGCCGCCCGGGCCGGCAGTGATCGCGCTGCGCGGCAGCGCGATGGGCACCGATGCAAAGTCGCCGACGACCAAGTCCACCCGCAGGGTCGGGCCGTCACGCACGGTGTGGAGCACGCGAAGCCCGGGCGTGGCCGAGCAGATGTCGGCCGCAGCGGAGCTGGTCAAGGCACGGATGGTCTTGGCATCCGTCACGGCCAACATCCGCGAGCCGAGATCGGCCAACGCTCGGTCACGTTGCAGACCCTGTTCGCGGGCCTCCAGACCCATGGCCAGGTGCCGCCCGACGAAGACGGTGAGCACCATGGCTGGGCCCGCGCCGAGGACCAGCTCGGGTGCGGGCGTAACCGCGTGTCCCGGAATGAAGTGCCAGATCGGCAAGGTGGCTACCAGTGCCGCGAAGTAGAGCGCGCAGCGACCCAGGGACCGCAACGTCGAGCCGTACAGGGCGCCGAACCAGACACCGGCGAATACGAACGACAACACCACAGTTGGGTTGGGGCCGGCGAGCGCGAAAGCGGCGATTGCGACCGCGAGGAGGCCATCGCGCCACCACGGGAACTGGCCCGACACGTACACGCCGGCCCAGGTGGCCGTCAACACGATCGTGCTCCCGGCGGCAAGCGCCAGCACTGCGCCGCTCGCTGAGAGCAGAGGTGCCGGAAGCGAGACCACCACTGATGCCACCACGAGGAAGGCGAACAGCCAGCGGGCGCCGTCGGCGATGCCTTCAGGTCGGGCCAACCGGCGCCTTAGACGCGTCGTGAGCGCGGAATTCACGCGTCTTGAACCCACGCCGGAACGCCCTCTCATCGGTAACCCGGCTGCCCGCGTGGGACCCGTGGCTTTGCGACCCCGCCTCGCGACGGGTGTGCCTTTTCGTACAGACTGCGGCCAATTGCGAAATTATCAGACAGTTGATCTTGGCGCCTGTCGTCGAACGTATCGATCTGCTGTGATCTCGCGACGCGATGGCGCCCCGACTGGTCCGGGCCGCCCCCGGTTCGTCCGCGGCCCGGCGGGCGGCGGCGGCCACGGCGGCGGCGACCGCGGCTGCGTCCTGATCGCTGGCCGCGTCTTGTTCGGTGGCCGCCTCGATGACGTCGGCCATGCGTAGCCTTTCACCGCAACCGACGCGCGCAGGAATGCCGTTCCCCAGATCGGTCCGGACGTGCCGCCGACCCGCTTCGAGATCGTCAGCGCCACCTTCTGCCGCAGCGTGGCCGCATCGGCCCGGTGATAGGCGTCCCATTCGGAAAGGACGTTCTCGAAGCCAGGCGCCAACGAGTAGCCGAAGTCGCCGTCACCCACGACCGCGTCCAGGTCACCGAGTTCCTTCTCCCGCTCGACCGCGGTCTCGGCGATCGTGTGCTGGACGCATCGGCAGCCCGAACTCAGCGGACGTCTGGCTGAAGGCGGGCAGGTGCCCGTACCGCTCGGTATCGGCGAGGACGCCGCCGCAGTCGGAGATCGGGGCCGGCACTTGGGGTCACCCGGCCCGGCCAGTGCTGCCGAACAGATCCATCAGCCCGGTGGCCAGATCGACCACGTCGGCGTGTACGGCCAGGAACAGCGACGGCGGGTCCCACTTGCCGCGCTCCTCGGCCTGCTTGAGGAAGCGCAGGCTGGACTGCATATACGCCTCTTTCAACGCGGTGGAGATGTTCACCTTCGAGCAGCCCCGGGCGATGAGATCGCGGAACTGATCGTCGGACAATCCGGTGCCGCCGTGCAGGGCGATCGGCACGTGCCGCGCGGCGACGATGTCGCTCACCCGTTGCACGTCCAGTTCCGGGGCCTGCACGTAGCTGCCGTGGGCGTTGCCGATCGCCGGTGCGAACACGTCCACCCCGGTGGCGTCCAGGTAGTCGAGCACCGTCTGCAGACTCTGCCGCTCGGCCGGGGTGTCGGAGCCCACGCCGTCCTCGACCCCGGTGATCGATTCGATCTCACCCTCCACGTGGGCGCCGTGACGACGGGCTTCGGCGACGACCTCGACCGTCTGGCGCGTGTTCTCCGCTACCGGCAGGTGGCTTGCGTCGAACAGCACCGAGTTCCACCCCCGGTCCAGGCATTCGGTGATCACCGCTCGCTCCGGACAGTGGTCGAGGTGCAGGGTGATCGGCACATCCACCTTGGCCGTCAGCGCCGTCCACATCGCGAACAGCACGTCAGACCCGATGGCCCGCACCGTCTTCACCGACGTTTGCACGATGAGCGGACTGCGCCGCTGGACCGCCGCGTCGAGCACGCCGCCCAGGCTCAGGGCGTCGAAGACGTTGATCGCCGGCACGCCGTAGTGCCGCTGGTTCGCGTCGGCCAGCAACTCCGGCAACGGCACTACGGGCACGCTACGTCTCCAGACGACGGTGGCGGGTATGACCTTGATGGCAGGTTACGTCCATGTATCGCCGTTGTCAGGCGAACTTTCCTACCCGGGGGCGTGGGGGATGTCCTTACCGCACCGTTTTCACCCCACGTGGGCGTCGTGCGGCGGCGGGCACGGCGCGGGCGGCGGCGGGCACGGCCCGGGTCAGTTCGGCCGCGTCGGCATGGCCGTGGGTAAGGGGCCGGGCGGGCGGTCAATTGACCTGGCGGTCGGTCCTCGTTAGCGTCATCTCAGCCGCACTTTTCCGCGGCAACCCATTTCAACGATCTGCGCGTAGGGGAAGTCCGGTGCAACTCCGGCGCTGACCCGCAACCGTGATCCGGCCCCGGCCGGCAAGTCGGAATACCTACGCCGAGATCCTTGGCAACGGTCCCGCCGTGGTCTGCGGGACGGAGCCCGGACCGCTCGAGCGATCCGACTTCCGTCCGGCCGCGTCGTGCCCCGACGCCGCGAACGGAAGGCAGTCCTGTGGCGAACCGACCACCGCTGGCCCGGCTCGGTGTTGGCTGGGCCCGGGTGCTCGCTCTGGGCGCGCCCATGCTGGTGGCCTCGGTCGCCCTGCTGGCCGCCACCCCCGCCGCAGCCGCTCCCGGTTCGCCCAGCGCGTCCCGTGCCACTTCGGCCCCAGCCACGGCGTCACCCTCGACCGAGCCCACGACCGCGAGCAGCGCGCGCCCGATCCCCTCTACAGGGCCCAGCACCACCACGCAGTCCACCACCACCACGCAGCCCAGTTCCACCACGCGGCCCAGTTCCACCACGCGGCCCAGTTCCACCACGCGGCCCAGCACTACCACGCAACCCAGCACCACGGCCACCGTGCCGGTCCGGGCGGCGGCCGCGCGAACGCCGGACCTGGTCAAGGCCGTGCACTTCCTCGTCACGACCACGGGTGCGAACGGCAACACCGACGGCACCAGTTTGGCCAAGAACGGTTATTACGAATCGTTTCCGGGATTCGCTGACTTCGGGCTCACCATCGACGGCGCGTTTGCCCTGGCCGCGGCCGGCACGGACGACACCGATCTGCGCCGGGTCGTCGATTTCCTCCGACTGAACGGAACGGACGGGGGCGGGCATACGGTCGGTGACTGGACCGGCATCGGCACCGCGTTCGCTTCCGGTGGCTCTATCGGCAAGGAGGCGGTACTGGCCGAGGTCACCGGTTACGACCCGCGCTCCTTCGGCGGTCACGACCTGGTGGCGGCGCTGGGCAAACTAGTCTGCCCGGCCGCTACCGTCGCCCCCGATTACTCGTGCGCGGGCGCCGGGAATTACGCCTATGCGCCCTCGGTGTTCTCCCAATCACTCGGCGTGATCGCCCAGCTACGCGCCGGCGACGCCAGCCACGCGGGCGCAGCCATCGCCTACCTGAAGGGACAGCAGAACCCGGCGGGGGCGTGGCCCAGCCTGCTCCCGAGCAGCCGTGATTCCGACGTCGACAGCACCGCGGTGGCGGCAATGGCGCTGGCCTTGCTGCCATCCGACGCCGGCGCCCGCGCCGCAGTGGCCAAAGCCGAATCGTGGCTGGCCGGCCGACAGCTCGGCGACGGCGGGTTCACCGGCACCGCCGGAGATTCGACCAGCTCGGCCGCACTGGCCATCCAGGGCTTGAGCCTGGCCGGAACGACGTACGCAGCGCAGATCACCAAGGCGCGAACGTTCCTGGCTGCTCAGCAGAACCGCGACGGCGGTTTCAACGTCGCTGCGGGTGGCCCGGCGGGTTCCGACGTGCGCGCCAGCACCCAGGCCGTCGGCGGAGATGTCGGCACGTCCTTCGCGATGCTGCGCGACAACGTGGTCAACCTCCCCGCGCCTCCGACCTCACCCACGACGGCCTCGGGCTCGGCGACGACGACCCGCGCGCACAGCACCACGGCCAGGAGTAGCTCCGTCTCTGCAGCGGGAAGCGCCAGCTCCGCCACGTCATCAGCGGTCGACGCGGTCTCGACCACCGCTACTTCGACGGCTCTGGCCTCCACCGGTCTCAACTCCACCGGCCTGCTCCTGCTCGCGGCCGCACTTCTGGCCGGCGGAATTGGCCTGCTCCTACTCGGCCGCCGCCGCGTCCACGTCCCGCCGGGCCGGCACCGATGAGGCGCGCAGTCGTCGCCACACTGGTGGCCGCCTGGATCGCCGTCACGGTCTCGTTGTTCTCGTTCGGGTCCAACGCGTCTGCGGCCGCTCTGCCGGTGAGCCAATGCTCAACGTCGACCAATGTGGTCCTGGCGGTGGACTTCGCCCACTGGGGCGGACCGATCGTTCGGGCGTGCGGATCAACGCCGACGACGGCGTTCCAACTGCTGAACCAAGGCGGTTTCCACACCGTCGGCACGCAGCACGACGGCCCGGCGTTCATCTGCCGCATCGGCACCACCGCGTTCCACGGCAACACCGAATACCCGCGACCCACCGAGCCGGGCGAATCCTGCGGTCCCACCCCGCCCGCGTCGGGCTACTGGTCCTCCTGGTACGCCAACCCCGGCCAGAACGCCTGGAGTTACAGCCAGGTCGGCGCGATGGGATACCAGCCGAAGCCGGGCAGCGTCGACCTGTGGGTCTTCGGCGGCACGAGCATCGCCGGAACGTCCGGGTCGGGCGTGCCGCAGTACAGCCCGGACACCGTGCGCGCACGTAACAGCGCGCCCCCGCCCGGTGCACCCGCTTCGACCGGCGCAGCTCGTTCCACCCGCACTGCACCCGAGCCCTCGACCGGGCCGGCGCACACCACGTCGTCCACGACCCGGCGGACCACGCACGCGAACAAGGTCGGCGCGACGCGGGGACCCACGTCACCGTCCACCACCCCCGCCACTTTGCCGCCGGCCGCCACGGCCAGCAAGCCCACGTCCGCCAGCACGCCCGCAGCACCCACCACCAACACCGGCTCGTCCGCCGGATCCGACGGGCCGAAGGTCGTCGACGCGACAGGGGTGGCAGCCAGACCCGCGTCATCGGGCTCGGTCTGGCCGGTGGTCATCGCTGTGATTGTCATCGCCGGGCTGGCCGGTGCGGCCGGGTTGACCGTGCGGCGCCGGCGAAGCAGCGGGTGACAGTGCCGATCGGACCCGATAGCAAACGCGTGCCGCGCACGCTGCACCCGGTCGCCTGGTGGGTGTGGGCCATCGGCCTGGCCACGGCGGTCAGCCGCACGACCAACCCGTTGCTGCTCCTGCTGGTCCTGGCGGTGTTGGGTTTCGTCATCGCGAATCGCCGCACCGAAGCGCCGTGGGCCCGGGCGTTCAAGTACTACCTGGGGATGGCGCTGATCGTCATCGTGATCAGGGTCGTCTTCCGGATCATCTTCGCCGGCGGTATCACCGGCAGGGATCACATCCTGTTCCGCCTGCCGCACGTCGACATGCCGTCCTGGTACGCCGGCATCCAGCTCGGTGGGCCGGTGTCGCTGGAGGCCACGCTGTCCGCATCGGTCGACGGGCTGCGACTGGGGACGCTGCTGTGCTGCATCGGTGCCGCCAACGCGCTGGCCAACCCGAAGCGGGCGCTGCGAGTGCTGCCCGGCGCGCTGTACGAACTCGGCGTCGCCGTGGTCGTGGCGCTGAGCGTCGCGCCGCAACTGGTGGAGTCCGTGCAGCGGGTCGTGCGGGCCCGCCGGCTGCGGGCGGGAAGCCGCCGCGGTGTCCGGGCCCTGCACAGCATCGTCATCCCCGTACTCGAAGACGCGCTGGAACGGTCGCTGCTGCTGGCCGCGAGCATGGACAGCCGCGGCTACGGACGCACCGGCACCGCCACCACCGCCAGCAGACGCACGACCGCCGCGCTGATGCTGACGGGAATGCTCGGCCTCTGCACCGGCGTGTACGGGCTGCTCGACGTCAGCACGACCCGGTACCTGGGGTTGCCCGCGTTGCTGGCCGGCGGGGTGATCTGCGCGGCCGGCCTGGTGACCGGCAGCCGGCGGGTGTCGCGGACGACCTACCGCCCCGACCCGTGGCGGGCTCCCGAGTGGATCGTCGCCGGCTGCGGGGTGCTGTCGGCGGCGCTGCTGTACGCGAGCACCGGCTACCGCGCGGCCGAGCTGAACCCGTCGTTCTACCCGCTGCACTGGCCGCCGTTACCCGTGCTCCCGGCGGTGGCGATCCTGCTCGCCGCGGCGGCCGCGTTCGCCGCGCCGCCACCGCCGGTGGCCTACCGAGCCCACCAGCGACCGTCCCCGCCGCGCGCCACAGCGCAGTCCCAGCCGGAGCACGATGCGCAGTCCCAGCCGGACGATGCGCAGCCGGCCCGCGCCGCCGAGGTGGGCGTGTGATCGACTTCCGCCACGTCTCCCTGACCTACGCCGACGCCACCGCGCCGGTGCTGCGCAACGTCACCGTGCACATCGACGAAGGCGAGCTGTGCCTGGTCACCGGTCGCACCGGCTCGGGCAAATCGACGCTGCTCGGCGCCATCAACGGGCTCGTACCCCACTTCACCGGCGGCACGTTGGCCGGACGCGTCATCGTGGACGGACGTGACACCGCCACCCACCCGCCGCGCGAACTGGCCGATGTCGTCGGGGTGGTCGGCCAGGATCCGCTGGCCTCCTTCGTCACCGACACCGTGGAAGAAGAGCTGGCCTACACGATGGAGCAGCTGGCCGTGCCTGCGGACGTGATGCGCAAGCGGGTCGAGGAGACGCTTGACCTGCTGGGCCTGGCCGAGCTGCGCCACGCCGCGCTGCACGAGATCTCCGGTGGCCAGCAGCAACGGGTGGCCATCGGCGCCGTCCTCACCGCCCACCCGCGCATCCTCGTGCTCGACGAACCCACCTCGGCGCTCGATCCCACGGCGGCCGAGGAGGTGTTGGCCGCGATCACCCGTCTCGTCCACGATCTCGGGGTCACCGTGGTCATGGCCGAGCATCGCCTGGAGCGGGTCGTGCAGTACGCCGACCAGGTTCTGCACCTGGGCGGCGATGCAACGGTGGTCATGGGAGCGCCGGCGGCGATGTTCGCGACGACCTCGGTCGCGCCGCCGGTGGTGGAGCTGGGCCGCCTGGCCGGGTGGACCCCGTTGCCGCTGTCCGTGCGCGACGCCCGCCGGCAAGCCGGTCCGCTACGCGACCAATTGCGCGGGCGCCCCGTCCCCGACGCCCGCTCGACCGGGGGCGCGATCCCGGCCCCGTCCGCGGATCGGACGCGGGCCGCGGACGTAGGCACGGTCGCCCTGACTGCCCGCGGCGTCGTGGTGCGGTACGGGCCGGTCGTCGCGGTCGGCGGCGTCGACCTCGACCTGCGCGCGGGCGAGGTGACCGCGCTGATGGGTCGCAACGGCTCGGGTAAATCGTCCTTGCTGTGGGCCCTGCAGGGCTCCGGGCCACGGCAGGGCGGACGGGTCGAGGTGGCCGGCGTCGATCCGAAACACGTCGCACCGGCCCAGGCCCGGGCCCGGGTCGGGCTGGTGCCCCAGACGCCGGCCGATCTTCTGTACCTGGGCAGCCTGCGGGCCGAACTGGCCCAGGCCGACCGCGCGTCCGGACCCGGATCGACCTCGGCACGCGCGCTGTTCGAGCGCCTGGCCCCCGGTGTCGGCGACGACCTGCACCCCCGCGACCTGTCCGAAGGCCAACGACTGGCCCTCGTCCTCGCGGTCCAACTGCGGGCCGCGCCGCGCGTACTCCTGCTCGACGAGCCGACCCGCGGCCTGGACTACCCCGGCAAGGCCCAACTCCGGGCCATCCTCGACGACCTGGCCGCGGATGGCTGCGCCGTCGTCGTGGCCACCCACGACGTCGAATTCGTGGCCGCGGCGGCCGACCGCGTCGTCGTGCTCGCGGACGGCGACATCGTCGCCGACGGAACCACGGCGGACGTCATCGTCGCCTCCCCCTCGTTTGCGCCGCAGGTGGCCAAGATCCTGGCTCCGCTGGCCTACCTCACCGTGGCCCAGGTCGCGGCCGCGCTGCCCGCCGACGCCTTGGCCCCACCAACCGGCACGATGCTCCCCGGAGCCCGGCGGTGACCGGCGTGCCGGTGCGTTTGCCCCGCCGCGGCCGGGCCACGGTGGCCATCAAGCTGCGCCCGCGCACCATCTCCACCGTGGCCATGGCGTCCTTCATCGGCTTCGTGGCCTTCCTGTGGCCGTTCGTCGTCGCACCGGGCCGATTCGGCGACACGTACACCCCGCCACTGATGTTCGGGGTGCTCCTGCTGCTTGTCCTCGCAGTGCTGTTTGCCGAGATCGCGGACGGTGGGATCGACGCGAAGGCCCTGGCCATGCTCGGCGTCCTGTCTGCGCTGAACGCCGGCCTGCGACCCCTCGGCGCGGGCACCGCCGGGATCGAGACCGTGTTGTTCGTGCTCGTTCTGGCCGGACGGGTTTTCGGTCCCGGGTTCGGCTTCACGCTCGGCTGCACGTCGCTGTTCGCGTCCGCGCTGCTCACCGGCGGCGTGGGCCCGTGGATGCCGTATCAGATGTTCGGGTGCGCCTGGGTCGGCCTGTTCGCCGGCCTGTTGCCCCGCGTCCGTGGCCGGGCCGAGATACTCATGCTCGCCGGTTACGGCGCGGTGTCCGGTTATTTCTTCGGGTTCATGCTCAACCTGTCCTTCTGGCCGTTCTCACTCGATCCGAGCAGTTCGATTGCCTACCTGCCCGGCGCATCGTTCACCACCCAATGGCATCGCTACCTGGTCTTCGACGCGACCACGTCACTGGGCTGGGACACCGGACGGGCCGTCACGACCTGCGTGGCCATCCTCGTCATCGGTCCCGCCGCGCTCGCCACCTTCCGTCGCGCGGCCCGCCGCGCCGCTTTCGACGCCCCGGTTCGCTTCGACGGTTGACGAACCCACCGGTGGGCGCGATCCGGCCGCGATGGCCGCTCGGCGTAGGTTGTGCCCGTGACGCGGCTGGGCTATCAGATCCCCAACTTCACCTACCCAGGAGTGGCCCCGGAGCGGCTGTTCCCCACCGTGCGGCAGCAAGCGATCGAGGCAGAAGCCGGCGGGTTCGACACGGTCCTGGTGATGGACCATTTCTACCAACTGGCGGGCCTGGGTAAGCCCGAGCAAGACATGATCGAGTGCTACACGCTGCTCGCCGCGCTCGCCCAACACACCAGCCGGGTGCGGTTGTCCGCACTGGTCACCGGCAACACCTACCGGCATCCGTCGCTGCTGGCGAAGACCGTCACCGCCCTCGACGTGGTGTCCGGCGGCCGCGCCCAGCTCGGCATCGGCGCGGGCTGGTTCGAGTTGGAACATCAATCGCTCGGCTTCGAATTCGGTACGTTCACCGACCGCTTCGAAAGACTCGAGGAGTCGCTGCAGATCGTGTTGCCGATGCTGCGCGGCGAGCAGCCCACCCTGTCCGGCAAGTGGTACCAGGTGAAGGACGCGATGAACCATCCCGCTCCCCTGGGGCGCATCCCGGTGATGATCGGCGGGGCCGGTGAACGCAAGACCCTGCGGATGGCGGCCCAATACGCCGACGAGTCCAACCTGATCTGCGCGGTGGACGAGATCCCGCGCAAGCTGGAAGTGCTTGCCGGCCACTGCGCGAACCTGGGCCGCGACCGGAGCGAGATCACCGTCACCTACCTGACGAGCGCCTGCGTCGCGCCGACCCACGAGCAGGCCGTCACCGAGTTCGAGGACTACCTGACCCGCCAGCCCGAGGCCGCGGCCCGACGCGCGACGGCGATCGTCGGCAGCCCGGACGAGGTCGCCGAACGGTACGCGCGACTGCGTGACACCGGCATCGACGGCGTCACGGTCAACGCCCCGCCCAACGGCCACGTCGAAGGGCGCGTCGCGTTGCTGGGCGAGACCCTCGCGCCGCTGTTCATCCGATGACGCCGGCGGTTGTGCCGTAGCAGTCCTGGAAATCCGGTCTGCCAAGCATGTCCTGAAGGCTTGACGGCCGAGCCGTTTCGCCGCGTCGGGCGCGCTCAGTGTTGGGGTGCTGGGCCGTACCTGACCGCGCTGACGATCTCGGGCGGCAGGGACGCCGCGTAACCAGTTTGCGCGGTCCGGTCACGTTCTATGTTCCCGTTAGGGCCGGTACGTCACCGAGACCACGCGTGAAGTCACTCCCGTTGCCGGGATAACCGCGCGAAGTTGAAGCGTGCCCCGGCCACCCCATGTGAAGGTGGCTTTACCGGTGCTGCCGGTGACACTGTTCATCGCGTTTTTCCAGACTCCCTTGGTGAGCACTTGGAGCGTTACGGCCTGTTTGGCTTTGGCGACGCTTGATGTCGAGGTCAACTTGGCCACGTAGCCGCTCATCGAGTTCTGGACGAGCGTCAGCGTTGCCCTGGGCGTGGTCGTCGGCTTGGGGGTCGTTGTGGGTTTGGGCGTGGTCGTCGGCTTGGGAGTCGTTGTGGGCCTGGGCGTGGCCGTCGGCGTCGCGGTCGGCCTGGTCGTCGGAGTCGTCGTGGGCCTGGGCGTGGTCGTCGGCACCGTCGTGGTCGGAGCGGTTGTCGGTGAACCACAGGTGGTATCACTGCACGCCACCTGTCCACTGGGAGCAGCCCCGACCGAAACCCACTTGGCCACGCTCGGAACGCCCGCGCTGTCCACTACGAACAGCATGTATTGACCTTCGGGCAATAGTGTGTCGTCGGTGGGCGGGGTGAACGAATACGTTCCGCTGGCGTTCTTGGTGACGGCGAGGTCGACCTCGCGCTGGTCCGGATCGGTCGAGTGCGTAGTGGCGCTCGGCCGGATCAGCTCGGCATGAGCCAACGTGGTTCCGCTGGGCAGGGTGATTGTGAAGCTGCCCTGAGCCTTGCCGGAGTAGCTGAACTGGTTGAGATTTCCTCTCACAGTGGGACGAGTGCCTTTGAACAGATAGTTCGGTGAGTAGATCGCAATGTGCATGTTGAACGACCCGTCGAGCGGCTGCGAGCCCATGATCGCCACCTGGCCGTTGGGCTCCAGGAACGCCGACGAGTGGTAAAGGCGATCTTCGGTGGGAGAGTTCATCACCGTGAATTTGTTGGTAGCCGGGTCATAGGTCTCGGCGGTGTGCACTCCGCCCTCACGGAACTGGCTGGCGCCGTTGGTCTCGAACACGGTGCGGTCAGGCAGGATCACCGCGCCGACGTACATCTTGGCTGCCGACAGCTTCGGTCCCGCTACCCATTTCAACGATCCCGAGCTCGACGTGTTCGACAGGTTGATGATCTCGGTGTCGCTGGTCGCTGGCAGCATGTAGTCGCCGCCACCCATGACCATGACCTTCTGGTCCTGGGCAGGCGGAAGCAGGACCGTCGCCCCCGCGTTGCGCTGATAGGGGTAGGGCAGAGCGGCCACAGGTGTGAACGCGCCGGTGTTGTAGTTCCACAGGCCGGGCGTGACGCCGTTGTTGCCGCTGCTCTCACCGGAGTAGAACAGGGTGCCGCCCTTGAGCAGGGTCAGCCCCGGATAGTAGGGCAGGGTGCGAGTGGAGTTGGTCGCGCCTTTGGCGACGACCTCGCTTGGGTCGCCCAGCCCGAAGTCCAGCGTCGGGACGCTGCGCCATTTCCCAGTGGCCGGGTCGTACAGCTCGCTCGTGTCGGTGTTGTGGCTGACAACCCCCAAGGCCTTGGCCTGGTCATCGAGACCGCCAGTGACGAGGATCTTGCCGCCGCCGACGGAGATCACGGTCGGATACCAGCGAGCATTGGTCATGCTGCCGGTCTGCACGTAGGTCTCACTGGCCACGTCGAAGATGTAGGACTGCTTACTGCCATCCCAGTCGTGCACGAGGTTGCCCGACGAGTCGTACTGCGGGTAGGCCGTAGAGCCGCCGGTAATGAGCACGTTGCCGTTGGACATGACGACGTGACCAGCGCAGAACATGTCGTACGGCGTGGGAATGAACTTCCATGCCTTGGTCTGATCAGACTGAGTCGGGTCCCAGACCCAGCTCGTGAAGTCCTTGGGCTGGAGGTTCATCCATTGGTTGCCCGACCCAGCCATGATCAGGACCTTGCCGTTGTAGAGCTGGACGGCATGCACCGCGCCCGACGCGCCGTTCGCACCGTTCGGGCAGCTCGTCGCCGACGTGCCGCCCATCGCTGTGCCCTTGCCCTTGGTACAGGAAGGATCGTTAGGAATCGTGAAGGCGTAGTTGTTCCACGACCCGCCGATATTCGTGGCCAAATTCGTGGGCCCCTGGACTTGCGTGACCGACGTCTGCGCGGCTGCCGTCGCGGTCATCTTCATCCTGGTGGGCATGCGAATACTCTCCGCTGCGGCCTGCGCCTTGACCTGGGCCAGGGTGGTGCCCTGGCTGGAATGCACCTTGGTCGCTGCTGCGTATCCACCTCGATCGGGGACGACGAGTAAAGAAGTCACCAACAAGACGGTAGCCACCCCATTGGTTACCGTGACTCGATGCATATCCGTATCCCCTGTCCTAATCATTGATAACCGCGATACGACAACACATCGAAAGTCACGACCGCGTCGGTCGGCACGTCCACCGTCGTCAGGGGGCTGATCGTGTGAACGTTGACCTCTAGAACATAATTCACCGCATTGTCCAGCCATCCGCAGGCGTATCCACTGCGGACCAGATTGCATGCCACAACACCTGACTGGATAAGTCTAAGACCGCCACTGGGCGCGGGCAACTCGAACGGTGAGCCGCACACCAGCACCCGTCAGCGGCAGCACTACCGGGCTGGTCGCGCACCCACGTTCAATGAATTGCCGGCGTAAGACGCTGGGTAATCGTTCGTATCCGTTACTTGCCGATCGTGGGTCTGTCGATATTCGGAACACGCTGGTTGCCTCGCGGAACGCGCGGGCGGCGGGAGTCGAGCTGGTGACTCTCCAGTCAGTTTCCTGCTGGTAGTCGAACCATATGAGGCTGCGTATCTGGTGTTGGCTCGCAACAGCCGGAATACGGCGGTAATCCATCCCGCATTGCTGCCGCCTTGTTCGGCGCTGCCGGTTTCAGCGATGATAAGGGGTCGGCTCGTGAGCTTTTTCATCTCGTCCAGGCTGTCGTTGAAGATTTGGTCGGGGTGAGCCACCCACCCCAGGGCAGGGCGGTCCCGCCGTGGTAGCCGTCCAGGGCGACGACGTCGACCTTAGCTAAGGTCGGGTTGTGACGCACGCAGAACGCGACGACAGAGACGAATGGGCGCCCCCGCGCGAGGCATCGAATCCTGACCCACCACGGCCGAGGAGTTCGAATCGACGTGACGTCCCGCCGTGGCCCAAGACTTCAGACGCAGGAGCTGTCCCCGGGCCCGCTGCAAAGCTCACGTCGCAGTTGATCGGTCTCACCTTGGACGCCGCCAGGAAACGGATGCAAGTTCACCATCCGAACGTCTTGCTTCGCATCGCGGACTACGACGGCGGTGTTGCCGCTGACTTCAAGCCTGGCCGGATAACGATATACATCCGCAATGGTTACGTAGTTGACGCGGTCGCGGATCCTCGCGGCGTTCCCGGAATACGTCATCGAGGACCGGCGAGTCAACCTGCTCGACAAGCCCGGCCTTAACCAGCACACCAAAGCCCAGAACGACCTGCTGCGGTTCGTCGACGATCGGCTCGCCCGACACACCAAGTCATCTACACCACCCACTCCCTCTTCATAATCGAACCAACGACAATCGAACGCTGCCGCACTGTCGAAGACTTCGGCGATCAAGGCACCCGCGTCAGCCCCGACATCTCGCCCGCCCCGAAACCGTGTTCCCGCTGCTCGGCGCACTCGGCGTCGAAATGCCCAAACCCTGATCATCGGCGCGCACCAACTCGTGGTCGAGGGTGCGGCCGATGTCGTCTACATCTTTTTGTTGAGCGACCTGCTCCGGCGCACGGGCGGGCGCGGACTCGACCCCCGATGGACCGCCATGCCGGTCGGCATCGACAAAGTCCCCGCCTTCGTCGCGTTGGTCGGCGGCAGCGACCTCAACGTCGCCGTCCTACCACTACCAGCCTGCCAGCCATCTCCTGCGCAACCCCGGCACCCTCGTTGACGACATCGACGCCGACATCAAAGCCAGATTCCAAAAGCTCCTCGACCGCCTGAACGCCCTACTAAAATAGGCGTGAACCGTCGTCGCGCACATGACCACGACGACGCAGACCACGAAATCCGGCCAGCCGATCGGCCTCCCGGCCGGTTAACAAGATGGTGATGATGACGGTGGTCGGGGTGCCTCCGCAGTCGGGGAGGTCCCCACCGCGGAGGAGCCGGTCGGCGATCTCTTCCATCGCGTCGTGACGGCGGTGCTCGGCGGTGCGGGGGTCGCGGGTGCCGTCGGTGGGTCGGGGTGCGGCGAGGCAATCGAACAGGGTCTGCCACTTCCCCGCGCACCGCGGGGTGAGGTCGAGCGTGCCGTGCGCGGACCCGTCCGCGCGCTGGGCGAACGTGACTGCGCGCAGCCGGTCCCGGCCCCGTCCGTCGCGCAGGGTGCCGTCGGGGTCCAGGTGATCGGACAGCCGCCGGGCCAGTACTCGCAGCTGGTCCGGGTCAGGGTGGCGGCGTGGTCGGTCTGGGTTTGTTCCGCGGGGGTGCCGGGTAGGACACCGGGTAGGACATTGGATCGGCCGCCAGACCCCGTCGCGACGCCGTCGGCTGTAAAACGCGTGGACGTTATCAAGGCAAAGTACGCGCCATGGCAGAAGTTCGCAAAGTCGATGGCGTGCTGTTGCAGATCACGCTTACCGGCGCCGAGGTCACGTCGCTCGACCGCGGTGACGCCATTGAGTTCAGTGACCCGAACGTCGGTCCTAGCAGCAGCAACTGGATATCGGTCAAGCTGTCGAAACGCCTCGAACACAGCTAGCCGACCGCGTTCGTGACTAACACGTCGCCCGGGCCTCCGCGCTTTACCCAGTCGGCCCGTCATCACGGACGCATCGAGTCGCCCCCGGACATCAGGATCGTGCCGGTTCCGACGGTCACCACCACATCGTCGTTGTAACAGGCCAGGAACGCCCTCACGTCATGTGCGTTGCAGGGATCGACTTGCGCCTGCACAGGATCGTTCACGGCGGCGACCCTACGTCCAAACCTGGCCACGGAACGTGGCCGCCGGGCTCACGGGTCAGGCGCGGATCAGAGCGGGCCGACCGCGATGACGGTGACGGCCGGTTCGCCGGCCTCGTCACTGGCCGCGAGGTCGACGCTCACCCGGATGCCCCAGTCGTGGTCACCCTCGGGATCGTCGAACACCTGCCGTACCAGCCATTGCGTCGTCGCGCGCTCGACGTGGATCAGCGCCGGGTTGCGCGCGTCGGCGTCGGTCGGCAGCCGGTCGTACTCGGCGTAGTAACCCTCGATGGCCTCGCGCCAGCGGTCGGCGGTCCATCCCGCCGCCGCGTCGAGTGCCCCCAGTTCGTCGTAACGCCGCAGCGCCGCCAGCTCCACCCGCCGGAACATCGCGTTGCGGACGAGGACGGTGAACGCGCGGACGTTATCGGTCAACGACACGGGCACGGCGATTTCCACCACGGCATCGGGCGAGCCGCCGGCGGCGAGTTGCTCCCACTCGTCGAGCAGGCTCGAGTCGACTTGGCGGACCAGCGCGCCGAGCCACTCGGTGATGTCGTCGAGTGCCTCGGTGCGGGCCGGGGCGGGGACGGAGGCGCGCAGCGTGCGGTACGCGTCGGACAGGTAGCGCAGCACCAATCCCTCGCTGCGGACCAGACCGTAGAACGACACGTACTCGGTGAACGTCATCGCCCGCTCCCACATGTCGCGCACGACCGACTTCGCGGCGAGCTGATCCTCCGAGAGCCACGGATGGCTCTGCCGGTAGATCGCGAACGCGGCGCCGAGCAGGTCGGCCAGCGGCCGCGGATGCGTGACGTCGTCGAGCAGCTCCATCCGCTCGTCGTACTCGACGCCGTCGGCCTTCATCGCGGCGACCGCCTCGCCCCGCGCCTGGAACTGCTGCGCCCGCAGGATCTGCCGCGGGTCCTCGAGGGTCGCCTCGAAGACCGACACGACGTCAAGCGCATAGGCGTTAGATTCGCGGTCGAGCAGGTCGAGCGCGGCGAGCGCGAACGTCGACAGCGGCTGGTTCAGCGCGAAGTTCAACGGCAGGTCGGCGGTGAGCCGAACCACGCGCCCAGTCGCGTCGGGGACGTCGAGCCGTTCGATCACGCCGGCGGCGAGCAGCGCCCGATAGGCCCGTATCGCGGCGCGAGCCTGCGCGCGCTTGGCGGCGAACGTGCTGTGGTTGTTGAGGATCAGATTCCGCATCGCCGTGAACGCGTCGCCGGGGCGGGCGATCACGTTGAGCACCATCGCCGGCGTCAACGCGAACTGCGGCACCAGCGCCTCGGGCGCGGCAGTCTGCAACCGGTCGAGGGTGTTCCGACCCCAGGACACGAAACCCTCGGGCGGCTTCTTGCGGACGATGCGGCGCTTCTTCTTCTCGTCGTCGCCGGCCCGGGCCAGCAGGCGGGCGTTCTCGACCTCATGCTCCGGCGCCTGAACGACCACGGTCCCCGCCGTGTCGAATCCCGCGCGACCGGCCCGTCCGGAGATCTGGTGGAACTCGCGCGCCTGGAGTTGCCGCTGTCGCACGCCGTCGTACTTGCTCAGCGCGGCGAACACCACGGTGCGGATCGGTACGTTGATGCCGACACCGAGGGTGTCGGTGCCGCAGATGACCTTCAGCAACCCAGCCTGGGCCAGCTGTTCGACCAGCCGGCGGTACTTGGGCAGCATGCCGGCGTGGTGCACACCGATGCCGTGGCGCACCAGCCGGGACAACACCTTGCCGAAGCCGGCGGTGAACCGGAACGCGCCGATGGTCTCGGCGATGATGTCGCGCTCGGCGCGGGAGGCCACGTTGACGCTGGACAGCGATTGCGCGTGCTCGAGCGCCGCGGCCTGGGTGAAGTGGACGACGTAGATCGGCGCCTGCCCGCCGGCGAGCAGTTCGGTGATCGTCTCGTGCAGCGGAGTGACCGCGTAGTAGTGGTGCAGCGGCACCGGGCGTTCCGCGCCGGCGACCGTCGCCGTCGGCCGTCCGGTCCGGCGGGTGAGGTCGGCGGCGAGTTCGCGAGTATCACCGAGGGTCGCGGACATCAGCAGGAATTGCGCGCCGGTCAGCTCCAGCAGCGGCACCTGCCAGGCCCACCCACGATCAGGGTCGGCGTAGAAATGGAACTCGTCCATGATCACGACGCGGAGATCACTCGTGGCACCGGTGCGCAGGGCGATGTTGGCCAGGATCTCGGCGGTGCAGCACAGGATCGGCGCTTCGCCGTTGACCGACGCGTCGCCCGTCACCATCCCGACGTTGTCCGAGCCGAAGATCGCGCACAGCGCAAAGAACTTCTCGCTGACCAGAGCCTTGATGGGCGCCGTGTAGACCGACCGGATTCCCGCCGCCATCGCAAAGTAGTGCGCGGCGACCGCGACCAGCGACTTACCCGAGCCGGTCGGCGTGGCCAGGACGACGTTCGTGCCCGTGACCAGCTCGAGGATCGCCTCGTCCTGGGCCGGATACAGGGTGATGCCCTGCTCGTCGACCCAGCTGGTGAACGCCGAGTACAGCTCGTCGGCGTCAGTCGACGAGCCGGCCCAGCCGAGCGCAAGAGCGGTCATTACCGTCCACTGTGCCGCACGGTGCCGGCGCCGGGTCGCCGGACTGGATGAATTACTCGACCAGCTGGTCGCGGCGGCGGGTCAGGTAGGCGGTCTCGGCGGTGTTGCCGGCCAGTTCGATGGCCTGGTCGTACGCCGCGCGCGCGTCGCGACCGCGTCCTACTCGGCGCAGCAGGTCGGCGCGGGCCGCGTGGTAGGCGTGATAGCCGGCCAGCACGTCTGCGAGACGGTCGACGGCCGCCAGCGCCACTTCCGGGCCGTCGAGCTCGGCCAGAGCGATGGCCCGGTTGAGGACGATGATCGGCGAAGGGTCGAGGCGGACGAGCTGGTCATAGAGGGCGACGATCTGGGACCAGTCCGTGTCGCGCCCGTCGCGGGCGCTGGTGTGCACCGCGTTGATCGCGGCGAGGATCTGGTAGCGGCCCGGGGCCACCCCGGCGGCGCTGGAAGCCAGGCGCTCGCGCACCAGCCGGTGACCTTCCGCGATCAGGGCCGCGTCCCAGGCGCCGCGGTCCTGCTGGTCGAGGGTGACCAGCTCGCCACCGGCGGAAACCCGGGCGCTGCGACGGGCCTCGGTGAGGAGCATCAACGCCAGCAACCCGGCCACCTCGCCGTCGTCCGGCAGCAGGGCCCGGATCAGGCGCGTCAGCCGGATCGCCTCGGCGGTGAGGTCGTGACGTACCGGATCGGTGCCGGCCCCGGTGGCCAGGTAACCCTCGTTGAAGATGAGGAAGAGCACGGCCAGCACGCCGCCGACGCGGGCCGGGAGGTCCTCGGCGGACGGCACCCGATACGGGATGCGGGCCGCCGCGATCTTGGCCTTGGCGCGGGTGATCCGTTGCCCCACCGTGCTCTCCTGCACCAGGAAGGCACGGGCGATCTCCGGCACGGTCAGACCGCCGACCATGCGCAGTGTCAGCGCCACCCGCGTCTGCATCGCCAGCGCCGGGTGACAGCAGGTGAAGATCAGCCGAAGCCGCTGGTCGTCGATGGCGCCGAGCGGCTCGGCCGGTTCGTCGTCATGCAACATCTGGGCCTGCTTCTGCTTGTCGTCGCGCTTGTTCTCGCGCCGGATCCGGTCGATGGCGGTGCGGTTGGCGGTGATCGTCAGCCACGCACCGGGGTTGGCGGGAAGGCCGTCAGCCGGCCACCGTGTGACGGCGGTCGCGAACGCCTCGGCCGCGGCCTCCTCGGCGACATCGAGGTCACCGAAACGCTTGGTCAAGGAGGCGACCACTCGTGCCCACTCCGCCCGGTGCACCCGGGTGATCGCGTCGGAGACGTCGCTCACTGGAACGGCCGCACCTCGACCTTGCGATCGCAGACCTTCGACGCCTCGGTGGCGAGCTCGAGCGCCACATCCAGATCGGGGGCCTCCCACACCCAGACGCCGGCGAGATACTCCTTGGACTCCACGAAGGGCCCGTCGCTGAACACCGCCTGCTCACCCCGGTTGTCGATGACCGTGGCCGCGTCGGTGCCCGCGAGCCCGCCCGCGAAAACCCAGTAGCCGTCGGCGATAAGACGTTCGTTGAAGGCGCTGATGGCAGCTCGGCGGTCCGTGCTGCCGGGATTGCTCTTGTCATCGATCACGGAAACCAGGTACTGCATCCGACATCATCTCCTGTGGTTGGGGCGCCCTCGGGACGGCCGCCACTCCTACTACGAACGGCTCCGCCCCGATCCGACAGCGCATCCGCTATTTCTGCCCGACGTACCGGCGTCACCACAAATCGGCCTCCAGCCCGCGGGATACGCCCCGGAGGTACAGCGATTTGGGCGCCACGACGCCCAGAACGCTATACATCTCGCGGCCCGCGCACGATAGCCTCGGCGTCGTGCCAGATCTGCCGGTTCTCGACGCCGCCGAACAACGCGTGCTCGGGAGCATGCTGGAGAAGGAGATCACGGTCCCGGCGTCGTACCCGATGAGTGTCAACGCCGTGTGTGGCGCGTGCAATCAAAGCAGCAGCCGAGAGCCCATCGTCAATTACGACGAAGAGGTTGTGCATCAGACGCTGCGCTCGCTCAAGGACAAGGACCTGGTCGCGCTCACCTGGCAGGGTGCGGGCAGTCGCGTGGTGAAGTACGTGCAGACTTTCGCGCAGCGGCGCGGCCTCGAGCCCGACGAGCGAGCCCTGCTCACCGTGTTGTTGTTGCGCGGCCCGCAGCCCGCCGGCGCGCTGAAGACCCGCACCGAGCGCCTGCACCGATTCTCCGATCGCGCCGAGGTGGAAGCCTGCCTGACCCGGATGGCCAGCAGTGATACCGCGATGGTGCGCGAGCTGCCCCGACGATCGGGTCAACAAGACAGTCGTTGGGTGCACCTGCTCGGACCGGTCGAGGCGGCGGAGGCGAGCGTTGACGCGATGTCCGTCGACCGCGAGTCGGTGCTTGCCGCCGGCGCCGAAGCCCGCGACGACAAAGTCCGCGCCGCCTACGCCGCCGTCGCCGTCTCCTACGCCGAGCAACTCTGCGACGAGCTCGTCGGCCTGCCGTTCGAGTCGTGGCTACTGCACCGGGTGATCGAGCTGTCCGACGGGGCGCCAGTGGTCGAGGTGGGCACCGGCCCCGGCCACGTCGCCGCGTTCTTGGCCGAGGCCGGGGCGGACGTAACCGGGCTGGACCTCACGCCGGAGATGGTGGACGAAGCCCGCCGCCGCTATCCCGGCGTCAACTACCAGGTCGGCGACCTGCGCCGGCTGATGCGACCGACCACCCACGACGGCTGGGGCGTGGTGCTGGCTTGGTACTCGCTCATCCACCTGGCCGCCTCGGAGCTGCCCGCGGCGATCGGTTCACTCGCGCGGCCCCTGCGCCCGAACGGCTGGCTGGTGCTCGCTCTGCACGCCGGCGCCGAAGTGCGCACGGTCACCGACTGGTTCGGCCACGAGGTCGACCTCGACTTCGTCCTGCACGACCCCGCCGACGTCGTCGCGACCGTGGCCCGAGCCGGCCTGCGCGACATCGAGTGGTATCACCGCGGTCCCTTCACCGCCCGCGGCGAAACCACCCAGCGCCTCTACGTCCTCGCCCGCAAGCCCTGACCCCTACGCGCCAAACTTCGGTTGGTGATCAGGACGTGGGCACCCGGATCCCGACCATGCCGCCGTCCACGGCCAGCACCGTGCCCGTGGTTGACGCCGCCAACGGGCTGGCCAGGTAGGCGATGGCGAACGCCACCTCGTCCGCGGTCACCAGCCGGCCCATCGGTTGGCGTGCCCGCAGTGCTGCTGCAGCGGCCTGGGCGTCGTCCGCCTGCTCGAGCAGTCGCCCCACCCACGGCGTGTCGGCGGTCCCGGGGGTGACGCAGTTGACCCGAACGCCGTCACGGACATGGTCGGCGGCCATCGCCAGGGTCAGCGCCCGCACGGCGCCTTTGCTCGCCCCGTAGAGCGCGCGTTGCGGGACGCCGACGTCGGCCACGACGGAGCACGTGTTCACGATCGCCGCATGCGCGGACTGCCGCAGGAACGGCAGTGCAGCGCGGGTGATGCGCGCGATACCGACAACGTTGACGTTCAATACGTGCAACCACTCCTCGTCGTCGTTGGCGGTAACGTCACCGGTGGCCCCGATCCCGGCGTTGTTGATCACGACGTCGATTCCGCCGAGTGATTCGGCGACGGTCTCGATCGCGTTGCGGCACGAGTCGGCGTCTGACACATCGCACGGCACGTCGAGCATCGCCGCCGTCCGCACCGCTGTGTACGAACGGTCGAGGCTTGCCACCTGGGCGCCGCGCTCGCGTAACTGCGTCGCGGTGGCCGCGCCGATGCCGCTCGCTCCCCCGGTGACGACCGCGGTCAGTCCGTCGAAGTCCTTCATGTCGCCTCGCTCGTTTCCTGGGTCGTTGGTGCGCCGCAACCGTGGCTAGAGACGCGGGTCGATGTGGAGCTTGGGCCCGCCGAGCGCGTCGTCGGGGCGCCAGCCGGACAACACGTCACCCACCCGGTCGAGCCCGACGGTCGCGGCGATCAACGGGTGCGGGTTGACCTCGCCGCTCGCATAACGCTCGATGGTCTCGGCCAGGCCTTGCGACGGGCCCAGGATGCCGACAGCGGTCACGTCCTTCAGGACCAGCGTGCGCGAGTCGACCAGGCTCGGGGTGCCGGCCAGCCCGACGTAGACGACACGCTTGCCCGGTTCCACGAGGTCCAGGGCCAGCGCCGGCAACTCAGCTGCGTTGGAGGCGTCGATCACCGCGTCCCAGACCAGATCGGGCAGCTGCGGCTGTTCCCACACCCCGACGAAGCCGAGCGTGCGGGTGAACTCGAGACTCGGTTGCATCCGGCCCATCAGGTGCACCGCGACCCCCTCCGCGCGCGCGAACTGCGCGACCAGCAGGCCGATCGTGCCGTTGCCCAGCACAACCATCCGCTCCCCCGCCGTGACGCGGGCGGCACGGAATGAACGCAGGGCATTGCCACCGGGTTCGACCATGGCACCGGCGGCATCGTCGACGGTGTCGGGCAGCGCGAACAGGGCGCGGGCCGGGACGGCGAGCCGCTCGGCCAATGCACCCGGCAGGCCGCCGCGGATGCCGACCTCGAGCCGGTTCGCGCAGACGTTGTGACGACCGGAAAGGCACCGATGGCAACGCCCGCAGCCGATCATCGTGTCGCCGGTGACGCGGGTGTCCAGCCAGGCTTCGTCGACGCCGTCCCCGATCGCGGTGACGACGCCGCACCACTCGTGGCCCAACCGCATCGGGTAGCGGGCGTAACCCTGGTGCAGGTAGGCCATCTCGCCCGTCCAGAACTCGACGTCGGTTCCGCACACACCGACCCGGTACACGTCGACGACGACCTCACCGGCGCCGGCCGTCGGGTCGGGGACGTCGTGCACCGCGCCCTCGTGCGGCGCCGTGACGACGAAGGCTCTCATCGGGTGGCCATCACGCGCGGCCTCCCGCAGCCGAGCCCGGGGGGCGGCCGCCCGCGAAAGCCGGAGCCGCGGCACGGCGCGCCACGATGGATCGGATGGCGTCGATGTCAGCGACCAGCGACGCCAGCGGCGTCCGGTAGGTGAGCGCGCTGATGCTGACCGCACCGTCGGGGGCGGTGGAAGAGCTGAGGAACAAGGGCACGGCCAGGCAGCTGACGCCGGGCTCGTTCTCCTGGTTCTCGGTGCTGTAACCCCGCCGCCGGATCCTTTTCAGTTCCGCGGCCAGCGCAGGTGCGGTCGTCTTGGTCTTCGGTGTCCGCACGATCAGAGGTCCGGCCGCGACCCAATCGGCGACGGCGCCGTCGTCGGGCAGCGCGTAGGACAGCAGCAGCTTGCCTACGGCGGTGCAGTGGGCCGGGTTGCGTCCACCGACGGTCGAGCTCAGCTTGACCGTGCCGGCGCTCGGATCGACCTTCGCGCGGCAGACCACCGATCGTCCGTCGAGCACGGCGTAGTGCGCGGTTTCGCCGTACCGGGCGGCCAGCTCATCAAGAATTGGCTGGGCGCGCAGGTGGTCGGGCCGAGCCTCGTGGTTGGTGAACGCCAGCCGGATGAACTCGTCGCCGAGTTGGTAGTTACCGCGCCCGTTGCTGGCGGCGAAGCCGGCCCGCCGCAGCGCCGCCAAAGCGCGGTGCACGGTGGGTTTGGCGGAACCGAGGGTGCGGGCCAATTGGTCAAGACCGACCCCGGTGGGGTGCAGCGCGAGTTCGGTGAGCACGGCCAGCACCCGGTCGGAGCCGACCAGGGCCTGTTCCACTGGCTCGCTTTTGGTCGTACGCTGCTGCACAGTTCCGGAATATAGCCGACCGTTCCGGTAAGTGGAAGGCGATGTGGATGCCGGAGCAGCGCAGCTCGCAGTGGTACGCCGGCCGCGACCGCAACGCCTACATCCACCGCGCCTGGATGCGTCGTGGCCTGCCCGCCCACGCGTTCGACGGCCGCCCGCACATCGCGATCGCCAATACCGCCTCCGATCTCACGCCGTGCAACGCGCACTTCAACGAGGTCTCGGAGAGCGTGAAGCAGGGCGTGTACGAGGCCGGCGGCATCCCACTGAACCTGCCGGTCGTCTCCCTCGGCGAGACGCTGGTGCGCCCGACGGCCATGCTCTGGCGCAACATGGCCGCGATGGCCGCCGAGGAGATGCTGCGGGCCAACCCGATCGACGGTGTCGTGCTGCTCGGTGGGTGCGACAAGACCATTCCGGCCCTGCTGATGGCGGCCGCGTCCGTCGATCTGCCGGCGCTGGTCGTGCCGGGTGGGCCGATGCTCACCGGCACTTTTCGCGGCCAGCCGCTGGGCTGTGGCACCGACGTGTGGCGGCTGTCGGAGGAAGTGCGCGCCGGGACCTTGTCACCAGAGCAGTTCAACCGGTCCGAGTCGTCGATGATCCGTAGCCGCGGGCACTGCAACACGATGGGCACCGCGTCCACCATGGGATTGCTGGCCGAAGCCTTGGGGATGGTGCTGCCGGGTCTGGCGGGCACCCCGGCGCCGGACAGCCGCCTGTTGGCGGGCGCGCACGACAGCGGGCGTCTCGCGGTGGAGATGGTGGCCGCGCAACGCACCCCGTCCAGCGTGCTGAGTCATGGCTCGTTCCGGAACGCGATCGTGGCACTGGCCGCGATCGGTGGCTCGACCAACGCGGTCGTGCACCTGCTGGCCATCGCCGGTCGCGCCGGGATCGAGCTGCACCAGGACGAGTTCGACGCCATCGGCGCAGACGTCCCGCTGCTCGTCGATACGCAACCGGCCGGCCGCTTCCTGATGGAAGACTTCTTCCGGGCCGGCGGACTGCACGCGGTGCTGCGTGAAGTACGCGACCTGCTCGACCCGACGGCAATCACCGTCACCGGTATGCCACTGGTGGACTACTTGGACGAGGCCCAGATCTGGGACCATGAGGTGATCCGCCGCCGCTCCGCGCCCCTGCAGCCACACGCGGGAATCGCTGTGCTGTACGGCAACCTGGCTCCGGACGGCGCACTGATCAAGCCGGCCGCCGCGTCCGCCGGACTGCTCGAACACCGTGGTCGCGCTCTGGTTTTCGACTCGATCGAGGACATGCATGCCCGAATCGATGACCCCGAGCTGGACGTCGATGCAGATTCGGTGCTCGTGCTGCGCGGCTGCGGCCCGAAGGGATACCCGGGCATGCCCGAGGTCGCGAACCTGCCGCTGCCGGCCAGGCTGCTGCAGCAGGGTGTCCGGGACATGGTGCGAATCTGCGACGGCCGGATGAGCGGTACCGCCTACGGCACGGTGGTGCTGCACGTCGCGCCCGAGGCGGCGGCGGGCGGCCCGCTGGCGCTGGTCCGCACCGGGGACACGATCATCCTCGACGTCGCGGCGCGCCGGCTCGACGTCGACGTGCCCGCGGACGAGTTGGCCGCGCGCACACCCGACCCGGCCACGGTGGACGCCTACGCCCGACCCGTCCGGGGTTGGGAGCGGCTCTACGTCCAGACGGTGCAGCAGGCAAACACCGGGGCCGATCTGGATTTCCTGCTCGGCGCGAGCGGCCCGCAAGTGACGCGCGAATCCCACTGATCCCGAGTGTGGGTGGGACGTCGGACTAGGAGCGACGAATGCTCAGACGGCGCAGTAGCCGTTGTCGTACTGGCCCAGTACCACGCGCTCGGGTCTGACCAGTACGCGCTCAACTTGACCTGAGATGTAGTTCCTGTCGCAGCTGCGGTGGAACGCCACTGCTGCTGAGAGCGACATGGTCGACAGAAATCCGCGTGGGCCGGAGACGGCCGGGTCGACGATTGCACGTCGACGAAGTGCCTGGATGTCGGTGACGGTCCTTTCTTCGACGACCGCCGCTGTGGTCCTGCAGTCCGGCTCGGCCATTGCCGCAGGTCCTTCCGGCCGAACGCCCAAGGCCGTAACAGTCACCGTTGCGAGCCGGGTCTCGAGCGTCGCTCCTTCTGCTTCACCATCGACTTCCTCGCCGCCATCGCCCTCGTCATCGCCCTCGTCATCGCCCTCGTCGACCACGTCGCCCGCACCGTCCGCCGCACCTTCCGTGTCGTCGTCGCCGTCGAAGCTGCCGTCGTCAGCGACCCCACCGACCGCTCCGGCCGGCGGCTATGCCGGCGCCGGTTCCGCGGTCAACTATCGGGTGACCGACGCATTCGGCCAGCAGGCGAACGGCACCTACACGACCACCGTCACGACGCCGCCTCCCCCCACGCCAACTCCGCTGACCTCGACCGGCGTCGGTCCGGCGGCGCAGGACTACGTCGGGAGCCCGACACCGGTCACCTACCAGGTGACCGACGCCTACGGACAATGCGTTCGCTCGACCTATGCCCCTAACGTGATCGCCGCGCCCACGACCACGCCCTCTACGTCAACGCCCCCTACGTCAACGCCCCATACGTCAACGAGCCCGACGTCAACGAGCCCGACGACAACCGTCGCCCCGGCACCCGCGGCAGGGTCGACATCGGCGGCCGGATCGCTACCCAACACCGGATCCCCCGTGGCTGAGCTCGCTCAGCTCGCCCTCCTCATGGTCCTGGTTGGTCTCGCCCTTATCGCCGCCGGTCACTACCGGCGACGCCCACGGTTGCACGGGCACCGGTAGCAGTCTCGGTCGAGTTGGAGCCCGGCTCGGGTCATCGAGATTCGATCGTGTCCGTTGTTCGTAGACTGCAACCTGTGTCGGGGGGACGAGGGTGGGTTTGATGTCGTGGACGTTGGCCAACTCGGTTGAACTGCCGGATGGCGTCGTGCGCTGGCAGGCCCTCGGCGAGGGGCCGGCGATCGTCTTCGTACACGGCACCCCTTACTCGTCGTTCCTATGGCGTGACGTTGCGCTCGCGCTGAGCCGCCGC
The DNA here is from genome assembly GCA_964252015.1 of uncultured Jatrophihabitantaceae bacterium. Taxonomy (GTDB): domain Bacteria; phylum Actinomycetota; class Actinomycetes; order Mycobacteriales; family Jatrophihabitantaceae; genus CAXSBR01. The sequence goes on along the minus strand of CAXULW010000001.1, from coordinate 43,266 downwards.
GGTCGACAGGTGTTCCTTTTCGATCTCCTCGGCTACGGTCTGTCCGACAAGCACGAAGGTCAGGACCTCACCATCGCGGCCCAGGCGCGCAACTTCACCGAGCTGCTGCGTCACTGGAACCTTCAGCGTCCCAGCGTCGTCGCCTGTGACATCGGCGGCGCCATCGTCCTGCGGGCACTGCTGCTCGAGGGCGCGCGGTATTGCGACCTCACCCTGTTCGATGCTGTCACCGGCGGCGAGTGGGAGCGCGGCCTGTTTGCATTAATGCGTGAGCACCACACGATTTTCGAACAGCTGCCGGCGTACGCGCACGAAGCGCTCGTGACCGCACACCTGCGTAACGGCACGCGACACGGCTACCGACCCGGAGTGCTCGAGACCTATCTCGCACCGTGGCTCGGCGCGGAAGGACAAGCCGCGTTCTACCGCCAGTACCGGCAGCTGAGCCAAGCGCACACCGCGGAGTACGAGCACCTGCTCCACACCATCGAGATCCCCGTGACACTGCTCTGGGGACGCGACGATCAAATTCTGCCCGCTCCCTACGGAGAGTGGATCGAGCAACGAGTGACCAACCGCGGGCTCACCTGGATCGACGCCGCCGGACATCTGCTCCCCGAGGACGCACCGGCCCAGCTGATCGAACGATTGACCGCGACGCCCTGAGCCCGGGCCGATCGCGCGATTGCGCACGGTCCGATCTTCGTCGTGAGAGCCGGCGGCCCAGGCTGCTCGTGGTGCTCGATGAACGCTGGACGCGGATCGTCGCGCCAGGGTTCAGGCTGGTGCTGCCGGTGGCTCGACCACGGGCGTGAGCTCGAACCTGGTCACTCCATTGGCGACCAGCGGCAAGCTGTCGAGGGCAGCGCGGGCCTCGTGAGCGTCGTTCGCGCTGATCAGGATCACCGCCCCGCTCCAGTCGGCTTTGAGCAGTACCCGCTCGAAGACGCCACTTCTCTGCAGCTCGGCGGTTCTCGCTCCTTCCGCCTCGAGGTACGGGCTGGGGTCGGCAACGTTCTTTGACACGGCGAGGAACTTCATCGCGACCGGCCTCCGACGGTTGGCTGTCATCCGTCGCCTAAACTACGCGCCGTAGCTAGCCACCCTCGCTCTACCGCTACTACGCGTCAACGACGCCGACAGCGACTGAACACGGACGCTTCACCCGACTGCACCCGCGTGTCATCGAACTGTTTCGTGATGGCCTACCCGCCCGTCACGGCCCGAGAAACGAAAGGCCGTCAAGGGCCCGGCCACACAGTTCAGTTGACGCGGCGATAGCGGATATGGGTGGTCAGCGGTGAGTGCAGCACCTCGGCCGGCTCGAAGCCGAAGGACTCGATCCCCTCGAAGATGCGCTCGCCCGAACCGAGCAGGACGGGCGCGATGTCGAGGGTGAGCTCGTCGATCACCCCGGCCGCCAGTGCCTGCCGGACGGTCGAGGCCCCACCGGCGATGTCCACCCCGTTGGTCCCGGCGGCTTCAGATGCTGCTGCGTACGCCGCGTCGAAGCCCTCGGTGACGAAGTGGAAGGTCGTCCCCCCTTCCATCGGGATCGGGTCATGGCGGTGATGGGTCAGCACGAACACCGGGGCGTGATACGGCGGTTCGGGGCCCCACCAACCCGACCAGTCGTCGTCCCAGTCCCCGCGGATCGGGCCGAACATGTTCCGACCCATCACATACGCACCGCGGGGGCGCATGAGCCACTCGTTTGCTCTCTTGTCGGCGTCGTTGGCCCGCGGGTCACCGATGTGCCAGCCGTGCAGCTCCCGTCCCCGCTTGCCGAGGGGGTTTTCCCGGCTCTGATCCGGTCCGGCGACGAAGCCGTCCAACGAGATGGACATGTGGCAGGTGGTATCCGGCAACGCGAACCTCCTCGACTGTCGAAAGGTGCACGTGGTCGGGCGGTACGTCGTGTACGACCGCCCCGTGCGTGCCGCTCTCGCCGAGCTCGCGAGAGCGACGCCCCACCGTAGCGGCAGCGGGCCCAACGGTGGCGTAGGTGCGCCGTAGACGTAGCTGGTGGCTCGCCGTCGACGCGCAGCACGGGCTCAGCCGAGTTCAACGACCCGTTCGTCGGACAGGGCGGTCTTGGGTAGCCGCAGCGCGATCAGGCCGGCGGCGGCGTAGATGCTGGCCACCGCGATGAGGGCGGCCCGGAACGCGCTGTTGAGGTGGGTGTCGCTGATCTGGTCGAAGAACAGGGCGCCGACCAGAGCGACGCCTATCGCGCCACCGAGTTGCTGGGCGGTGGAGAAGGTGCCGGATGCGCCGCCGGCATCGTCGACCGGTACGGCCGCGAGGACCACGTTCACCAGGGGAACAACCAGCAGCCCGAGGCCGGCACCGGCGATGGCCAGGCCGGTCAGTGTCGTCCACGCCGACAGGTCCGCCCAGGATCGCCAGGCCGGAACGCCGAGCACGCAGGCACCGACCACGAGCAACGCAGCGCCCAGGGCGAGGATGCCGCGGCCCCGCGCCTGGGCGAGTGGGCCGGCGACGGGAGCGGTGACGATCGCGCCGGCACTGAAGGCGAGCAGGGTCAGCCCGGTGTGCAGGGGGGTGTAGCCGTGCCCCACCTGCAGCCAGAGGACGAACGTGAGCGAGAAACCTTGCAGGGCCGCGCTGAACAGGGCTTGCACGGCAATGCCGGCGGCAAAGGCGGTGCTTCGGAATTGGGCGGTATTGAGAAGTAGCGGGCGGTGCGGGTCTCGGCGACGTTGACCTGCTTCGACGCGCACGCTGGCCGCGAGCAGGACCAGCCCGCCGCCCAACACCGCCACCATCCACAGCGGCCAGCCGTGCGCTCGCCCCTCGACCAGCGGGTACACGATCGCGGCCAGGGAAAGCGGGAGCATGACCATCGCTGCCGTGTCGAGGCTGCGGTGCTCATCGGGTCGCGACTCCGGTACCACCAACACCCCGGTGGCGACGACGGCCGCCGCCACCGGGACGTTCACCAGGAAGATCGCGCGCCAGCCCAGGCCGAACACGCTGTACTGGGTGAGCACGCCGCCGAGCACGACACCGACCGCTGCGGCCAACCCGGCGGTGGCGCCGTAGATGCCGAAGGCCATGGTTCGCACCTTGGGTGGCAGGCTGGTCCGGAAGGTGGCCAGAACCTGCGGGACGAGCGCACCTGCGGCGGACCCCTGGACGACGCGGAAGCCGATCAGCCAGTGGATCGACGGCGCTACGCCGGCCCCGAGACTCGCTGCGCCGAACACCGATACCGCGCCGAGGAAGACCCGGCGGCGGCCGGCCAGGTCACCGATCCTCCCCCAGACGATCAACGTTGCCCCGAAGGCCAGCAGGTAACCGGCGACCAACCATTCCAGCTCGGTGGGCGAGGCGTGCAGTCGCGCCCGCAAGGTCGGTAGCGCGACGTTGACGACAGTGATGTCAAGCAGGTCCATCAACGCGGCCACGGTCATCACCACGATCACCGCCACCGGTTTGCGGGCGGCTGATCCGGGCGGTCGAACGGTGGTGGGCGAGCTGGTCATGGCGTCCTCCCCGATACAATCGAAACTCAGCTGGTCAAGTTTCTTGGATAGTAAAGTGACTTGTCAAGCCAAGTTAAATCGGAGGTGGTGGATGAGCCGAGCGACAGCGGACGAGATCTTCGTCGGGTTACGCAAGGTCATCGCGTCGGTGATCCTCTTCAACGACCAGGTCGCCCAGCAGACCGGCATGAGCATGAGCGAATCCCAGTTCGTCCATCTGCTCGAACTGCACGGCTCCATGACGCCGTCGGAGCTGGCCGAGCGAAGCAAGCTGACCTCAGGCACGGTCACGGGGGTGCTCGACCGGTTGGAGGCGTTGCAGTTCGTTCGTCGCGAACGACACCCAACCGACCGTCGCAAAGTTGTCGTCGTCCTCGACCCGGCCAAGGTGGCCGAACGATTGGCGCCGCTCTACGTCGAGCAAGCGGCAACGGTCGAACAGGTCATCGCCAGGTTCTCCACCACAGAGCAGCAGACCATCGCCAGGTTCCTGACCCTGCTGACCGAGCCCTAACGTGCTTCCGCAACCGGTCCCCCAGGCCCTGGCACGCTTGTGGTCCCGGTATTCCAGGGCTCGGTACGAGCCGGTCCAGCGGCACCGTCATGACGCGGCCACCCCAGGATTTCGCGGCTAGGCTCGGATCGTCGAGCGCACCGATCACGTTGTGGCTTCTGGCCGGTGGCTCGAGCCGACATTGATGTCAGCTGATCGACGGTCGGAGCGGAGGCAGCGATGAAGCTTCGGCAACGCGCGGGCGGGTTGGCGCTAATCATCGTCGCGCAGATCGTGGCGGCGGGTCCGAGTCCGGCCGCCAACGTGGCTGTGGCTCGGGCGACTTCCGTTCCGCCTGGCGGCGCCCAGGTCGTGTTCGCCAGAATGAGCGAGGCCCAACGAATTGGGCAGCTGTTCATGGTCGGCGGCGCCGCGTCCGGCGTGACCGCCGCGACGCTGTCGGCGATCAGCAGTTATCACGTCGGCAACGTCATCTTGACCGGCCGAAGCGCGGCGGGCGTCAGCGCGACACGGTCGATCACGGACGGACTGCAGGCTCGGGCCACGTCCGCGGCGACCCTTGGCGTGCCACTGTTCGTCAGCACCGACCAGGAGGGTGGCGACGTCCGGGTCCTTTCCGGCAGCGGGTTCTCGAGCATCCCGTCGGGGCTTACGCAGGGCACCTGGTCCACGTCTATGTTGCAGAGCAGCGCCCGCACGTGGGGCGGCCAGCTTCGCGCGGCCGGCGTGAATATGAACCTGGCCCCGGTGATGGACACGGTGCCCAGCGGCGCGGCGAACCCGCCGATCGGCGGCTACAACCGGGAATACGGTCATACCACCGCGGTGGTGGGCCCGCACGGCACGGCCTTCGCCGAGGGCATGGCGCAGGCCGGCATCGTCGCGACCGTCAAACATTTCCCGGGTCTGGGCCGGGTGGACGAGAACACTGACACCCACTCCGGGGTCACCGACTACGTCACGACCCACGACGACTCCTATCTGGCGCCGTTCAAGATGGCGATCCAGGCCGGTGCGCCGTTCGCGATGATGTCGACGGCGTACTACCACGAGATTGACCCGACCCACCCGGCCGCATTCTCCTCGACGATCATCGGCGGGATGCTGCGCCAGGAGATGGGTTTCACTGGCGTCGTTATCAGCGATGATCTCGGCGCCTCGAGGCAGGTGGCGGCCTGGTCACCCGGCACGCGCGCGGTCGATTTCATCAACGCTGGCGGGGACATGGTGCTGACGGTGGACCCGAGCGTCATTCCGGCCATGGTGGACGCGGTATCCGCTGAGGCCGCAAGCAGTTCAACGTTTCGCGCCAAGGTCGAAGCGGCCGCGCTGCTGGTGCTGAAGGCCAAACAGGCCGCGGGCCTGATCCGCGGCCCCGCTCCAAATGGTGATTTCAACGGCGACGGCAGAAGCGATCTCGCGATCTGGCGTCCCCCGACCGGAACGTGGTGGATCCGCGGCGTCGGCACAGTGCCGTGGGGCAAGCCCGGGGACATTCCCGTCTCCGGTGACTTCAACGGCGACGGCAAGACCGACCTCACCATCTGGCGCCCCGCGACCGCGACATGGTGGATCCGCGGCGTCGGCACAGTGCCGTGGGGCAAGCCCGGAGACATTCCCGTCTCCGGTGACTTCAACGGCGACGGCAAGACCGACCTCACCATCTGGCGCCCCGCGACCGCGACATGGTGGATCCGCGGCGTCGGCACAGTGCCGTGGGGCAAGCCCGGAGACATTCCCGTCTCCGGTGACTTCAACGGCGACGGCAGAAGCGATCTCGCGATCTGGCGTCCCGCGACCGGAACGTGGTGGATCCGCGGCGTCGGCACAGTGCCGTGGGGCGAACCTGGAGACATTCCCGTCTCCGGTGACTTCAACGGCGACGGCAAGACCGACCTCGCCATCTGGCGCCCCGCGACCGCAACGTGGTGGATCCGCGGCGTCGGCACAGTGCCGTGGGGCGAACCCGGAGACATTCCCGTCTCCGGTGACTTCAACGGCGACGGCAAGGCCGACCTCGCGATCTGGCGCCCCGCGACCGCGACATGGTGGATCCGCGGCGTGGAGACCGTGCCCTGGGGCCAGCGGGGTGACGTTCCCATCTGACAACCGCACCCACCCCGTTGCTCAGCTCAATTGATGATCTTGCCGCGCTCGCTCGAGAGAAGCGCCGACAGTCGCTCCCGCCATGCCTGCAGCTGCTCCGGTGTCAGTCGCGTCCACTCGGTGATCTCGCTGACGATCCGCAGTGGGGCGCTACTGCGGTACGACCGAGTGGGGTTGCCGGGGAACTTCTTGTCGGTCACGTTCGGGTCGTTCTCGAACGCTCCCGTCGGCTCCACCGCATAGACCCGCGGAACCGCGTCACCCTCTGCAAGTTCTGCGGCGATCTCCGCAGCAAGGCCGGCTCCATCCACACGAGCGGTGAAGTAGATGTGGTTCATCACGATTTCGGGACGGTAGTTCGATGGGCGACCCGCCCTGAGCAACTCACCCACCCCTAGATCCGCGATCGTGCCATGGAAGAACGGACCCTCATCCAGCGGTCTCGACACCGAAAATCTCCTGCCTACCTGGTTGGACGCGCGAGTCTGCCGCACCACCCTGGCCTTGCCGCAAGCCCCCACCCACGCACTATCCTGAAGGTGCAAGCAATACGAACGGCACAGGTTCCGGCACCCGCCGTCGCACTTGCCGCCCTCGGTGGGTAGTCGCGGACGGCCGATCGCGCAAGAAGCTCTCATGGTTCCCGCTTCCAGCCGCGCGCCGTGACCCACGCACCGACAGTCGTCAAGACGATGGGCAGCAGTAACCACCAGGGCGGGCCGGCGAGTTCGAAGGTGAGCGCCACAGCAGTGAACGGCGCCCGCACCGTCACAGCAAGCACGCCCGCGACGACCACCACCGCCACTGCGGAGGCGGGCGAGGATGCGAACATGTCGTGCCACAACCCGCCGAGACCAGCACCCAACAGCGCACCGGTCGCGATGGCGGGCGTGATCAGACCTCCGGTCGCGCCGCTCCGCAAGCAGGCGGCAGTGACCAACGGTTTGGCGAGACCCAGTAATAGCAGGACAAATGTGGTGCGGTCGCCATCGAAGGCGAGCTGAGCCGGTCCCCTGCCGTTACCCAGCAAGGAAGGAACGAACACCGATAGCAGACCCAGCGCGGTGAACACCGGGACGGCCGTGGCCGGGACCGCCCGACCCTGCGGCCGGTGCTCGCCTGCCCACCGGGCCGCAGCGTCGAAGCCCAGGCCCGCGGCACCCGCCACCGGTCCGGCCAGCAGCGCGGCAACCAGCAGGGCCCACGAGCACGGCCCGATCTCGACGTCGTAGAACGGCCCACGGGGCACCTCAATCCAAGCCACCACATCAGCGATGATCGCGACCACCACCGCAGCAAGGACGTGGCTCAATCTCCGCGAACGCAGCAGCACCTCGAGTGTGAACAGCGCCCCGGCTACCGGCACCCCATACACCGCCCCGAACCCTGCCCCCGCCGCACAGGCCACCACGAGGCGGGTGTGCTCCTCATCGAGGCGAACCCGGTGTCCGAGCAACTGAGCGAGCGCCGCGCTCACCCGGCGCGGGGCACTCTCGCGACCGAGCGATGCGCCCAGCCCAACCACGACGATCTGTAGCACGCTTTCGGCGACGGTAACGCCCGGCCGCATCGCCACCCGTTCCCGCACGGCCACTCGCACCCGAACCACCGGCCGCGTGTAGCGGCCCAGCAGATACCAACCTGCGCCCACGACGACACCGCAGACGCTCAGCACCACCAGCCGCCGGACCTTCGTTGCATCCAGGACGCCGGCCTCGAACGTTCCTTGCGTATAACCGAACGCTACGTGTTGTACGAGGTGAAGCAAGGCAGTCAAACCGGCGGCCACGAGTCCGGCCAGAACTCCTGCCACGATCAGCGTCACCCCGAGGCGCCACGGCACAGTGCGCACACGACGATCGTGCCAGGCACCTCGGTCTCGACCTCAGAGGTCAGCCAGGGTAACGAGAACTGCTCGGTCATTCGGGGGTAAAGCACGCCCGAGAGTGCATCTGCCAACGCTCGATACCGTCGATATCGTGCCGCCCGCCGAACCGGGGCAACCGCTCAGATGGGTTGCTGTCTGCGGCAGCAGGCGTGCGTTGAAGTCGCCTGGGTGTGACGCGGATCAGCTTCCGCCGAGCCCCGCTTCGCGGGCTTTGACGATGGCTTGAGCACGCTCGGAGACTTGCAGCTTGGTGAAGATGTTCGACACGTGGTTGCGGACGGTCTTCAGACTGATCATCAGTTCGTGGGCGATCGTGGCGTTGCCCTTTCCCGTGGCGACCATTTCGAGGATTTCCCGTTCCCGTTCGGTGAGTGAAGGGAAGGCGGCGGCTCGTGATCCGGAGCCGCGGGCAAAATGCGCGACGACTCGCCGGGCTATCTGCGGGCCGAAGATTGCTTCGCCGGCGGCGGCGGCCCGGATCGCCCGCTCGATTTCTTGCTGCTCGGCTCCTTTGAGCAGGTATCCCCGGGCGCCCGCGCGCATGGCCGCGAACACCGAGTCGTCGTCCTCGAACATGGTGAGAACGACGACCGCGGCGGTGGATCCGGTTTGGCTCACTCGGCGGGTCGCCTCGATGCCGTCGAGGTCGGGCATGCGTAGGTCCATGAGGATCACATCGGGGTTGAGCGCTGCTGCCAGCTCGACGGCCCGCCCCCCGGTGTCGGCCTCGCCCACGGTTTCGATATCGGGACTGTCGGTCAGCATCAGTTCCAGCCCGCGGCGGTATGCGGGGTGGTCGTCGACGATGAGTAGCCGGATCACGTGCCGGCCTCGACCGGTTCGTCGCGGGCCAACGGGAGTATCGCCTGCACGATGAGACCACCGTTGGGTTGGCTGGTCATCGTGCAGCTGCCGCCGAGTTCGGCCGCGCGCTCGCGCATCGAAGTCCAGCCCACCCCGTGCGATGCGGTGTGGTCGGTGCCGTGACCGTTGTCGGTGACGGTGAGTTGGAAGGAGCCGTTCAGCTCGGCGCTCACGATGCAGCGGGTGGCGCCGGAGTGCCGAACGACATTGGTCATCGCCTCCGACGCGATCCGGAACGCGGCCACCTCGACCGCGGCCGGCAGCTGAGCCTGTCGGTCAGCGAATCCGTCACGCCCGATCACGTCGAAGGTAACTCCGCCGGTCAGTGCGGCGGCCCGCTGCCGGATCGCGTCGATGAGTCCGACCTCGTCGATCGCGGGCGGGCGTAAATCATCCACGAGTCGACGAACCTCGGTGATGGCTTCCTTGACCTCGTCACGGATCTCGGCGATCAGCGCATCACGTTGACCCGGATCTGTCCGAGACTGCGCCGCGTTGAGCTTGAGCACGATCGCGGCCAGCGATGGTCCGACGCCATCGTGTAGGTCGCGACGCAGCCGGCGCCGTTCCTCCTCTCGACCCGTGACGATCCGGCTTCGTGAATCACGCAGTTCCTCGTTCAGCTGCTCGGACCGGACCAGGATCGCGGCGTAACGGGCCAAGTCCGTGAGAAGGGACCCGTCAGATCCGCTGAGGTCATGGCCGGGCGCGACATCGACCGCGACGTAGCCGACCAGCTCACCCCGGTGCACCATCGGCGTGCGTAGCGCCTGCTCGGGCCCAGGCTCGGACAGTTCGACCCATGCCCGCTTCACCCTCAGCGCGGCCGCCACGGCATCCGTCAACGCCTCGATGAGCCCGTCCGAGTCGGCCGCTTCAGCACGGTCAGCCATCAGCCGGATGGCTGTACGGGGGTCGGAGCGCAGGCCGTAGACCCACCGTTCGCTTCGCCGTTGCAGAAACGAATACGCCGGATGCACTGCGGCCGCGACGACCCCGACCGCAAGCAATCCACCTACGGTGCGGTTACCGAATAGCCGGCCCGTACCGAAGAGCAGCAGACCATAGACGGCGACGATCGCGACCACGAGCAGTAGATAGGTCAGAGTGCGCGACAGGACGAGCCTGATGTCGAAAAGCCGATGCCGCAGGATGGCGATACCGATCGTGACCGGCAGGGTGACGGCAACCAACCCGAGGGCGGGCGTGAACAACGGCCCGTCCGACAGCAGCAAGTGGTTCACCCACCCGACCAGCAACGCGATCGGGACGGTAAGCGCTCCCCAGACCAGCCAGAGCAATTGAAGCCGCTCGTCCCCCTGCGCTCGGCGCAGCCGCCGCCACACCGCGACGACGCTGCCGAAGAACAGCAACACGACCAGCACGAGGCCGATGCCGCCGAGTATCCCGGAGATGGTCCCGGACAACCACGAGACGGGCAGCGCGGCGCCGTCGTGACTGGATGCGAACCCCTGTGCGTCGCCCGCCGCGCCCACGACGAAGAGCACGACCCCGACCAGACCGATGCTGACCCAGCGACGCCAGAACCGGTTCGCCAGGCGCCCGTCGGGCAGTAAGTAGGCGACCAGCACAAGAAACAGGAACAGCAAGACCCAGGCGCCCTGAGTCAGTTGGTCGATGATCCGCCCGATACGGGTCGTGGTCGTCCCGTGGAAGGCCAGCGTGACAAAGAACGCTCCGTGCGCGACCAACAGCCAGCCCACCGGGTGGCGCGGTTTTCGGGTCAACACCAACCCGCCGACCGCGACGGAAACGGCGGCGCCGAGGAACGCCACGACGGTTAGCACGCGGCCAGTGTCGCGCGCCCGGACCCTCGCTGTCATCGGTCCCGGGAAGGTTTCCCGAGCAGGTCGGGACATCCGGATCAGGCGCCCGGGATGGTCGGTCAGCAAAGCTCGACGAGTCGGTGAGAGTCACCGGCAGCACGACTGGAAGGACCCACCATGACCGTCTCGAAGTTCGACAGGATCCTGCCCTGGTCCGGCGGCGCCGCCGGCCTGCTCTGGGCGCTCTGGCTGATCACGAGCAAGACGCCGGATCATCCGGATGACGCCGGTGCCGTAGCACTCGTCAACCACGCGGCCGGGCGAAATTACATCGCCGGCTTCGCGCTGCTCGCCGGCGCCTTGATGCTGGTCTTCTTCGCAGCCCAGGCACGCAAGTCCCTGCGCTCGGGCGAGGCCGGAGAATCGACGTACTCCTCCGTCGCCCACGGCGGTCTGGTGACGGCGGCCGCCGGGTTGGGTCTGCTCGGCATCATCCAGATCGCATTGGTCAACGCCGCCAAGGCGCATGACGCCGCGGCCACCGACGCGATCGGGCAGCTGGCCAAGATCGGCTGGTTGCCCGCCCTAGTCGGCCTGGTCGCCGCCTTCTGGGGCCTCGGTCTTGGTGGCCTGCGCACCGCCACCCTGCCGAAATGGTTCGCCGTCACCACCGTCGTGTTCGGTGTCGCCGGAGTCCTTGGCCCACTCGCCTTCGCGGTCTACCTGCTGCTGCCGCTCTGGCTCATCGCCGCCTCCATCGTCACCGCTGGACGCACGAAGACCGCAACCCACGACGCAGCAACCCCAACGCCCATCAACGCCTACTAACACTGACCGCGCGGCCCGAGGACAAGCGATGACGTCGACCAGCTATGTCTCGCTGGTCTTCGTTATCGCGGCCCGGGCGGGGCATTCCACCTCCACCACAAGCGGAAACGACACAACTACCCCGAAATCCCTCTGCCGCCGCGCCGCTGCCGTCGCCCGCGCGCGGTCAGGGTCACTGTTGCGGGAATTGGCACGCGCCACGAGTGTGAATGTGGGGGATCTGGTCGGGGCCGGTGTGCATCTGGAAGCGCAGCCGTCCGACGACGCGCGCGCCGGACAGGACGTCGAACACAAAGGTTTCGTCCTCGCGGCGCACGTCGCCGGTGTCGGCCTTGGTCGGGTAGTCGACGTCGTCGTAGCCGGTGCCTTCGAAGCGGTAGGTGTGACCGTGTGGTCCGACCAGTCGTACGTTCTCGGTGGTGATGGTGAACAGGGCGTGTGCGTGTCCGTGGTCGGTCGTCACGTCCTCGCGTTCGAGCAGATATCCGGAGGCGCCAACCAGAGTGCCGAGACCCCGGCACGTGATGGGTGTGCCCTTGGCCGGAACGCGGTGTAGGGGCGCGGGCGCGGCGGACGCGGTGCCCGGGACGCCGACGAGCGTGACGGCGGACGCGCCAATCGCTACGAAGGCGAGGCGACGGGAGCGGTGGGTGGATGGTCGCAGAGCGCTGAGGTGCCGGTGTGTTGTCATGGCCAGGACATTAGGAAAGGTTGGCGGCGCCGGCTTGCGTCGCGGCGCACAGTCACCGTCGCCGCGAGTCGGGATGACGGCGTTCGGCAGTGCGACCTAAGGGTGAGATCCCTCCTCCTCAGGACGGAGGACGGAACGGGCCAACTCCCTTACGCTGTGTCGCGTGTGGCATCCACCGCTCGCCGCGAGAAGGGGCATGTCGATGGCGGTGGCCTCCTGGACGGATGTCGTTCTGGCCGTCGCGATCACCGGGCTCGGACAGTATGAACTCCGCGTGTCGAACCAGCCCGGGTGGCACGGGCTGGGCGAAGCGCTCCTCCTTCTCGCCCAGACAGCTCCCGTGGCTGCCCGGCGGACCGTTCCGGCCGGCGCGGCGGCTGTGGCGGGGATCGCGACCGCGCTCGAGGCTGTGCTCACCCAACCGACGAACACGCTGGCGGGCCTGATCGCGCCGTTGATCCTCGTGTTCGGTCTAGGCCGTTATGTGACCGGGCGCCGGCTGATCGCCGTGACCTCGCTGGTCGGTGTGAGCTTGATCCTGCATATATGTCTGCTGGGCGGTGGCCTGGTCGACAACCTGGCCTTCGCGGTCATCTTCGCCGGCACCGCTTGGCTGGTCGGACGGACGCTGCGCCGGCGCGAACTCGAACGCGAGCGCATTCTGGCCGAGCACGGGGCGGTCCGGGCGGCGGCGGACGCCGAGCGACAACGCGCCGTCATCGAAGAGCGCAACCGCATCGCCCGTGAACTGCACGACATCGTCGCGCACGGCATGGGCGTCATGGTCGTCCAGGCCGCGGCGGCCGAACAACTGCTCGACAGTGACCCGGCGTCGGCCCGCGAGCCGTTGACCACCGTGCGGCAAACCGGGCAGGGCGCGCTGGCCGAGATGCGTCGGCTCCTGGGTCTCCTGCGCACCGGCGACGACAACCCGCACGCCGAGCCCCAGCCCGGCCTCGACCAGCTCGAATCGCTCGTGGACGGTCTGCGTCAGGCCGGAGTACCGGTGACGCTGACGATCACCGGTTCGCCCCTCGCGCTGTCCCCCGGCCTGCAGCTGTGCGCCTACCGCATCGTCCAGGAGGCGTTGACGAACGCGTTCAAACACGCCCAGGGCGCCTCGGCGACCGTGGCGGTGACCTACGAGCCGCACGGCCTGGCGCTGCAGATCACCAACGGCGCCGGTGATCCTTTGACCGGAACACCACGCGACGGCGGCGGGCACGGACTGGTCGGCATGCGAGAGCGGGTTCTGATCTACGGCGGCTCGCTTCGGGCCGAGCCGCAACCGGACGGTTCGTTCCTGGTTGAAGCCATGTTGCCCTGGCCGGCCCGATCGGAGCGCGGATGACGCTGCGCCTGGTCATCGCCGATGACCAGGCCCTGATCCGCTCGGGCCTGCGGATGATCCTCGCGACCCAACCCGATTTCGACATCGTCGGCGAGGCCGGCGACGGCGCGCAAGCGATCCAAATGGGCCGCACGCTGCGTCCGGATGTGCTGCTCATGGATGTCCGGATGCCTGTACTGGACGGGATCTCGGCGACCCAGCGGCTCTTGGCCGACCCCGCGGTTCGGACCAAGGTGCTGATCCTGACCACCTTCGACGGCGACAGACACGTCTATGACGCGGTTCGCGCCGGCAGCAGCGGTTTCCTGCTCAAGACCGTCGGCCCCGGTCACCTGATCGAAGCCGTCCGCACGATCGCCGCCGGCGAGGCAATCCTCGACCCGGTCGTGACCCGCCGCCTACTCGCCGATTTCGCGCGTCGTCCACCGCCGGGTCGCGACTCGGTTCCCACTCAGTTTGCCGGCTTGTCACCGCGTGAGCTCGACACCGCCCGCCACATCGCCCGCGGACTGTCCAACGCCGAGATCGCCCGCGTGATGTTCTTGAGCGAGCCGACAGTGAAGACGCACGTCACCGCCATCCTCGCCAAGCTCGGTGTGCGCGATCGTGTGCAAGTAGTCGTCCGTAGCTACGAGACCGGCCTGGTTCAGCCTGGGGAAGGCTGAGGTCTCTCGGGTAGCCGCACCGCCCGAGACGCCAACAGACGCCGGATCGGCGCCGTGCGTGAACGGGGCAGCGCTTTCGCAGCTGTTGCTGGGTTCGCTTCGGTCGCGGGGCTGGCTCGTTCGCGTGTTAGTGCTCGGCCGGGCGGGTCGTCGGAGCCTGGCGGAATGTCCATGCCGCCAGGACGAGAAGGCAGATGCCGATGGAGAAGAAGCTCCATTCGCCGTGGAGGCCGATATTGGTCCGGGAGAATATGTGCTTCCCGGCCTGGTCGAATATCGTCGAGATGACGCCCAGGAACACGGCGGCAACGATAAAGACCACAGCTGCGGTGACGACCCGGTTGGTCCCGCTGCGGGTCGCGCTGAGGTATACGGCGAGCGCGATGACGGCAAGCCAGAGGGTCACAAATCCGGCCAGGAACAGGATCGAGTCCAGCGGGTCGAAGTGGCGGTTGATGACGGCGATAGTCACGGTGTCGACGACCAACGCACCGCCGCCCAGCAGGGACAGCAGTCGGGTCGCCCTTAGGGCCAGCGGGGTCTGAGTGTCGTGGGGCAGTGTCTGCCTGGTTGTTGTCATGGGTTGAGCCTCGGGCGCGGCGCCGCCCGTGTCGTCCCCCGACGGTGTCGTGTCAGTCCCCCGCACGGGGGACTGCGCCGTCCGACGAGACGCCCTACGATTCGGGTCGTGCGATGGCTGGCTCTGACGCTGGCAGGGGGCTGCGCCGCCGTGTGGATCGATGCGCTGGCCGGTGGCGGCATCATCGGTAACCCGGTCGCGCCGGCCGTCGCCGCGATGGTTGCTTTCGCGGCCGGGGTGTCGACCAAACCGGCTCCGCTCGCAACGGCCGGGGTGGCGTCGGCCGGGTTGTTGTCCGTGGCCGACCAGGTCTATGAGCCTGGGCGGTTCGGGTTGGCAAGTGACGGGATCTTCTACTGCGTCATCGTGCTCGCGCCGGCGCTGTTGGGGTTTCTCATCGGGAGCCGAAACCGCCAGGTCAATGAATTGGTCGACCGCCGGCGTGCGCTGCAGATCCTGCGGACGGCGGCCGTGGCCGCGGCGCGCGCCGAGGAACGCGAGCGGATCGAACGACGCATCGACCTGAGTCTGGCCGACCGGCTGCAGTGCATCGCGCAGGAGTCGAGCCGGGCCCATCGCTTCGCTGGTGCCGACCCAGCGCGGGTGCCCGCTTGTCTGGAAGCGGTGGAACAGATCGCTCGCGAGGCGCTCACTGAACTGCGGGAGCTGCTCGGATTCTTGCAGCGCGTCGATGTCCACGGTTCGGACGGGCCGTCGACCGTCCCGCCAAATGTTCCTGCACCGATACGCATGCCCCGAGTCCGAGCTCTTGACGTGATCGACATCGCCCTGTTCCTGGCCGCGGCGCCGCTGGCGATCGAGACGGTACTGCCGGACCACCACGGCGCGGCCGCAGCCAACATCATCCTGTCCCTCGCGCAAGGTGCTGCATTGGTGTTGACCCGCCGGTGGCCCCTACCGGGCACCGTGGTGCTGCTCAGCGTGGCCATGCTGCAGTCCGCGGCGTTCGCACCGTTACCGCCCACCGTGAGTTGGCTGCTGCCCGGGTTGCTGGCACCGTTTCTGATCGGTTACCGGCTCGCGCGGTGGTGGGCGTGTGCTGGGCTCATCATCATGTGCACCGGAACCGTGCTCATCACACTCGTCACGCCGCCCGCGTACCGGTCCACGGCGGGCATCGTGCCCGGACTGGTGATGGGGCTACTGAGCTGGGTTGGTGGAAGGATGCTGCGGGCGCGCGAGGAACGCGCGCGTGAGCTGAGCTCGATTGGCGACGAGCTGGACCGAACGCGGGCACACGCGGCGTTCGTCGCGTCCGCCGAACAGCGCACCGAAATGGCTCGGGACCTGCACGACGCCGGGGCGCACGCTCTCACCGTCGTCTGTCTACAGGCCGGGGCGGCCCGAACCTGGTGGGACCGAGACCGGGATCAAGCCCAGGTGGCCCTGGATGCGTTGATGTTCGTCACGGACGGCACCCTGACCCAGGTCGGGCGGTCTCTGAACGGCTTGGCCCATCGAACGCCCCTCGGCCAGCTCGACCCGGTGGCCCTGGACGTTCTGGCCGGTATCGGTCAAGCGCTCGGGTTGCAGGTCGACATCACCGTGGCCGGCGAGCTGACCCGGACGGGTGATGCGCTGGCTCAGGCGGTGTACCTGATCGTGCGGGAAGCCTTGACCAACACTGCGCGTCACGCGACCGGCGCGGCCGTGCGCGTGCACATAACCTGTAGCGCGACCGCCCTCGAAGTACGCGTCAACGACACGGGCCCTGCGGTAGCGCCCGACACGCGTGTCGATGCCGTCACCGGATCCGGGTTCGGGCTGCGCGGCATGCGCGAACGTGTGGAGGCCCTGCGCGGCGAACTGACCGCAGGACCGTCGGAACACGGTTTCGAGATTGTGGCCCGGCTGCCGTCATGACGACTCCCGCACCAAGCCCCTCATGACGACGCCGGTGACGGTGCTGATCGCCGACGACCAACACCTGGTACGTACCGGCCTGCGCATGATCATCGACGCCGCGGACGGCCTAGACGTGATCGGCGAGGCCGTCGACGGCGCCGAGGCAGTACGCGTGGCCGTCCAGCTGCGCCCCGACGTGGTCCTCATGGACATCCAGATGCCCACCATGGGCGGCATCGAAGCCACCAGGCGCATCATGGCCGGTCCGGCGCCCCGGCCCCGGATCGCGGTACTCACCACGTTCAGCCAGTCCGAGATCGTCTACGACGCCCTCGTCGCGGGCGCCAGCGGCTTCCTGCTCAAGGACATGCCCAGCGTCCAGTTGATCGGCGCGATCCGGGCCATCGCGCGCGGCGAGGAATTACTTGCACCCGCGCTGACCCGCCAGCTCATCGAGAGGTTCGTTGCCTCCGGCCAACGATCCACCGCCGCCGGCCTGGAGCGACTCACCCCGCGTGAGCTCGACGTACTGCGGCTGCTCGCTGCAGGCCTGTCCAACGCCGAGATCGGCCGCCAACTCTTCCTCGGAGTGGAGACCGTCAAGACCCACGTGTCGCGCATCCTGGACAAGCTCAACCTGCGCGACCGCGTCCAAGCCGTGATCACCGCCTACGAAACCGGCCTTGTCCCGCGGCCCTGACTACCAGACACCGAACCAACAGCCACCGACCGAATCGCCCAGCGTCGAGAGGCGCGGACCGTTGACGCCGAAGGTCTAGTCCGACGGGTGCAGCGCGAAGTGCATTGTGATGCCGTTGTGGATGTCAACATCCGCGTCGTTGTCGGGTACAACAGCCTGGGCGGCGGCCCGCTGCAGCGCTGCCATTGCGCTCCGTACCTCGGCAACAGTGCGATGGGCCGGGCTGTCGGCTAGCACGACGCCGTTGGCTGCTTTGAGCTGGAAGCGGTAGAGCCCTTCGCGGTCGTGATACACGTCAAATTGCGCGGTCATGGTTGCTGTCCTTCCGACGGAGTGGATTCGGCGTGGATGAGACGTTCGCGGTGATGGCCGGCGGCTAGTTCACGTAATACGTCCAGGTCGATGGCGCTTGGGTCGGCTACCGCAACCAGACAATCGGTGGTGGCGGTCAACGTTGATGTGCGTTGGTGATGTGCCTCGATTACCGCGCGTTCTCCGACGACGGCGCCAGGACCGAGCTCTGCGACGGCGCTGCCGTTCACGTCGACGCGCAGCACGCCATCGAGGAGCACGAACATCTCGTTGCCGTAGTCGTCCTGGGTGGTCAGTCGATCCCCTGCGTGTAGGCGGCGCAGTGCGGGTTTGCGATGCCCGCGCATGATGTGGCGCGACATCTCGCGCTCGAGGGCGGTCTCGACTTCGGTGACCATTGTGGGCGAGTCGAGATCGCCCCAGGGCGTATGGCGGCCGTAGGCCGTGGTGCTCCAGGTGTGGTAGTCGACGATGGCTGTCTTCTGGGTCAATTTGCCATCGGCGTTGTACAGCCAGTGACGCGGGAAAGGGCTGGCCCCGACCAGTTCGTGTTCCTGCCGTCCATCGGCATGCAGGGTGACGGCGATGGTCGACCAGGCCAGCGGGGCTAGAAATTGGGCGTACGGCGCGTGACTGACGCGCCGCGGCGCCGGAACACCGGTGCGGCCGCCGGCGGTCTGTTCGAAGCGGACCGCGTCGTTGCCGACACGGTGAGCTTTCTGAAGATCAGACATGGCGTAGGCGGCGAAGCGCAGCGAACGGTTGCCGATGCGCAACGAGGTCGACCCGATGTGACCGGCCCCGGCGTGCCCGTAGGCGATTATCTCCCCGTCGCGGACCTCGATCCAGGCGCGGAGCAGATTTGCGAACCGGGCCCGGTCGGCGTCAAGGTAGCCCTCGACGTCGGGCAGGGTATCGGGCGGCGGATCGTCGTAATGGGCAAGCGCGACGTCGAATGGGACCCGGTAGACGATGCCGCTGATGGCTTCACTCGGAATCCACGAGACGGTCGTAGCGGCGGCTTCGATTCGCATCTCGGTCGATGTTCTCCCCCCGGTTCGGCACTTACAACGCCGTCCCGATCATTACCCCACGGCGGACGAAGTTCAACACGCAGGGGCAACTTGCCGGAGGGTCGATACTTTCAGCGTGGCCACCTTGCCGACGGGGACGCTCACGCTCCTGTTCAGCGACATCGAGGGATCAACAGCTCTGCTGCACCGGCTCGGCAGCCGCTGGGCCGAGGCACTGTCGGCTCAGCGCATCATCCTCAGAGCTGCCTTCGAAGCTCACGACGGCGTCGAGATGGGCACCGAAGGGGACAGCTTCTTCGTTGTCTTCCGCTCCGCTCGACACGCGGTCGCGGCAGCGATCGAGGCTCAGCGGGGCCTGCAGGCCCATCCCTGGCCGGACGGTGTCACGTTGCGCGTCCGGATGGGTGTTCATACCGGCGAACCGCAGCGACACGAGGACGGTTACATCGGCGAGGATGTGCACCGCGCGGCGCGGATAGGGTCGACAGCCGGCGGAGGCCAGATCGTGCTCTCAGCGGCGACGCAGCGGCTCATCACCGACCTGACCGGCGTGACTCTGCGTGATCTGGGGCGGCACCGCCTCAAGGACCTTCCCGGCGACGAGCGGCTGTTCGATGTCGTCGTCGCGGGGTTGATCACCGCATTTCCCCCGCTACGCAGTCTCGGCCAGGTCACTGCCCTGCCAACCTGGACCACCCCCCTCATAGGCCGAGAACGCGAAATGCGCAAAGTGCTCGAACTGATAGGCGATCCCGGCTGCCGCTTGGTCACGGTGACCGGTGCTGGAGGGTCAGGCAAGACGCGGCTGGTGACCGCCGCCGCGGCCGCGCGGCAACGCGAGCACCCTGACGGGGTGTACTTCGTCGAGCTCAGCGCGGCTCGTGACGTCACATCGACGTGGTTCGAGATCGCCGAAGCCCTCGATGTCGGCGACGGTGTCACCACCGAACTGGCCGCTGCAGTCCTCGACCGCCTGGCCGACCGCTCGGTGCTGCTGGTACTCGACAATCTCGAACAGATCGTCGGTATCGACGGTGTGGTGAGCGCTCTGCTCGGCGCGTCTGCAACCAGCAAAGTGCTGGCATCCTCACGTCGACCGGTGCTGCTCGTCGGCGAGCGTGAGTTTCCGTTGACCCCGCTTGCGGTTCCGACGTCTTCAGAACATGAAACGATCATCGAGTCCCCAGCCGTCGAGATGTTCACCCGACTCGCTCAGTTGACGCGGCCGAACTTCGAGCTCACCCGAGGCAACAGCGAAGCGGTGGCAGCGCTGTGTCGCCGACTCGACGGTCTACCCCTTGCCTTGGAGCTCGCCGCCGCCCAGTCACGCCTGCTCGGCCCGTCTGCCTTGCTGTCGCGCATAGACGGGCACCTGGGCAGTGCTTTCGCCGCGGCCGATCGTCCGCCGCGCCAACGCACTCTCGACGACGTCATCGCCTGGAGCTACGGCCTGCTGGGAGACACCGATCAAGCAATCTTCCGCCTGCTGAGCGTGTTCGAGCGCGGCGCGGATCTCGACGCGATCGCGTCGGTTGCCCCAGCTGGCGACGTCGATCCGCTCGAAGCCATCGGCCGACTCGCCCAAGCCAGCGTCGTTCGAGTAGACGAAGGCACGGACGGTGAACCCCGCATCTCCATGCTGCAAACGATTCGTTCCTTCGCCCGCGCTCGTTTGGATGAGACCGGGGAACGTGCTGGCGCACAGATGCGTCACCTGATCTGGTGCACCAATGCCGTCGAGCAGACCGTCCCGTTGCTCTACGGCCCTCGGCGCACCGTAGCGCGCGACCGCCTCGGCGACCTCGACGACGACGTTCGCGCCGCCCTGCACTTCGCTCTCGACGCCACCCTGCCGCCGGATCCGGATCGACTCGCATCCGGCCACCAATTGCTGATCACGGTCACGACGCGATATTGGTACCGGTTCGGAAACGTGGCCGAAGCCCGCCGCTGGCAGGAGCAGGCGTTGGCGGGTGGCGGCAATGACAGCGAGGCACGCATTGGGCTGCTCTTCGGGCTCGGCATCTCCATGCTGATCCAAAGCGAGTTGTCTCCCGCGATCGAGCTGCTCACCCGGTCACTCGATATGAGCCGCCGACTAGAGGACAACGGCTGGCAAGCCCGCATCCTCAACGCCTTGGCCGTAGCGCGCCGTCAAGCCGGCGACTTCCGCGAATCCATGACCATGCTGCGGCAGTGCCTGGCGATCGCCCAGCGCGACGGAAACGACGAGATCGAATCAAAGGCGCTGGGCAACCTCTCCGTGCTCTACTACGACCTCGGTGACTTCGAGCTGGCCGCCCAGGCCGCAGAAGAGTCGATGCGGATCAACAACGGCCGCGGCGACGACTGGGCCGTCGCCATTGATCGCGTCAACTTCCTCGCCGCGATTTTGCGAACCAAGGGCGCGGCGGCTGCCGTCGCCCAGCTCGTCGAGTGGACGCCCGCCATGGTGGCGTTCGGAGAAAGCGAGCTGATGATCGACCTCGTCGAGACGGCCGGAGCGATCGCCGCCGAGCTGGGCCAGCCTCGAGCCGCCGCCCAGCTGCTTGCAATTGCGGACGCCCGACGCATAACAGCCGGCATGCCCCGCACCCAGGCCGAGACCGGCCGTGTCGAGGCCTGGGTAGCCGCCGCCCGCCAGGGATTCCCGGATGACGACTGGTTGCACACCTATCAATCGCTCGAAGCTGACACGCCCGACAGCGTCGCCCGCATCATCAACTCCATGGCACAGCCCGCTCGCATAACGTAATCGTTCTGGTCAATTCGGCGCTGTGGTGTCCGGATCAAGTCGACTTGACCGGCGCCCCGAACACCGCCGCGGACGGATTCGGTGACGACACGACGAATTTCGGATCTGTCAACCCCTCGCGATGACAGACACCACCGTCAGCGTGCGTGAGGGAGACCGGAGCCGGTTGGCGACGGCGTACCGGCGTGACGACGTCACTGGCGAGGTCCTCGTCGAGGATGGCCCCGATGGCCCGTGGCGCCGGCCGCCGGAGTTCGATCAGGCGGCGGCGGGCTCGTCTCGACCGCCGACGATTACCTCGCCTTCGCCTCGTCGCTGCGCGCCGGCAGCACCCACCGCGGCGCGCGCATCCTGTCGCGGGCGTCGGCGACGCTGATGACCACCGACCACCGTGCCTGGACAACGACCCCACCGAGGTATGACCACCATCCTCGTGGCCCAGCAACTCAACGCGCCACGCTGGCGCCTGGACCTCTCAACCGCCGCCTACCAGGCGATCGACGACTGAAGCCACCGGGAACCACCACCTGCCTCGTCCAGCCACGGTCCCCTGCGCCAGTGCGCGGCTCTGATCGGTACGGACCCATTTAGGCTTGGGAGATGAAGGGCCCGGCAAAGTCCGGCGACGCCGCTTGGTCGCAGCCAGGTTTCGCGCCGTTCTGGACGGCCTTCACCGTCTCGAGCTTCGGCAACTACGTCACCTCTCTCGCGATTCAAGTGCTCGTCGTTCTGACCCTGCACGAGGGCGCCGGCGGGGTCGGCCTCGTGCAGGCCGCGCTATGGCTGCCCTACCTCCTGTTCGGCGTAGTGGCTGGCGTGCTTGTAGATCGTTCGCAACGACGGCCACTGCTCATCGCAACCGACCTGGCCCGCGGTGTACTGCTCGTCGCGATTCCAGTCCTCGCTGTGACGCACCACCTGACGCTCACCATGCTGCTGATCTTTATGGCCATCTTCGGGCTGCTGTCGCTCATCAACGACGCGGCCGCGCAATCCTTCCTGCCGCGTCTGGTCCCCAAGCACCTGCTCGTCGCGGCCAACGCCCGGCTCGACCAGAGCGACGCGGTAGCGCAAACCTCCGGCCCCGCGGTGGCCGGCGCCGTGGTAACGCTCTTGAGCGCGCCATGGGCCGTCCTCGTCGATGCCGCCACCTACCTTGCCTCGGGTCTGCTGCTGCTCCGGGTGCCGGTGGTCGAGCCGGCCCGTCGGCGCGCCTCGCTGCGTACCGTCCGGTACGAAGCGGTCGAAGGCCTGCGCTGGGTCTACACACACGCAACGCTGCGAGCGCTCGCACTCAGCACCCACAGCTGGTTCTTCTTCCTGGCCCTGGCTGGCGCGGTCGAGACCCCCTTCGCCCTGCGCACCCTGGGCCTCAATGCGTTTGGCCTCGGACTGGTGCTGGCCGCCGCCGGCGTGGGCGGACTGGCCGGCAGCCTGGCCGCCACCCGCGTTGGAGCCCGGTTCGGTACCGGCCGAGTCGTCATCGCTTGTTCCGCCCTCACCGGGCTGGCCTGGGGCGTTATCGCGCTCAGCCCGCACGGACCAACTGGATGGGTCACCTTCGCAGTCGGCCAACTGCTGTTCGGGCTGTCCATCGGCGCAGACAATGCCAACTCAATCGGTTACCGCCAACTCGTCACCGCCGACCGGCTGCAGGGTCGAACGAACGCGACCATGCGATCAATCAACCGCGCAATGATCGTCGTCGGCGCACCCATCGGCGGACTGCTGGGCGACGTCCTGGGATTCCGCCCTATTCTCTGGACGTCGGTCGTGGGCTTCCTCGTGGGTGCCGCCGCGCTAGCAGTATCCAACTTTCGACACGTCCGCATCGAAGGCGGGAGCGTAGCCGGGGAGCCTTCGCTTACCGCCGAGCCATCCGGCTGGGATACACCAGTGATCGACTAATGGGCTGACCGGCCTGACGCGCGCTCATGCCGCGAAGAGTCTGCAATCCCGGTCATGGGTCCGCAGCCTGGTCGAGCCCCTGCTCGGCTTGGTCAGGCACGAACGGCGACGCCAATCCGATCGCCGTGAAAGGCCGAGTCGATCCCAGACAACAACGACGAAACCACGAGTCGTGCACGAACACCAGGTGGCGCAGGGTCTGCACCGCGGACCACTCACCTGCGACGCGGCGATGCCCGGAACCGACGGGCATCACGCCAAGCCGCTCGACCGTCGCCCCCCACTCGGCCTGCAACTGGTGATGCGCGCGCCGCAAATCGGTCAGGTCGGCTGGGCATCGTCTATCTGCGCACCGACAGCGGCCCGCCCGTACCCGGCTCCGCGGGGCTAGCTTCGGACATACAGACGCACCTTCCGCCCGCAGCAGAGGAGACCACCATGGCCAAGAAGAGCGACGATCACAGCGCGGGCGACAGCCGCCAGCCGTACTCCGACCAAGGCGGTCCCGAAGAGCGTCACGCACAGACCCACGACGTTGCGCGGGAGGCCGCCACCAACTCCGCCCCTCAGGTCGAGGAGGCTGACGAGTTCGCCAACGATCTGGCCAACGACCGGTAGCGCAAGCCTTCGGATCGCCGTAGAAACCCTCGCGGTTATCTCCCGGTCAACGCTCACAATCGGGCACGCGCAGAGCGCTCGGCGTGCAGGTCGTGGAGCGGCTACCGCGGCAAGCGGATGACTCGCTGACGTATGCCGTCGCGCTCGTCTACGACGACCCCGCGCAGGAGGACGCCAATCCCGGGCATGGCCGCGGATTGGTTTGGCTGGTCGGTTCAGACGGTAACGGCCGGCCCATCATCGATGTGCAAACGGGGATCTGACGACAGCGCAGCCACCAGGTGCGTCCGCCCAGCCGGCAGCCGCGCAAGGTCAGCTCGCCGGTGCCGGAGATCAATCTGCCGCGACATCGACCGCTCCACCCCGATGAACGTCGGGGCAGGTGACGAGGCGTCAGGTACTGACCGGGGCCGCGACGTGAGCCGGGGCCGCGACCTCGTCGGCGACGTCGTGGCGTCGGGTCAGCAGGAAACCGGCTGCGGCGAACCACACCGGCGCCAGCCCCCAGAAGAGGACGGCCCCGACGCCTAGGCCCACCGGAACGCCGAGTACGAGCGTGGCGATCGCGAACCAACGTGGCGCGGATTTCGTGACGAGGATCGCCCATCCGGCCGCGAGCAGCAAGAAGCCCCAGGCAGCGCCTTCCCAGGACCACGCGAAAGCGACCAGGTACCCGAGGGTGACCAGCGCCGTGGTGTTGTGGTGGTGGGCGGCAGCCAGCTCGGCGAAGGAGACCGCACCACCGAGGATGATGGCTACGGCCGCGAGGATAGTGGCGCCGAATACGGCGAAGGCGGGCACGGCCTCGCCCAGCGCATGTCGTAGGGCCGCGCCGAACACGACGAGGAGAGCGGCCAGATAGAAGGAGCTGATTGTCTCCACCACGATGTCGGTCTGGTGGTGCAGGATTATCTGCTGCGCCGCAGCCGGATTGGTGATGATGTTGCGCGTGGTCCCTTGCTGGATGCCGTCGGTGACGATTATCGCCAGCAGCCACAGTGCGGCGACGCCGACTCCGACGAGGCGGAGAAAGCGTGTGTTGCGTGGGTGCATTCGCACATCGGGTGTGTTCATGGTCGAACCTCCACTTGGGTTAGTCGATCGGTGTCGAATGGCAGGGTGGGACAGTGCACCGAGCGGATCCGGCAACCATCTGTCGCGGCTCACATGCGCGGGCTTGCGATTCGTTGGGGCCCTGCGCACATGTCACCGAGCACGTCCTCGGGCCCTGGTTGAACCTGCCGTGACGGCGTCGTCGACGTCATCAACCACACGGGGTCAACAGGGTCACCGAAAGTCGACGACCCTGACCCCGCAAGTCGATGGTCGCGACCTGCGACGCGCCTTACCCTGAGGCGGTGCAGGCGGCGAGCGGGCTTCGGACCCACCTGAACCCGTCCGACGCGGCAATCGTCGGCATCCCGTTGGCCCTGGTCCTTCTCGACGCCACGGCAACGTTCCAACCGCCCCGCCCTTCCCTCATCACGACCGTGCTGGGTGTCATTGCTTGCCTGGCCCTGTCGTGGCGACGCACCAGACCGGTCCACGTGCTCGGTGTCCTCGCTGTCACCAGCCTCATCCCGACTGTGGGGCTCGGTCACGAGCCCGATCTCTACGCGTCCTTCCTGCCGTCGATGATCGGGATCTATGCTGTCGCGGCTTACCGTCCGATCCGGTACCTCTACGTGGTCGCCGGGTTCAGCGTCGTCGTACTGGGCGGGGTTGCGATTCGCGGTCCCGTCTTCCGTACGGCCGGCCAACTCGTCTTCAATGTCTTCTGCATCGCACTCGCCGTGCTCATCGGTCGCGTCACGCAGCAATTGCGGACCCGGGCCGACACTGCTTCTGCCCGCGCCAGCCTGCTCGAGCGTGAGCAGGATCTGCAGGCCCGCGAAGCTGTCGTCGCGGAACGCGAACGGATTGCCCGCGAGCTGCACGACGTCATCGCCCACGACGTCTCGGTGATGGTCATCCAGGCCGGTGCTGCGCAGCGGGTGATGAGCGATCGACCAGACGAGGCCAGCGAGGCGTTGTCGCTGATCCAGGACAGTGGCCGCCGGGCCGTCGATGAGCTCTACCTGCTGCTCGGCATGCTCCGCGACGACGGGCAGGAACTGGCGCCTCAACGCGGGCTGGCCGCCCTGGAGGAGCTGGTCGGCGAGGTTCGGCGGTCCGGCGTACCGATCGAATTGCAGATCACCGGTGAGCGGAGAAATCTCGGCAGCGCGCTGGAAGTCTCGGCGTACCGGCTCGTGCAAGAAGCCCTGACCAACGTGATGAAACATGCCCGGGGCAGCTACACCGTCGTCGAACTCGCCTACCACCCCGCGCAGCTGACCGTACGAGTCACCGACGACGGCAACGGATCGGCTACCCCGGCTGCCGCAGCATCCGGTGGTCACGGAATGCTCGGGATGCGCGAGCGGGTCCGGATGTTCGGTGGCTCCCTCGACGCCGGCTGCCGACCCGGTGGCGGCTGGCTGATCACCGCCGTGCTTCCCATCACGGCGGACCCAGGATGATCCGACTACTGCTCGCCGACGATCAGGCCTTGGTGCGCCGAGGACTGCGGATGATCCTCGAGACCGAGCCCGACTTTCATGTCGTCGCCGAAGCCGCTGACGGGCAGGAAGCGCTCGACGCTGCCGCCACGCACCGCCCCGACGTCATCCTGATGGACCTGCGCATGCCCAACCTCGACGGCATAGCCGCCATCGGACGACTCCCGGCGGACGCGAAGATCCTGGTGCTGACGACGTTCAGTTCACACCAGCAGGTCTATGCAGCGCTGCGAGCCGGCGCGAGCGGCTACCTACTCAAGACCGCGCCGCCAGAGCAACTCGTGACCGCGGTCCGAACCGTGGCCGCCGGCGACGCCCTACTCGACCCGCGCATCACCCGCCGACTGATCCAGCAAGCGGTATCCGGGCCAGCGCCCGACAGCGGCCGGGCAGCGCTATCGTCGCTGACCGATCGTGAAATCGAAGTACTGGAACACGTCGCGCGCGGCCTACCGAACGCGGAGATCGCAGCCGTCGTGTTCCTGTCAGAGGCGACCGTCAAGACCTACCTCGGCCGGGTCATGGCCAAAACCAACACCCGCAGCCGGGCTCAGCTCGTCGTACTCGCCTACGAGACCGGGCTGGTCCGACCAGGCGACGCAGCCGCCACGGGCACACCGTGAAGGCTGCTCATCGGCCCAGGCAGGTTAAATCAACGCGGTGCCTGAGCGCGCGCGTGCTGGCGTCGCCGCCTGTCTTACGGTTTGTGTCACACTTGTACGATGGCTGACACCATCACGTTCCGCCCCGACGACGACGCCTTGCGGGCGCTCGCGGTCCTCACCCGCGACGGCACCGCCGTGTCTGCCGCTGTGCGAATTGCGCTGATCGAGGCCGCCCGCCGCCGCGTCGGCGCCGCACTTCGTGCCGAAGCAGAAGCGCTGGCTGCCGACGATGCCGACCGCGACGAGTCGGCCCAGGTGCTGCGCGACATGGAGACGTTGCGTGCGTGGTGACGTCCACCGACTTCGCGCATCGCGAGACGTCCGCGGCCACGAACAGAGCGGCACGCGATACGCCGTGGTCGTGCAGTCGGACGATCTACCGTTGTCGACGCTGCTCGTAGCCCCCACGTCGACGTCCGCCCGGGCGGCGAGCTTCCGGCCCGAGATCGACGTCGACGGGCGCACGAGTCGGGTGTTGACCGAGCAGACCGCAGCCGTCGACCCGAGCCGGCTCGGTGATCTCGTTGGCCATCTTCGATTCGATGAACTTCGCCAAGTCGAGGCCGCACTGCGACTGGTCATGGATCTGTAGGTCCGCGCCGGGGGCACGCGCGCTGTCTGCCGGACGCAAACCGCAGCGGAACTCAGCTCGATGTTGTCAGGTGAAATAGCCGTTCGGTGAGTCCATACGACCCTTGTACTAAGCCCGCACATGCCACCGAGACCGACACCGGCGGACGTCGCAGTCCGTTGACACCACGATGGACTCGGCGTAACTTCCGAACGTCACTATGAGAGACACTTTCACCTGTCGAGAATGGCCGGGTTGCGGATCCAGGTCTTCTCAGTCGCCAGCTTCACCCACAGAGGAGTGGCACGTGCAACGAAACCTTGGCAAGAAGCGGGCGGCTGTGGTCGCGACCCCGAGCAGCGGCTCAGTAGCAGCGCGACGCACCGTTACCGACCGACTGCTCTTCTCGCGATCCAGGTGTCTCGCTATCGGTGTCGTGATCCCCATCGTCGCGGCGGTGTTCGTTGCACCAACCGCGTCTGCGACCGCGAGCCCGACCAGCCGCCCGGCTCGCGCAACGTGCACCACGGCTCCGAGGCCAGTGGCCATCCCCCGCGTCAATCCATTCGGCGCCAACGTCACCATTTTCAATCCATCGATGTCCGTGAGTGCGATCAACGCCGCCCTGACTGCGGCCCCACCGATAGGCGGGTCGCGCCAGTTCTATTTCCTTCCCGGAACGTACGGGGATCCATCGGTCACCCCGGCTAACGCGACCACCAGCAACGTTATCCAGGCAGAAGTTGCGAGTGGCACTGCTGTTGCCGGTCTCGGAGCCAGCCCTTGTGACGTCGTGATCAACGGTGCGCTCAGCGTCAACAACGGTGGCCTCGCTATTCGCCCGAGTCAACTGTCGAACTTGACGATCAACCCTATCCAAGCGAATGTTCCCGCCCACTCCATGCTGTGGTACACCTCGCAAACAGCCACGTGGCGACGTGTAAATCTCCTGGGTAACCTTTACGTTTCTCCGGTCACGCAGACGCCGGGATCGTGCCAGAACCCTTGCGACCCAGTGACCCAGGGTTTTCAGATCAACCTCATACCGGGCGTCGCCAATGGATTCATGATTACGAACTCGTCGATCAGTGGCAACGTCATCAACGGCGACGGACAGAACCGGCCCGGCGTTGAAGGCAATGGCAGCAACTCAGACATTGATTTCCAACAGGACGCCATCGGCGGCACGTACTCGGGCTTCGGATCAGACATGGTCTTCGCCGGCACGACAGGTGCTCCTGAAGATGACTTCGGTCCCGGGACGGTCGCGCCCATTACGGCAGCGGGCGACGTCGTCACATTGAAAACCGTTGCCACGGTCCGTGAAGAGCCCTGGGTCTACTACGACGGGCGCTCGTTCAAGGTATTCAGCCCCTCGGTTCAGCACAACGTCCGTGGTCCCCAATGGAGCACGAAGCCGAGCCAAGGGGAAGTTCTGCCACTCACCGACTTCCACATCGCAACATCGGCGGTCGACACGGCGGCGAGCATGAACGAGGCGCTGTTGCGCGGTAAAAACCTGATCGTTGGTCCAGGTACCTACCTTCTCGACCGACCGATCACGATTGCCCTCCCTCACAAGGTCGTGCTCGGCCTCGGTGATCCCACGCTCCGCTCGGACAACACCTCCACGATCGTGGTGAAAGACTCCGCACCCGGCACGGTCATCGCCAAGCTCGACGCCAATGGACGCCCCTTCGATGCAACCGATAACGGGCAGGTTCCTTTCGCGCAGAATCAGATTGTCATCGGCGATACGCCCCGCGCCAGCGGACGATCGTCCGACCCCACAACGTTCAGTGACGTCAACTCTGTCAGCGGTTCTCGGAATCTCTACCTGATCAACCAAAATTATGTGATCCTGAACCAAGGCGAAGTGCAGAGCAACAACAACTCCGGCGACGGTTACACGACCACGAATTGGACTGCTGCGAGTAGCCAGACGGGCGCGATAGTAAACGGTGATCACGTCACGTGGCAGGGCATTTGGCTGGAGCACTTCAAGAAGACAGAGGTGACGTGGAACGGCGAGTTCGGGAACATCACATTCCTGCAGAACGAGAGGCCGCTGACAGTCCCCTATGACATTCCCGCTGAGATCGGTGTCCAGCCGCACGTGTGGAAGATGAGCGCCACATTCGACGGATATCCTGTGCTCGCTGTGTCGCGAGGCGTTGACCGCTTCACCATGAACGGCTTCCAATCCTGGAGCCGCCTCGGCAACGGGTGCTACTGCAATGTGACGAGTGTGATCACGAGCCCGGTGAAGCCCGGGGTGAGAATGCACGGTCTGTTCACCGGTGAGATCCTCGGCTCGACGCCCCCGGGGACGACGCCAACCGGGGCCACCGTCGGCGGCGCGTTCAACCTGGTCAACAACGACGGTGCCTCGGCCTCCGTCCCATTCTCCGTCGGCCCCTGGGGCGCGACCTCGGCTTGGCCCTACTCCGACTTGGCGGGCCATGGAGCGACGGCGCGGGTGGCCTACTTCCCCACCCGACAGGAGCTCGAACGAACGAGCCGGTAGCGATGCCACCGGTAGAACCGCGTGTACGGCAGCGCGGCCGCACGCGAAATCCGCCCTTCTCGTCGCGGTTAGCGCAAGCTGAATCGAGCGGCGTCCTCCGCCCACGATGCGAGGCAACGCACTCGCAGCGTGGACGGGCGGCTTGCGCCGTCGTTCAGGGAACCCCGCTGACTGACTGATCTACCGGACCAATTCCGGACCAACGGCCCGCGCGCGCTGGCGGGCCGGACCGAGGCACTCGACCAGACCATGATCGTCGCGTCAGCACTCGCAGTCACCGACAACGCAACATCGCCTGCTCGATGCCTCCGCCGGCGTGAGGTCCATCAGGTTGGGAGTATCGCTGTGGTCCGTTCAGCGAAAAGGGCCGCGTCGGGTTCGGGGAGCCAGGAATTCGGCGGGCGGTGCAGCCAGTTCTCGGTTCGCGCGAGTTCGTCAGCGCTTGCGAGGAGTGCATCCAGGCCAGGGTGGTCAAGCTCGCGGCGGTAGACCATAGCTAATGGGTACAGCGGGATCGGATCCGTGAGGGGCGGTACCACCAGGCCCGGCGCCAGCAGCCGTTCGGTCATGGTCAGGATGGGTAGACCGTGGCTGTGTGTGTGTCGGACCGTCTCGTCCAGCCCTTCGGCGTGTGGGTGGGGCGGGGACGGCTCGACGCCGAACTCGGTCAGCAGCCGCACACCGAGGTCGACCCACTCTGGCGCGGCCTCGTTGCCGACGCTAGCGTCCACCTGGGTTCCGATTAGGGCGCGCATCGGCACCGCTTCAAGGCCCGCCAGTGGGTGCCCGGCGGGAAGCAGCAGGGCGAGCGGTTCTAGCCGTACCGGGCGGCGGGTGAGCTGTTCGGACGGGAACCGGTAGCCGGGTCCTTCGGCGCGGCCGAAGGCGACGTCGAGCTGCGCGGCCAGCAGCATGTGCAGCGACGGCCGCATACCGCCAAGGAACCGGGCGACCAGCTCCGAGCGGAGGGCGTGGTGAGCGCCACTTGGCGCGTGGTGCGGGTGAACAAGGCGAGCCGGCGCTGCTCCTCGAGGCGGCGGATGTCTCGGCTGAGCGCCTGCTCGGTCACGTATAGCCGGTCGGCGGCACGGGCGAAGTGAAGCCGTTCAACGGCATCGACTGGCCGGCGGACGACTGCTTCGCCGCGGTATAGACCGGGCCGAACTTTCCGACGCCACCCGCGCTCCGCTCCGACCGTTCGGGACAACAACACATCGCGGGACTCGGGACGGCTTCGGCAGCAGCGGCGGCTGGTTTCTTAGCTTAGGCAAGTGTGTTTTCCGGGTCGAGGAGGGTGATTGTGCTGTAGATGAGTTCGGTGATCACGTCAGGTTGTGCCGGTCGGGCGAAGAGGAAGCCTTGAGCTTTGGGACACCCGAGTGCGCGTAGCGCGGCGAGTTGGTCGTTGTTTTCGACGCCTTCAGCGATGACGTCCATGCCCAGGCCTTGGCCGAGGGTGAGGATGGCGGTGATGAAGACATCGGGGATGGGCGCGTCGGGGGTCAGGGCGGCGACGAAGGACTGGTCGATTTTGAGGGTGTCTATCGGATAGTGGCGGAGTCGGGTGAGCGCGGTGTGGCCGGTGCCGAAGTCGTCGATGGCGAGGTGGAGACCCAGGTCGTGCAGTGCCTGTAGTGGGGCAAGGGCGAGGTCTTCGTTGCTGAGGACTTTTTCGGTAACTTCGATGGTGACCAGCGCCGGGTCGAGTTCGGCGGCGGCAAGAGCGGCCCGGACGGTGGGGATGAGCTGGGGGTCAGCGAGTTGCCGCCCGGAGATGTTGATAGAAAGCGTCAGTGGTGACACGCCTGCTGGTCGCTGCTTGTGCCAGCGGCCGGCTTGGGCGCAGGCCTGGTGCAGAACCCACCGGCCGATCGGCCAGATCGCTCCGGTGGCCTCGGCCAGGGGCACGAACGCGTCCGGCTCGATCTGGCCGCGGGTGGGGTGGCTCCACCGCAGCAGGGCTTCGACCCCACACAGCCGACCCGTCTTCAGGTCGAGGATGGGTTGATATTTCAGTGACAGTTCGTCCCGGCGGACGGCGTCGGCCAAGTCGGTTTTCAGTTGGACCCGGTCCACGCCGGCGGCGGCGAGTTCGCCCGCGAACACCGCGAAGCGGCCCTTGCCGCCATTCTTGGCGGCATACATGGCGATGTCGGCTTCGCGTAGCAGCGTTTCGCTGGTTGAGCCGGTCCCTACGGTGGCGATGCCGATGCTGGCTCCGATGACGGTGGGTATCCCGGACAGGTCGAACGGTCGTAGCAGGGCATCGCCGATCCGGTCAGCGACGAGGCGGGCGTCGGTGAGGGTGTTGACGTCGTCGAGCAGTACCGCGAATTCGTCGCCGCCGAGGCGGGCCACAGTATCTTCTGGGCGCACGACGGCCCGGAGTCGGTCAGCTAGTGATACCAGCAGGGCGTCGCCCGCCTGATGGCCGAGGGTGTCGTTGACGGCCTTGAAGTCGTCAAGGTCGGCCAGCAGCATGATGACCTGGCCCGGACGACGTGCCCGGGCCAAGATGTGGTTCGCGCGATCTATGAGCAGCTTGCGGTTGGCGAGGCCGGTCAACGGGTCGTGGAAGGCCTGGAATTCCAGGTCCACCTCGCGTTGTCGTAGCGTGGTGTTGCTGTCGTGCAGTTGCCGACTCAGCGCCACGTTCGCTCGTAGGCTCAATAATTGACGCAGCAGCACCGCGCCGATCAAGAAGACCACGATGTCTACGGCGACTGGGTCGATCGGGTGATGACCAACCTGCAGCGCCACGATCCACGGCAAGCTGAGCAGCGGCGGAACGTATGGCAGCACCAGAGCCAGGCGGCTCGGCGGCGCTGGCTCGGCGGCGGCTCCCGCCACAGGCGGCAACGTGGTGGCGACCCGGAACGCGGCCCCGGCGATGAGCAGGAAACCGGCAACGTAGCCAGCGTCGAACAGGTTGCCGGATGCGTAGTCCCCGTGGGCGGTGAACCAGGCGAAGGCACTGTCGGCCAACGCGATGATGAGCAGACCCGCCGCGACGAGCGCCATCGTCGAGCGTTGTCTGCCACGGGCCCGGGCCAACGTGTGTAGCGCCATCGTCACCATCAGGACGTCGCTGCCCGGGTAGGCCAGCGCGATCGTCTGGGAGAACAGCGACCCGGTGGAGGCGTGGAACGCGGGCCCCAGCACCGTGGTCCAGCTCAGGAACAACAGTGCCGCCGCGGCGATCAGCCCGTCCACGATCGGGCGCAACCGCACGGCGCCCACCACCCGAACCCCCGGAAACATCAGCAGCGCAGCGACACCGAGCGGCACCGACAACAGATACCCGGCATCGGGTAACGACGGAAACGGCACGTCCCGCCGGAGGTACACCTCGTACACCGTCCAAGCGGCCCCGCCGGCCGCCCACGACACGCAGGACAGACCCAGCAACAGCCACGCTCGGCCGGACCGGACATCGGCCCGCCGCCGCGCCCCGAAGCACGCGAGACCGGCCACCGCAGGCGCCGCCACGCATCCATAATCGTCCAACTCGACCGTGCGCCAGGAACCCAGCGCATGCGTCGCGAGCAACGCCAAGAACGCCAAGCTCACCGCCGCCCACACAGCAGATATCACCCACCACGGCACCCAGCGCCGAACGACCAAGCTGTCCACGCTGCCCAGCCTCCTCAGCCCGACCCGCTGGGGCCCCACCGTCTGGGTGAACCAAACATCACCCACGCTGATCGGACGGCCGCATCAACGATGTGATCGGCACCTGAACGGTCAGAATGAGCGGCAGCGGTGCATGGTTGGTTCCCCCGCGCGGGCCCCGGCGCTGGGTGCCCACGCGGTGAGTCGATCGGCGAGGTTGTTCCGCGCGGCGGATCACCGCAGCCAATGCAAGATCGACATCGGCCTAGCGGCCCAACTGCCTGAGCATGTCGCCGAACACCCACGTCGAATCCGTTGTCGACATCGCGCGCCAGGTCGAGCAGCTCTGTCATGGAGCACCTTTCAGCGATGCTCGCGCCGGCGGCTCGCCCAAGAGCCGAGTACAGGGCGAGATCGACGAGCAAGTCCTCGGGGCCGGGCACGAGCATCGGGCAGAACGTCTCCGAGTCCTGCACCCGCTCGACCCTCCAGCCGCGATCACCCGCGGCGGATATCAACTCATCCCGGGCGCGACGGACGTCCCCTGCGCCTGGGCGGGTGAAGAATCCAGGTAGAACCACGCCGTGCGAGACTACGGCGTGTGCGCGGTACGTTGGTCGGGCGCGACGCCGTGCTCGAGCTCGCGTTTGCCACCCTCGAGACGACCGGCCGGGTGCTTGTCGAAGGACCGGCCGGCATCGGCAAGACATCGCTGCTCGAAGCGCTGATCGACCTCGCACGAGAGCGGGGGATGGCCGTCGTCCGCTGCGCGCCCACCGAGACCGAAGCGGCGCTTCCACTCGCCGCCCTCGCAGACCTGCTGCACCCTCTGGCCGACGATCTGGACGGCCTGCCCACGCCACAACAACGCGCGACAAGGTCAGCGCTGCTGCTGGCCGACGATTCCGTGCAGGTGGATGAGCGCGCGCTGGCCTCGGCGGTGCGAACCATGCTCGACGCAGCGGCCGACCGCAGCCCGGCCGGCCTGCTCGTGGCGATCGATGATGCTCCGTGGCTGGACCCGCCCACGGAGCGCGCCCTACAGTTCGCTCTGCGTCGCTCGTCCGCGCGGGTTCGGGTCGTGGCCACTCGGCGAACCGGCGACCGGGTCGATCCGCGTGCCCCTCTGCAACTGGACGCCCACACTCCCGTCGAGCGGTTGAACCTGACGCCCTTGGGGGTGGGTCCGCTGCATAGCCTGCTGGCCGAACGCTTCGGCGTCTCGCTGAGCCGGCCCGTCGTCGCCAGACTGGTGCGGGAGTCCGGCGGCAATCCCCTTCTCGCGATCGAACTCACCCGCGCCGCGCTGCGGTTGCCTCGCATGCCCGGACCCGGCGGCGACTTCCCAATTCCCGCGTCGATGCACGAGCTGGTCGATGGATCACTCGCCACGCTGCACCCCGACAGCGTGCGGGCCGCCCGGCTGGCCGCGCTGCTGTCGGCGCCGCACCTGTCGGAGCTCGCGGCACTCGGCATCGCCGCGGACGCTCTCGATGCTGTGGAGGAGGTCGGCCTGGTGACGGTGGACGACGCTGCCTACGTTCGGTTCGCCCACCCGGTGTACGCCAGCGCTGTCCGGGCCAGCATCCCGGCGGGGGTCCGGCGACGTATCCACGAGCTGCTCGCGGCGTCGAGCACCGACCGCGACGAACGAGCGCGGCACCTCGCGCAGTGCACCACCGACCCGAGCGACGAGGTCGCGGCCGAACTCGGTGAGGCGGCCGAGCGAGCCCGTGCGCGAGGCGCCCCCGATCTGGCCGCCGAGTTCTACGAGCGGGCCGGCGCACTCACCGTCGACGGCACCAGGGCGACCACGCTTCGGTTGCGTGCGCTCTACTGCCTGTTCGACTGTGGCAACTACCGACTCGCCGCGGAGCAGGCCGACGCCATCGCCCGCAGCCTGCACGGCGACCTGCTCGCCGAGGCCCTGCTGCTGCGGGCCGAGATCGCGTTCGCCGTGGACGACTTGCCACTTGCGGCGTCCACGGCGCAGCGCGCACTCACCGCGGCGACGCCGTCGTCACGACTGGCCGGCCGGATCCATGCCCATCTTGCGGTGTTCATCGACCTCGCGGCGCCGGCGCGCGAACATGCCGAGTCCGCTCTTGCCCTGCTCGAGGAGGCGCCGGCAGCCGCCGATAGAGACCTCCGCGGCACCGGCGTCCTCGGCCGCACCGATCGCGCGCTGCTCGCCTCGGTCCTGATGCTGGTGTTCCTCAACGAGGTGCGCTCCGGTCTGCCGCCCAGGGTCGACGTGCTGGACCGCGCCCTCACGATGGAGGACGGTAGCCCCTCCTGGCTGGCGGGGACGATTCCGGCGATCTGGTGGAAGGGCACGGATCAGCACGAGCGGGCCCGGGTCCGGCTGCAGTCGATGCTCGATGCTGCGGTCAGCGCCGGTGATGAACCGTTGCAGCACGAGTTGATGGAACACCTGGGCGAGGCCGAGACCCTGGCCGGCAACTATGCGCAGGCCGCGGCGTGGATCGCCAGTGCGGCAGAGCTCGCTGCCCAGCTGGGTGCGGGTGTCGCGGCGGAGCGCTGGCTGGGCGGAACGCTCGACGCGCTGCGCGGCAGGCTGGACGAGGCCCGGGCGGCGGGCGAAGCCGGGCTGGCCGAGGCCGTCGTGTCACGAGACCCGTGGCTGCACCGGATCAGCCTGCAGCTCACCGCGTTCGTCGCACTGGTCGACGGTCGGGCAGGCGACGCTGCGGCGGCCTATTCCGAGCTCGACGCAGCGATGAGCGCCACCGGTCTTGCCGAACCGCTGGCGTCGCGCTTCGAACCGGATTGGCTCGAGGCCTGCGTCGGCATCGGCGATCTGGTGACGGCACAGGTCGCCTACGACCGCCTCGCCCGCCGCCACGACCGCCTGCCTCGACCGTGGACGGCGCTCGCACTCGCCCGTTGCCGGGTGCTGATGGCAAGCGCGGCGGGTCAGGACACCGCGCGGCTCGTCGAGGAGCTGGTGGCCGCGCGCGAAGCCACGTCGGCAGACGTCGTGCCGTTCGATCGGGCCCGCTGCCTGGTCGTCGTAGGTCTCGCACACCGGCGAGCACGTCGCAAGCGTGCCGCGCGTAATGCCCTGCTTGCCGCGGCCGCCGAGTTCGACGCGATCGGGGCCGTGGCCTTCGCAGCCCGCGCCCGGGCCGACGCCGAGCGGACCGGAGGGCGGATGGGGATGCCGCACGAGCTCTCGTCCTCGGAGCTGCGCGTCGCGGAGCTCGCCGCGACCGGTGCCACGAACCGGGAGATCGCCGCTACCCTGTTCATCAGCCCCAAGACGGTCGAGGCCAACCTCGCTCGCACGTACCGCAAGCTCGCGATCGGGCGGCGGGTGGAACTTGCGGCGGCGCTGCGGGCCCGCGCGCAGGCCCAGACGTAGGCGCCGACCGGCCGGCTCGAGGTCGACAAGCTCAGTCAGGGCATGTTGGTGGCCAGGGTGCGGGCGGCGGCGGTCAACCGCGCCTTGTTCTGCGCGGGATCGTTCAACCGCACGAGGTTGATCGACGCGTAGAGCCCGTTCTTCAGGACGAAGGCGTTGTCGTCCTCCTGCAGGCACTGGTCGCCGACGCCCCTGACCGTGAAGAACTTGTGGTGCAGGTTGTCGCGGTCGATGTGCAGCTGCTGCTTCGCGCCGTCGCCGACGAACACGTCGACCTGCGCCTCCGGGCCGGTCGTCGGGCCGTCGTACTGGCAGGCGCTGGGCCTCCCGGGAGCGCCGGCGGTAGTGGGCGCCAGCAGCTTCGTGCCGGCCAGCTTGGTCGCGTCCGCTAGTGGGAGCAGCGTGCACGGGTTCGGCAGCGCTGCGGTGGACGTCGGCGGCGGCGCCGCTGCGCCGGTCAGCTCGGCGTCACCCGTGGGCACCGACTGGGACGGCGTTACGGTAACGATGCGCGTCACGATGACGGTGCGGGTCGCCGTCCCGCCCCCCGTCGAGCAGCCGGCGATTACGAGCGTCAAGCCCAGCATGAGGGTGACGGATAGCTTGGTGCGGCTCACGGATCCTCCAATTGTTGAGTACGTCATTTCCTCTTCAAACATCGTTGGGATTGCGCCGGATCCCAGATGGTGAACGGCCATCTCGGCCCCGCCGCGGGCTCGATCGCCTTCAGGTTGAGGATGCTCAGCGCGAAGTTGATCACCTTCGCGACCGGTTTGGAGAGCGAGTAACCCACGCCCACGACGCCCGTGATCCGGACTTTCGCGACCGAGCAGCCGAGCGTCAGCGTCGTCTGCGGCGGGCTGCCGTCTTTGTCGAATGCGAGCGAGGCGGTGATCCCGACGAACGGGCCGACGTGGATGCCGGGCACGCCGAAGCCGATGCTCAGCGATGCGTTGAAGGCCAGCGATATGGCGTTGACCGACACCCCGGCCGAGAAGGCGCTGTCCGACACGCTTCGGACCGTCTTGACGGTCGGCGTGACGGTCGTCAGATGGCCGCCGGTGAACTCCACGCCGATAGGGCCGTCCAAGGCGTACTTGGCATGCGAGGACAACGCGGCCTGACCGGCGAGCTGGATCGACATGCTGATGTTGAAGCTCACCGACACTGAGAACGGCGTCACGGGAATGGTGAACTCGACCGGCAGCTGGAAGATCGTGCGCGGCTTGTTGCCGTCGACGTTGCGCGTCGCCGCCTCGAAGTCGAAGAAGACCGCTGCCGCGTCGTAGAGCTTGACCGAGGCGTCGAGCAGGTGCGAGCCACCGATCGTCACCGACGCCTTGATCTCCGGCTTGCCGACATCGAGCCCGAGATCACCGTGCATCCTGCCGTTCTCGCCGTCGTAGTCCACCAGGACGTGCATCGGCGAGCAACACCGCGGGGTCAGCGTGACATCGCCCTCCTTGATGGGCCTTGGCTGGCTGGTCGGCAGCGGCAGCTTGATGCCGGTCGACCCGTTAGCCGACCCCCCGGACGGCAGGTCGGACGGGATGCTGGACGGGATCTGCGACAGGTGGGGTGCGGGTGGCTTGTTCTGATCGGCCACGGTGAGGCTCTGCGCCCGGACAGGGTGCGTTCCGTCCTGGGCGTCGGTGTCCGGGATCTGGCGAGCGGTCGGATCGGTCGGGAAGGTATACGCCAACGGGTCTTGGATAGCGATCGGCGTCGTCGTCGTGAAGGTTCCGTCTCTGATCACGTCGGTCAGCGCGACCGGCCCGAGGACGATCTGCCGCCCACCGGCGACATCCTTGATCGCGAGGACCCGGCCGGTCGCGAGGGTGGTCGCCATCATGATCGAACCGACCCGCAGCTTGCTCGCGCCGGGCGCCGAACCGTCGACGGTCCACACGTACCCGCTGCCGTCTGCCGAGCGGATCGACGACGCCCCGCCGCCGAGCACGACCACATCGGACTGGTAGGTGACGCCCGGAATACGCCCGATGCTGGTGCCGTAGTGCAGTTGCGCGCCGGTGGGTGCGGCGGCGGGTCTGAGTTGGACGACGGCACCTCCGGGTCCGCCACCTCTGGGTCCGCCGCCGGTGCTGACGGCGGGCGAGGACGACGGATGCGCCTGACCGCCGGTGCAGGCGGATAGCAGCAACACCGCGGTTACGACGGGCGCCAGCAGCTTGGGGGAACGGGCAAACCCCCGGCTCAGCGGTGATTGCCTCATTTCGCCGCCGCTGGCGGCGTTATCCACGCGCCGGCGGTGATGCGGTCGAACCGCCAGCCCGCCTGCTTCAACGCCGCGCGAACGGCCTGCTCGTCCGCGCCCTCGACGACGGCCAGCAGCACGTCGTCGGCCCGCAGGTGCAGCGCGCAGGTCAGCCGCGCGCCCGGCGGCAGTTCGGGCAATGGGTCCGGCGGCAGCGCGCTGCCGGACTCGTCGTAGCGCTCGACCGCGAACACATCGTTGCCCATGTCCGAAAGCTAGATCGGCGCGAGCCGTGGTGAATCGGGGGTTTCCCTATGCGTGTCGACCCGGCGCGAGCTCGGAGGCACCTGGCCGACAACTAAGGGAACCGACTGATTCGCCGGGGTTCGCCAACACACATCCTCGGCACCGCCGAGACCGTCTCCGGCCAGGACACCGCGACCATCACCGTCCGCTACATCGCTACCGGCTGAACCGCCGGGGTCACGGCGGCCATTAGCTCCGGCCGTGACCGCCGCCCCGTCCCTCCCCAGTCCTTGCCGGGGCTACGTGTGCCGTATCAATCGGCGAGGCGCCGAGGGCCATCACGGTCGACCAGCCGCCGACTCGAGCGATCCTGGAGCTTCTCGTCGGCGAAGTGTCGTATCGAGCGTTCGCGTTTGAGCCTTCTAAACCTACGGATCAGGAGATGAGTACGTGCTCTTACTGATCTCGGCCAGCCACTCGAGCGTGAGTTCCATGCCGGTGCGAAGGTCGGTCCGACGATCCTTGAGTCCGTAGAGGGTGTCGATGAGGAAACAAATCATGCAGCGGAGTGACGATCATGTCCGGTTGTCCGGCCAGGCCGACCTGTACGACCGCCGGTAGCGATCATCGAGTTCCTGTACGGCCCGCTTGCGGATTATCGAGTCGGCAAACCCCCTCCCTGACAAGTTCACGGGCATGCACGCCGCCCACCGGGGCGGATGCTGGGCGCTCTACGAAATCAACGAAGCGGAACACTCGGTGAGGATCGCGCGGGTCGCCGCGCGCCGAGACGTAGCGCCCGCGCTGATCGATGTCGAGCGCGGTGACCTGAATTGCTTATTCACTCATCACCAGATCGATCGCGCCGGTCGTACTACGCGGGTGTGAGCGCCAGACCTCGACGGCGGATCGCGTGCGCCGCCACCGCGACGAGGAGGGAGGCGAGCGCAGCGGCTATTGCAAAGAACACGAAGCTGGCGCTCGCGCTGCGACCGACCAGATGGCCTATGACAGATGGTGCGATGATCGCACCTATTCGCCCGAAGCCGAGCGTCGTGCCGAGCGCGGTCGAGCGCATGCTTTCGGGATAGGTACGGTCGACCAGGCCGTTGAGGGTGATCAGGCCGCCCTGGGCCACTGCGCCAGCGACGAAGATCAGCGCCAACAGAGGAGCCTTCGCCGGTGAGCCGATGCAGAGGAACAGAGCCACCGCGCCGAGCAGGTAGATCGCCGCGATCACCCCGTAGTGGCCGCTGAAGCGGTCGTAGCACGGAGCGATCAGCACCGATCCGATCACGCCGCCGGCCAGCAGCAAGACCTGGAAGGTCAGCGCGGATCCGAGGTTGTAGCCGGCCTCGGACATGATGCCAGGCAGCCAGGTCAACAGTCCGTACCAGAGCAGCAATCCGAGCAGGGTGGCCAGGACGAGCAGGGTCGTCACGGCTCGCCAACCGGTCGAGAACACACTTTCGGTCGCGATCTCGCCGTCGCGGGTGACGGGAGCAGCAGGACCAGTCGGGATCAGCGAGGCCGTCAGAAGAAGCGCGACCACCACGAATGGCCCGGGCAGCAAGAACATGATCATCGGACCGTGTTCCGGGATGATCGACTTGCCGACCAGCGCGGTGATCAGGCCGCCGAAGGGAATCGTCGCGAACATGAGCGAGTAGATCAGCATCCGCCGCCCTGGCGGGACCCGGCTGAAGGTCAGCGTCGAGGTGACCGGGAGCACGCCGCCCAGGCCGAGACCGGTCAGGAACCGGAGCGTTCCCAGCGACATCGGGCTGTGCGTCCAATAGCACGCGGTGCCGAAGACACCGAAAGCCAATAAGCAGCCCAACAGCACCATCCGCCGTGAAGTCCTGGTCGCCAGCCAGCTCGCACCGAGGGCGCCGACCATCATGCCGGCGTACGCGGCACTGCCCACGTAACCGGCCTGGACCTTGGTCATGTGCCAGCTGGGATCTTTAACCAGAACCGGGAGCACGGCACCGTAAACGCTCTGGTCGTAACCCTCGAGAAGCACGACGAACGCGCACGCACCGATGATGGCCATTGGGGAGCGGGACGGGCGACGCAGCGGCAGGGCGTCGCGAGCAGCGGTCAGATCTGCCAATGTGCCGTCCTGTCGGTCGAGATCCCTGACCGGTGCGCTGCGTAAACGCGGCGCCACGGCCCGTGCCGAGCAGAACATATTCGCAGGAGCCGGCGCTGTCACCGGGCGTTCTGTCCAGCAGAACAACGGCCTCTGGGCTCGGCGAAGCGACGCCAGCACCTCGGGCCGAGATCGCCGCATGACGTCGGCCGAGTCGCGACCCGCGTCCAGACCCCCCACATCGACCAGCACGGGCCCCGCCGAGCGGTCACCGCGTCCACGCGTCAGTGCGCGCGCGACCCAGGATGTCGTCGAGCATCAGGCGACGGGCGAACAGATTCGTACGGGCGTTAGCGTGAGCCGAAAGACCTCCTGGTCGCCTGGTCGTCGCGGAGTAGGCGATGTGGCGGAGACCGCAACACCAACGCAGGATCATCGGCCCCGACGAGCCGCACCATGCGCTTCATCGAGCCGATGCCGATCCGCCGCCGCACGGTCCAGACGGTCGAGCAGGTCAGACCAGCGCTCGCTCGATCCATGTCCGCCCCCTGGTCTGCGTTCCGCGACAGACCGATGATGAAAGCCCACGCCATCCGCGGCGACATCGCCCGAGACGCCCAGGCGCCCCGCCGCCTCCTCGGACTTGCTGCGGACTAGGCCGACCTCGATCGACGATGCACGAACGGCACCACGAGTCTGCTCGGCCCCGTCGGATGTCGCTCGGGGTCAGCGTGTCGTGGCTCTACAAGTGCTCGAGCGGCCGGCGACGCCGCGCCAGCGGCGGCGGTCCGAACTGGACGCCGAGGTGGGCAAGATGTTCATGGCCTCCGAGTGCAGCTACGCCTCGCCACGGATCTATGCCGACTGCTCGAGGCGCTGGACGGTGAGCGTGAACACCGTCGCTGACTCGATGACCCGCCAGAGTCTTCAGGGCCGCAAACCCAAGCACAGTCGGGGACTGACCAAACAGGACAGCAACGCGCCGAAGTTCCCCGACTTGGTCGACCGCGACTTCTGCGCGGCGGCGGCGAACGTGACGTGGTGCGGTGATATGACCGAGATCCCGACCGATGAAGGCAAGCTGTATATGGCCACCGTCCTTCATCTGTTCTCCCGCAAGCTGCCGGCCCGCCCAACGTCTGAGCATCCGAACGCTGACCTGGCCCGCGACGCGATCACGATCGCCGCCGCGGTCCGCGGTGCGCGCGCCCACGATGACGGCGTGCTTCCACAGCGACCGGTGCTCGACCTACACCGCATCGCGTTTCACGGCGCTGTGCCAGGACAAACTCGGGATCCGCCGGCGGTCCCTGCCCATCCTGCGAGGAGATATCTCACACGGTCGAGTCGGGCCCGTAGCGGGTCAGACGGTATGACGTGATCCCTCGTTGAGGGGTTGCGGGCCGGGGCCTC